>CAYQCY010000001.1:0-6963 GCA_964416095.1 uncultured Gemmatimonadaceae bacterium
TCCAACTCGCCGTGCTCCAACTCGCCGTGCTCCAACTCGCAGTATCCTAACTCGCAGTATCCCCCTGGCACTTCGGGCAGAAGAACGCGGCCCGGTTCGACAGCACAATGCGCTGGATCTCCCCCGACCGGCACCGCACGCACCGTTCCCCGGCGCGCCCGTACGCCCGGAGTTGCGGCTCGAATCCGCCTTCCTCGCCGCTCCCGTCCCGGTAGTCGCTGAAGGTGGTGCCGCGGGCCCGGATGGCGTCGTGCAGGACGGCCCGCAGGGCGCGGTGCAGGCGTGCCGCTTCGTCCTCGGACAGGCTGTTCGCCGGGCGTGCCGGGTGGATCCGTGCCCGGAACAGGGCCTCGCTGGCGTAGATGTTCCCGATGCCGGCGACCCGGTTCTGGTCCAGGAGCCAGTTCCGGATGGGTGAGCGGGAGGTGGAGGTCAGGCGGTGCAGCTTCTTCGCGGTGAAGGAGCGGGCGAGGGGCTCGGCGCCGAGGTTCCGGTCGCGTGCCTTCCATGCGTCGGGTCCCAGGACCTCGATGCGGCCGAAGCGGCGGGTGTCGTCGTAGAGGAGCGCGCCCCGGTCCAGGTCGAGGCGCACGGCGACGTGGCTCAGCTCCGCCGCGGCCGGCGCGTCGCTCATGACGAGGCGTCCGGTCATGCCGAGGTTGACGAGGATCCGGGTCTCGTCATCGAGGACGAGGACGATGTTCTTGCCCCGGCGGGCGACCTCGCTGATGGAGCGGCCGGTGACGGCGTGGGCGAGGGACCCCGGCGCGAGACCGGGACCCAGCACGTCGGGGAAGCGGACGGCGGTGCCGGAGACTCGTCGGCCCGGCAGCCGGCGCCGGAGGTCGGCGGCGATGGTCTCGGCCTCAGGCAGCTCCGGCATGCCGCTGGAGCTCGCGCCAGCCGATGTCGCGACGGAACTGGCGACCCTCGAAGGTGATGCGCTCGGCGGCGTCGCGGCTCCGCTCGGCGGCGGTCGCCATATCGGGCCCCACGCCGGTCACGCCCAGGACCCGGCCGCCGGCGGTGGTGAGCTGGCCCGCCTTGCGACGGGTGCCGGCGTGGAAGAGGAAGACGTCATCCTCTTCCAGCACATCGCGCGGGATCTGGATGGGCTTGCCCTTCTCGTAGCTGCCGGGGTAGCCGCCGGACGCCAGCACGGTGGTGAGCGCGGCGCCGTCCCGCCACTCCGGCTGGAAGCCGACGAGGCCGTCGCCCCGGGCCACCCTCAGCATCATGTCCAGGAGGGAGGACCGGAGCAGCGGCACCACGGCCTGCGTCTCCGGATCGCCGAACCGGGCGTTGAACTCCACGACGTGGGGGCCGTCTCCGGTAATCATCAGGCCGCCGTAGAGGAGTCCGCGAAAGGGTGCGCCCTCCTCCCGGAGCGCGGTGAGGGTGGGCATGATGATCCGGTCCCGGACCTGCCCGAGCAGCTCGTCGGTGGCGATGGACACCGGGGCGTACGCGCCCATCCCGCCCGTGTTGGGTCCGGTGTCGCCCTCGCCGATGCGCTTGTGGTCCTGGGACGGCACGAGGAAGACGGCGTCCACGCCGTCGGTGAGGGCGAAGACGGAGAGCTCCTCCCCGGTCAGGCACTCCTCGATGACGACCTCGTTGCCGGCGTCGCCGAACTCGTGGTCCAGCAGCATGCCGCGGGCAGCGCCCACCGCCTCGTCCACGGTGCCACAGACGATGGCGCCCTTGCCCGCAGCGAGCCCGGACGCCTTCACGACGATGGGCGCGCCCCGTTCCCGGATGTGGCGGACCGCGTCGTCCGCGTCGGTGAAGACCTCGAACGCGGCCGTCGGCACGCCGACCCTGCGCATGAGCTGCTTGGCGTACCGCTTGGAGGATTCGATGCGGGTCGCGGCCCGGGTCGGCCCGAAGACGGGGATGCCCCGGTCTTGCAGGACGTCGGCGAGGCCGTCAGCGAGGGGGGCCTCGGGTCCGATCACGACCAGGTCCATCGTCTCCTGGTCGGCCCAGTCGGCGATGCTCCGGGTCTCGTGCGGCGCCAGGGGCAGGTCGTTGGCGAGGTCGGCGGTCCCGCCGTTCCCCTTCGTGATGTAGCAGATGGCGTCCGGCGCGTCCTGCTTGATCTTCCAGAGGAGTGCGTGCTCGCGGCCACCGTTTCCGACGATGAGGATCTTCATGGCATGCGCGGCTTCTCGGATGTGCGGGTAGCCGAAAGCTCGGGCGGGACGGACGCCTGGGCGCCGGTCCCGCCCGCTACCGTCCAGGTCCGTGGGTGACGAAGCTACCGTTTGCGGAAGGTGTCGGCAAACTGGTCGCGCATCTTCAGCGCGGCGTCCCGGAGCTCTTTCATGAGGTCGGACGCCTCTTCCTTGTAGGCACGGGCGGCTTCGGCGAGGTCCTCGGCGTAGGGGCGCCGTTCGTCGGTGCGGCGGCGGTACTCGCCCCGCAGCACCCGGTCGTAGTCGCCGGCCTCGATCCAGTCCCGGAGCTCCGCGGCCCGGAGCGTGTGGAAGGGGTGGGTCATGCCCAGCAGGTTCAGGACCTTGAAGACGGCGTCGGCCACGTCGCCGCCTTTCCGGTATTCATCGGCCTGGACCAGGAACTCGTTCAGGTCCGACTCCTCGTGGGTTCCGCCGCCGGCCATCTTGAGGAAGGCCCAGAGCGAGGCGTCGGTGCTCTGCACGGCCAGCAGGCCGGCCCGGTCGGCGGACAGCTCGGCCTTGCGGCTCCATTCCAGGAGTCCGAGCAGGACGGCGCGGGCGGCGAGGCCGACGATGGGGTAGCCGAGGCTCGCGAGGCGGAGCAGGAGCACGAGCATGGTCCGGTAGAGAACGTGGCCGGACATGATGTGGCCCAGCTCGTGTCCCAGCAGGAAGCGGAGCTCGTCGTCGTCATCCAGGAGCCGGATGCTGCCGCTGTTCAGGACGATGAACGGCTCGTTCATCCCGTAAGCGCCGGCGTTGACGATGGGGGTCTGGGAGATGAAGAGCGGGTAATGCTCCGGCGAGTCGAGGGTGTGGAGCATCTCCAGGTAGTGGGCGTGGATCTCCGGGAACTGGTTTTCGGAGACCTTGACCGCGTTGGCCTGGAAGGCCAGGCGCACGGGCTTCTCGCCGAAGAGTCCGAACAGCTTCTTGAGCACCTCGTCGAAGCCGGGGAGCCGACGGAGCGCGGCCAGGGCCGCCCGGTCCGCCGGGTGCTCCCAGGTGTCGGCGTTGATGTCGCCGAGGATGACGCGCGGGCGTCCCTGCTGGATGTCGTCGGGCATGGATGGCGCTCCCGGTCCTTGAAGTCTGTGCCGCCCTACGGCGGTGGGGCGCCGGCGGTTTCAGCGGTGGCGGTGTCCACCGGCGGCCCCGGCGGCGGCGGATCCAGCCCCGGGGGCGGCTTCACGCCGGTGAGCATGCGGTACGGCCGCCGCGACACCTGCCGGACGAAGTGCTGGAGCAGCAGCATCGTGGTGTCCAGGTTCGCCAGGATGCCGGTCATCTCCGGCTCGCTGGCGGAGAGGAGCTGGTTCATCTCCACCACGAGGCGCCGCGAGTCGGACAGCAGCGCCGTGGCCGTGTCGATGCTGGCGGCGGCGGCGGGCGCCAAGGTGTTGACCTGCTCGCGGAGATCCCGGGTCAGGGCCTCGGCGGTGGCGAGCTGGCTCTCCAAGCCCGCCAGGATCGAGGGCAGCCGCTCCGTCGTGGTGCTCATGAGTCGATTCGTGTGGCCCATGGCCAGCGTCGCCTGGCCCGCGACCAGCGTGAGCGTGTCCATGAGGGAGCGGGTCGTGCGCAGGGTCTCCACCACCTCGGCGGTCAGCTCGTCCGTGATCCCCTGGACCTGTTCCAGGACGGCGGTGGCCCGGGTCCCGGGCACCGTGCTGCCTGGCTCGAGCCGGGGCGCGGGCCCGTCCGGCGGCTCCAGCATGATGAACCCGTTGCCGATGACGGCCGGTGGCATGAGGCGCGCCCGCGTGCCCTGGGGCAGGAAGAGGCTGTCGCCGGATGCCAGGCGGTACTGGAGGTTCATCTGGACCCGGAACCGCATGTTGCCGCCGGCGTCCAGCTGTGGCTCGATGACGCCGACCTGGCCCACGCTGTAGCCCTGGAGGACCACGTTGGCGCCGCTGTTCAGCCCGTCGATCCGGTCGAAGAACGTGTACAGCGGGTACGTTCGGGCGGAGAGGGCCGGTGACAGCCAGAGGAAGCTCCCCAGGGCGATCACCACCGCCGCCACCACGACGGAGCCTACGACGAAGTCAGTTCGTTCCCACTTCATGGTAGGTGATCTCGAGTCCCTTGTCGTCGAGGAGGAGGATCATGTCGGCGAATTCGTAGATGATGCTGTCCCGCTCCGTGGTGGTCATGATGCCGGTCCCCGCCCGTTCACGGCAACGGGAAAGAAGCCAGCTGGCCCGTTCATCCCTGAGCGGGCCGACGGGCTCTTCCAGCACGAGCAGGTCCGGGTCCCGGACGATGGCCCGAGCCACCACCGCCTCCCGGCGCACATCCGGCGGCAGGTCCGCGGGCCGCGCATCGGCCCACGCCGCCAGCCCGCACTCCGAAAGCGCATCCTCCGCGCGTACGCTCGCCACGTCCATCTCGGCCGCGCCGCTGTAGAGGAGCGGCACGATGAGGTTCATGCGCAACGTCAGGTTGCTGACCAGGCCAGCCGGCTCGTGGAAGCCCACGCCCAGGCGTCGGCGGAACGCCTGTGCTTGCCAGCGGTCCAGCTTGCCCGGCTCGATGCCCAGCGTGGTCACGGTCCCCGAGGCCGGTTCCCGGAGCCCCACGCACAACCGCGTCAACTCCGTGGACAGTGCGATGGAGGTGCGGACGACGCAGAACGCCCCTTCCGGAACCTCGAAGCTCAACGGCCCCGGCCAGTCCGGCGCCCCGGCGGACACCACGTCCCGGAAGACCACGGCGGGCTCGCTCACTGGTTGAGCACCAGCCAGAAGAGGAGCGAGAACGACGTGGAGACCAGGAACACGAAGAGCAGGGACGCCACCACGCCACGGGTCACGCACTGCGGGATGTCCGTGGGCTTGCGGCCGCCCAGGAGCCCCTCGTACGCGCTCAGCGTGGCGATGCCGATGCCGAACACGGCGCCCTTGACGATGGTCAGCCAGACGTCGCCCGGGTGGGCGGCGGCCCGGATCGAGGCCATGACATCGGCGATGGAGACGTCCACGAGCATCTTGGCGAACAGCGTTCCGCCCACCAGCGCGATGACGTCGAAGAACAGGGCCAGGATGGCCACGGAGATGGCGGCCCCGGCGACCCGGGGAAACACCAGGTACTGGAGCGGGTCCACGCCCATGGACTCCATGGCCTCCGTCTCCCGGAGCACGCCGTTGGTGGCGAGCTCGGCCGCGATGGCGGTACCGGACCGTCCGATGACGACGACGGCCGTGAGCAGTGGACCCAGCTCCCGGACCACCACGGTGACCAGGATCGTGCCCAGGATCTGCGAGAAGCCCAGCCGTTCGGCCTGGGCGTTCGTCTGGATGATGACCACGACGCCGATGACCAGGGCCATGGTCAGGAGGAACGGGATGGCCTGGACGGCGGTGAACCGGATCTGGTTCACGATGACCCGGAGCCCGAGGCTGCGGATCGTCTTCGGATAATGGAGCGCCGCCCGGACGATGGCCCCGATGAAGCGGATGCGCCCGCCCCAGTTCCAGCCGAACTCCCGGGTCCGGCGGCCGACGGCTTCGACGGCGTGCGTGACCATGGCTCAGGCCGCGGCCAGCGCCTGGTCGAGGTCCTCCATGAGGTCCTCCACGTCCTCGATGCCTACGGAGAGTCGAACCAGGCCATCCGTGATGCCCATGGCGACCCGCCGCTCCGGCGGGACGGCCGCGTGCGTCTGGAGGGCCGGCAGCCCGATGAGGCTCTCGACCCCGCCCAGGCTCTCGGCCAGGGAGAAGACCCGTGTCCCCTCCACCACCTTCTTCGCCCGCTCCGCAGAGCCGAGCTCCATGCTGAGCATCCCGGTGAAGCCGGACATCTGTTTCGCTGCCAGCGCATGCTGGGGATGCGAGGCCAGCCCCGGATAGTTCACCTGCTCGACCCGCGGATGGCCCGCCAGGAACTCGGCGATCCGCTGGCCGTTCCGGTTGTGGGCCTCCATCCGGACCGGGAGCGTCTTCGTACCCCGGAGCACCAGCCAGCAGTCCATGGGGCCCGGTACGCCGCCCGTGGCTTTCTGCATGAAGCGGAGCTCCTCCGCCACCTCGTCGTCGCCGGTGACCACGATGCCGCCCACCACGTCGGAGTGCCCGTTCAGGTACTTGGTCGTGCTGTGGATCACGATGTCGGCGCCCAGCTCCAACGGTCGCTGGTTGTACGGCGTCGCGAACGTGTTGTCCACGGAAAGCAGGGCTCCGCCCTCGTGGGCCACCCCGGCCGCCGCCACCACGTCGGTGATGCGCATCATGGGATTCGTCGGCGTCTCCACGTGGACGAGCTTCGTCTCCGGCCGCATGGCATCGCGGATCGCGTCGGGGTCACGCGTGTCCACGTAGCTGAACTCGATGCCCAGCCGGGACAGCACCATGGAGAACATGCGTGTGGTGCCGCCGTACGTGTTCTCTTCGCTGATCACGTGGTCGCCGGCCGACAGGCGCTTGACCACGGCTTCGATGGCGGCGAGCCCGCTGGCGAAGGCCGCGCCGTGGGCTCCGCCCTCCAGCGCCGCGACGTTCGCCTCCAGGGCGTCCCGCGTGGGGTTCGAGACCCGGGCGTATTCGTACCCTGCCCGGGGCCGGCCCAGGCCTTCCTGCACGTATGTCGACGTCTGGAAGATGGGGGGCATGATGGCGCCCGTGGTGGGATCGGGGCGCTGGCCCGCGTGGATCGCTTTCGTGGCGAAACGGTGTCGAGGATCCGTCATCGGAGATCGCGTTCGTGTCCGTCCGAGAAGAGGAAGCGGGCAGCCAAGATAACCACGGACTTCGGATACTGCGAGAGTACGGCAGGCGGAAGG
>CAYQCY010000001.1:7063-70527 GCA_964416095.1 uncultured Gemmatimonadaceae bacterium
GGCGAGGGGGTGGTACGAGGGTTGGTGGTCCGGCCCTTGCACGGTGGCCGCGCCAGGAGTACGAAGACGAGTCACGAAGACGAAAGACGCTGCCGTGCCCATCCTCTCCTACGATCCCGTGACGCCGGACTCCGAGCCGGAGCGCTGGCTCCTGGTGCTCCACGGCATCTACGGCTCCGGCCGGAATTGGGCGGGCGTGGCCCGGAAGCTCGTCCGTGCCCGGGGAGACTGGGGCGTGCTCCTCGTGGATCTCCGTCAGCACGGCGATTCCCGGGGGTTCGAGGGGCCGCACACCATCGAGGCGGCGGCGGGCGACCTGGGGCCCATGGTGGAGGAGGCGGGCGTGAGCGTCGCCGCCGTGCTCGGCCACTCGTTCGGCGGGAAGGTGGCGCTGGAGTACGCCGGGGAAGCCCCGGCCGGGCTGGAGCAGGTGTGGGTCATCGACTCCACGCCGGGGACGCGGGAGCCGCAGGGCGGGCCCTGGGAGCTGCTGGGCGTGCTGCGTGCCCTGCCGGACGCGTTCGAGAGCCGGGCCGACGCCATCGACGGACTCGAGGACCGGGGCGTGGCCGGCCCCGTGGCACGGTGGATGGCCACGAACCTGGAGGAGCGCGACGGCGCGTACCGCTGGCGTATCGCCCCGGACGACATGGAGGCGCTGCTCCGTGACTTCTTCCGGCGGGACCTGTGGTGGGTGGTGGAGGAGCCGCCGCCCGGTGTGGCGATCCATGTGGTCCGTGCCACGCGCTCGGCGGTCGTGAGCGACGAAGCCGCGGCCCGGATCGAGGCCGCGGATCGAGCGCGGCTCCATTCCGTCGAGGGCGACCACTGGCTGAACGCGGATGCGCTGGACGTCCTGGCCCGGCTGCTGGCGGACGCGTTGCCCGGGAGTTGACAGCGCTTTCCACGCCGCCCAAGCTACCTGGGCTGCAGCCGCATCCTCCCTGGAGCGGCTGTTTTCCTTCACGATGGGATCCATGGTCGAGATACCTCCCGGTCTGATGGTGAGCGTGTCAGGCGTACGGGGGCGAGTCGGAGAGGCGCTGACGCCCGAGGTCGTGACGCGCTTCACCGCCGCCTTCGGCGCCTACCTGCGCGAACGGGCCGGCGGGTCGCCCACCGTGGTCGTGGCCCGGGACTCCCGGACATCGGGCCCGCTGTTCGCCCGGATCGTGACGGGCACCCTCCAGGCGCTGGGCGCGGACGTCGTGGATGCGGGGCTGGTGCCGACCCCCACGGCGCTGCTGGCCGTGAAGGCGTCGGCGGCGGACGGCGCCGTCGTCGTCACCGCCAGTCACAACCCGGTGGAATGGAACGCCCTCAAGTTCGCCTCGGGGTCCGGCATGTTCCTGGATCGGGCGGAGTGCGAAGGCATGCGTGCCTTCCTCGAGTCCGGCGCAGTGCGGTGGGCCGGCTGGGACGGGCTCGGCACGGTGCGGCCGGATGACGCCGCCGTGGACCGCCACCTGGCGGCGGTTACCGGGCTGCCGTTCCTGGACGTGGAGGCGCTCCGGGCTCGACGGCTGACGGTGGCGCTGGACCCCGTGCGCGGCGCCGGCGCCGTGCTGCTGCCGCGCCTGCTGGAGGCGTTGGGGTGCGAGGTGGTCGGAATGAACCTGGAGCCCGACGGCCGGTTCCCCCGCCCGCCGGAGCCGGTGCCGGAGAACCTGGGCGAGCTGGAGGAGCTGGTCCGGACGACCGGCGCGGACATCGGGCTGGCGACGGACCCGGACGCCGACCGGCTGGCCCTGGTGGACGGCGAGGGCCGGGCCGTCGGCGAGGACTTCACCCTGGCGCTGGCCGTGCAGCTCGTGCGCAGGCACCGGGACGGACCGGTCGTGACCAACCTCTCGACGAGCCAGATCGTGGCGGAAGCGGCCGGCGGAGCGTTCCACCGGGCGCCGGTGGGCGAGATCAACGTGGCTCGTCGGATGCAGGCGGAAGGAGCCGTGGTGGGCGGCGAAGGGAACGGCGGCGTGATCCTGCCGGACGTGCACCTGACCCGGGACGCCGCGGTGGCCTCCGCGCTGGTCCTGCAGCTCCTCGTCGAGACCGGGGCATCCCTGGCGGAGCTGGTGAGCGCGTACCCCGCGTCGCGCATCGTCAAGGACAGGTTGCCGTGCCCTGCCGGCTCCCTCGAGCCGGTGTACGAGCGCCTGGCGGAGGCGCTCGACGGAGACGTGGTCGACCGCCAGGACGGCCTGTGGCTCGGCTGGCCCGATGCGGGTCGCTGGGTGCACGTTCGACCGTCCGGGACGGAGCCCGTCGTGCGGATCATCGCCGAGGCCCGGGATGAGCCAGGCGCCCGGGCTCTCGTGGAGCGGGTACGCGCCACACTCGACGCGAGCTGATCCGGGCCCCATCCTAGGAACGCGGGCGATGCCCGCAACGGAGCACCATCGGGAGTCAGACACCATGTGCGGGATCGTAGGCTACGTGGGCCACCGAAGCGCCGTGCCGCTCCTCGTGGAGGGACTGCGCCGCCTGGAGTACCGGGGCTACGACTCGGCAGGCGTCACGATCCAGGAGAACGGCGCCCTGGCCACGCGTCGCGCCGTGGGCAAGATCCGGAACCTCGAGGCCCGGGTCGCGGCGGACCGCCTGGAGGGCACGGCGGGCATCGCCCACACCCGCTGGGCGACGCACGGCGCGCCCACCGAGCCGAACGCACACCCCCACCAGGACTGCACGGGCACCATCGCCCTGGCCCACAACGGCATCATCGAGAACGCGGGCGTGCTGCGCAGGAAGCTGGAGGGGCTGGGCCACGAGTTCCGGAGCGAGACGGACACGGAGGTCCTCGCGCACCTGGTGGAGGAGGCGTACGAGGACTCCCTCGAAGCGGCGGTCCGAGCCGCGCTCCGGCAGGTGGAGGGGGCGTACGGCCTGGTCGTGGTCAGCAGCCGGGAGCCGGACACGATCATCGCCGCCCGTCACGGCAGCCCGCTGCTGCTGGGCCTCGGAGACGACGAGCACTTCGTGGCCAGCGACGTGGCGGCCGTGCTGGCCCACACCCGCAACGTCATCTACCTGGAGGACGGGGAGATGGCCGTGGTGAGCCCGGCGGGCTACCGGACCTACGAGCTGCGCGGCGGCCCCGTCACGAAGGAGGTGGAGCAGGTCTCCTGGGACCTCGAGGCCATCGAGAAGGGCGGCCACGCCCATTTCATGCTGAAGGAGATCTTCGAGCAGCCCTGCACGCTGCGCGACACCATGCGCGGCCGGCTGTTGGAGGAGGAAGGCACGGCCAAGCTGGGCGGCCTCGAGCACCTGTCGGATCGCCTCGACCGGGTCAGCAACATCATCATCACGGCCTGTGGCACCTCGTGGCACGCCGCGCTGCTGGGCGAGTACATGCTGGAGGAGTTCGCCCACATCCCGGTGGAGGTGGAGTACGCCTCCGAGTTCCGCTACCGGAGCCCGGTCATTCCGCGGGACACGGTGGTCATCGCCATTAGCCAGTCCGGGGAGACGGCGGACACGTTGGCGGCGATCCGGGAAGCGAAGAAGCGGGGGGCCACGGCCATGGGCATGGTGAACGTGGTAGGCTCCAGCATCGCCCGGGAGACGGACGGCGGTGTCTACATCCATGCCGGTCCCGAGATCGGCGTGGCCTCGACCAAGGCGTTCACGAGCCAGGTCGTGACACTGGCCCTGTTCACCACGCTCATGGCGCGGCGCCGGACCATGTCGGTGCTCCAGGGCCGGGAGATCGTGGCGGCGCTCCAGCGGCTGCCGGACCAGGTGGAGCGGCTGCTGGCCCTGGACGACACGATCCGGGAGCTGGCCGAGACGTACGTCGATGCGACGAACGTCCTGTACCTGGGCAGGGGCTACAACTTCCCGACGGCGCTGGAGGGTGCCCTCAAGCTCAAGGAGATCAGCTACATCCATGCCGAGGGGCTGCCGGCGGCCGAGATGAAGCACGGCCCCATCGCCCTCATCACGGACGCCATGCCGGTGGTGGTGGTGGCGCCGGACGACGCCGTCTACAGCAAGGTCGTCTCGAACATCGAGGAGGTGAAGGCCCGGGGCGGGAAGGTGATCGCCGTGGTCACGGAAGGGAACGGCGGCCTGGACGGGAAGGCGGACCATCTCATCGAGATCCCCCGCACGCTGGACATGCTGACGCCGATCCTGGCGACGATCCCGCTCCAGCTCCTGGCCTACCACATCGCGGTCCTGCGAGGCTGCAACGTGGACCAGCCGCGCAACCTGGCGAAATCCGTCACCGTGGAGTAGCGAGGCCCCGGCCGTAGCCGGGGCTGGAGGGAGGGTCGTCGTGCGAGTCGTCGTGCAGCGGGTGAGTCGGGCCGAGGTCCGGGTCGAAGGTGACGTGTCCGGCCGGATCGGCCGGGGGTTCCTTCTCCTCGTGGGCTTCGCCGAGGACGACGACGAAAGCGCCCTCGCCTGGATGGCCGACAAGCTCGCCGGGCTCCGCGTGTTCCCGGACGAGGAGGGACGCATGAACCGGAGCGCCGACGACGTGGCGGCGGCGTTCCTCGTCGTGAGCCAGTTCACGCTCTACGGCGACGTGAGCCGCGGGCGGCGTCCCAGCTTCGCAGGTGCGGCGGCGCCGGACACGGCGGTGCCCCTGTACGAGCGATTCATCGCGTTGCTCGAAGAACGGGCGCCCGGGCGCGTCGCCTCCGGCGAGTTCGGTGCGCTCATGGAGGTGGAGCTCGTCAACGACGGCCCCGTGACCCTGATCGTGGAACGATGAACCGAACGTCCGACGGACCGGCCGTGGTGCACACCGAATCGGCCCCGCCGCTGGTGCTGGGCTCGGCGTCGCCGCGGCGGAAGATGCTGCTGGAGATGCTGGGCCTGCCGTTCGACGTGGTGCCGTCGGGGCTCGAGGAGGCGCTGGCGCCCGGTGAGGAGCCGGCGACGCACGCGGAGCGCCTGGCCCGGGAGAAAGCCGCGGCGGTGGCGGTGCAGCGGCCGGAGGCGCTGGTCATCGGCGGGGACACGCTGGTCGTCATCGACCACACGCCGCTGGGCAAGCCCCGGGGCGAGCGGGCGGCGGTGGAGATGCTCATGCGGCTCCAGGGCGACACCCACAGGGTGGAGACGGGGGTGGCGGTGGTCACGCCGGGCGGGCGCGTGGAGAGCTCGGTGGTGAGCGTGCACGTCCGCTTCCGGCCCTTCGACCGGCACACGGCGGAGCAGTACGTGGCGACGGGCGAGCCCATGGACAAGGCCGGCTCGTACGGGATCCAGGGCTACGGGGCCACCCTCGTCGAGTGGATCGAGGGCGACTACTTCGCCGTCATGGGCCTGCCCCTCGCCCGCCTCGTCTCCCTCCTCCGGGCCGTGGGCTGGCACTACGCCTTCGGCGGCCTGGAGGCGCTTCCCCGTGCTTGACCATCCACAGGCCGTCCGCTGGACCGAGGACGGTGCGGTGGACCTCCTGGACCAGACCGCCCTGCCCGAGCGGGAGGTGCGGCTTCGCCTGGACACGGCGGACGGGGTGGCCGAAGCGATCCGCTCCCTCAGGGTCAGGGGCGCACCGGCCATCGGCATCGCGGCCGCCATGGGCCTGGTGGCGGCCCTGCGCAGGATGGGGCCGACCGACACGGGGACGGCGTTGCGTGGGGCGGAGGCCATGGCCGCCCGGCTCCGTGGGACGCGGCCCACGGCGGTGAACCTGGTCCGGGCGCTGGACCGGATGCTCGACCGGGCGCGAGCGGAGGTCGCCGCGGGCGGGGACGGCGTCGAGGCGCTGATCGCGGCCCTCCACGCCGAGGCCACGGCGATCCACGAGGAGGACCGGGCCATGTGCCGCCGGATCGGCGAGCACGGGCAGACCCTCCTGCCCGAGGGCGCGGTGCGCATCCTGACCCACTGCAACGCGGGCGCCCTGGCCACGGGCGGCATGGGCACGGCCCTCGCCCCGGTCTACGTCGCGGCGCAGGCGGGCCGGGACGTGAAGGTCTACGCCGACGAGACCCGACCGCTGCTCCAGGGTAGCCGGTTGACGGCGTGGGAGCTGGCCCGGGCCGGGATCGACGTGACGGTGGTCGTGGACTCGGTGGCGGCGTCGCTCATGGCGTCGGGTAGCGTGGACCTGGTCCTCGTTGGCGCCGACCGCGTGGCCGCCAACGGCGATGTGGCCAACAAGATCGGCACGTACGGGCTGGCCGTGCTGGCGCGTCACCACGGCATCCCGTTCTACGTGGCCATCCCGGTCACCACGCTGGACCCGGAGGCCCCGGACGGCGGCGCCATACCCATCGAGGAGCGGGACGCGGACGAGGTGCGCCGCGGCTTCGGCGCCCTGACGGCGCCGGTTGCCGTGCCCGTGCGTGCCCCGGCCTTCGACGTGACGCCGGCGTCTCTGGTGACGGCCCTCCTGACGGATCGGGGCGTGCTGCGTCCGCCTTTCGGTCCGGCGATACGCGACGCGCTCGATGAAAGGAAGGAGCCTGCCTGACATGGTCATCCTCGCCATCGACCAGGGCACGACGGGGACCACGGGCATGGTCCTGGACGCGTCCGGCTCGGTCCGCGGCCGGGCCTACTCCGAGTTCGCCCAACACTTTCCGGAGCCCGGCTGGGTGGAGCACGATGCCCTGGAGATCTGGGAGGTGACGCTGGCGGTGGCGCGCCAGGCCCTCGAGCTGGCCGGCGCGGGGCCGGACGAGCTGGCGGGCATCGGCATCACGAACCAGCGCGAGACCGTCGTGCTCTGGGACCGGGAGACGGGAGCGCCGGTGCACCGGGCCATCGTCTGGCAGGACCGACGCACCGCAGAACGTTGCCTCGAGCTGCGGGAAGCCGGCCACGGCGACCTGATCCGGCGCCGGACCGGCCTGGTCATCGACCCGTACTTCTCCGGGACCAAGCTGGAGTGGCTGCTGGAGCACGTGCCCGGCGCCCGGGACCGTGCCGGGGCCGGAAAGCTGGCGGCCGGCACCATCGACAGCTGGCTCATCTGGAAGCTCACAGGCGGGGCCGTGCACGCCACGGATCCCACGAACGCGTCCCGGACCCTCCTCTACGACATCGACGCCCTGGACTGGTCCGACGAGCTGCTGGCCCTCTTCGGCGTGCCCCGGGCGATCCTGCCGGAGGTCCGGCCGTCCAGCGGCTCGTTCGGCGAGGCGGTGCTCGAGCTGTTCGGCGCGCCGGTCCCCGTGGCGGGCGTCGCCGGCGACCAGCAGGCCGCCCTCTTCGGCCAGCGCTGCTGGACGCCCGGACTCGCCAAGAACACCTACGGGACCGGCTCCTTCCTCCTGCTCCACACCGGTCACGAGCGGGTGGAGTCGGAGCGGGGCCTCATCACGACGGTGGCCTGCGACGCCGCCGGCCAGCCGGCCTATGCGCTGGAAGGGTCCGTATTCATCTCCGGAGCGGCGATCCAGTGGCTCCGGGACGGTCTCGGCCTCATCGCGACGGCGTCCGAGACGGCGGAGCTCGCCGCCTCCCTGGACGGGAACGACGGCGTCTACTTCGTGCCGGCCTTCGTGGGGCTCGGCGCGCCGCACTGGGAGGCCGAGGCCCGGGGCACCATCGTGGGCCTCACCCGTGGCTCCACCGGGGCCCAGCTGGCGCGGGCGGCGCTGGAAGCCATGGCCTACAGCACCCTGGACGTCCTCGAGGCCATGGTCGACGACGCCGACGTCGTCGCCACGGAGCTCGCCGTGGACGGCGGCGCCGCCGCCAACGACTGGCTCATGCAGTTCCAGGCGGACATCCTCGAGCTGCCGGTGAAGCGGCCCCGCATGCTGGAGACCACCGCCCTGGGCGCCACCGGACTCGCCGGCCTCGCCACCGGCGTCTGGCCCGACGCGGAGGCCTTCGGTGCGTCCCGGCCCGAGCCGGACCGATTCCAGCCACGCATGAGCGAGCGGGAGCGGGACCACCTCCTCGCCGGTTGGGGTCGGGCCGTACGAGCGGCCACCGCCTGGGCCAGGGACCGATGACCGGACGACCGATCCGCATCGCCGTTTGCGGCGCCGGCACCCTGTCCGGCAGCGAGCTGGGCCGGGCCGCCGAAGAGGTCGGCCGTCGCCTGGCCGAGGCCGGCGCCGTGCTCGTCTGCGGCGGGCTGTCCGGCGTGATGGAGAGGGCGGCGAGGGGCGCCGCCGAGGCGGGCGGCCTGACCATCGGCATCCTGCCGGGCACGGACGCCGGCGACGCGAACCCCCACATCGTCCTGCCGCTGCCCACGGGCATGGGCGAAGGGCGGAACGCGCTCGTGGTACGCGCAGCCGACGCCGTCCTGGCCCTGGGCGGGTCCTGGGGCACCCTTTCCGAGGTCGCGCTGGCCCGGAAGATGGGCATCCCGGTCGTCCTGTTCCGGCCCGGCCTCACGGCATCGCTGGGCCTGGAAGAGGCCACCTCCGTCGAGGCCGCCGTGAACCGGGTGCTCGCCCTCGCCCGGGCGCGACGATGATCCTCTTCCTGGCCTTCTGGCTCTGCGCCCCGCCGGTGTGTGCGGGAAACGCGGAGCTGCGGGCGGTGATGGGTCCGGCGCCGGCCGTGGCCTTGGAGCACACGGCCCTCGATCCGGCGGCCCGACCGGCGGATGCGTGGCTCGGCGAGGACAAGGCCCGCCACTTCCTCATGTCCTTCGCCGTCACGACGCTGGGGTACGGCGTGGGCCGGACCGTCGGCTTGGACGCCGAGCAGGCCCGCCTGGCGGGTGCCGCAGGGAGCGCGGTGGCGGGGCTGGGGAAGGAGGTCTACGATGACAGGGCCGGCACCTTCTTCAGCGTGCGGGACCTCGTCTGGGACGCCCTGGGGATCGCGTTGGGCATGGCCCTCGTACACAACATCCGGTAGCGGACATGGAAATCCTGGTGGTGACACTGCTGGCCGTCGTCGTCGTGGCCCTGGTGGCCTACCCGCTGGTGGCCCGGGGGCGGGGCATGGACCAGGCGACGCTGGATGCCGAGGTCGAGCGGTACCGTGATGCCCTGCGCGGCGGCACCCTGTGCGAGGCCTGCCTGGCGGCGAACCCGCCGGGCAGCCGTTTTTGCGCCGAATGCGGGGAACCATTGGAAGGGCAGCGGAATGCGGAGGTGTCGTCGTGATCGATCTGAGGAGCGACACCGTGACGCGGCCGACGCCGGCCATGCGCCGGGCCATCGCGGAGGCCGAGGTGGGGGACGCCGCCCTGGGCGATGACCCGTCGGTCGAGCGGCTGGAGGAGCGGGTGGCCGAGCTTCTGGGCAAGGAAGCGGCCCTCTTCTTCCCCAGCGGGATCATGGCCAACCAGACGGCGATCCTGGCCCAGACCCGTCCCGGTACCGAGGTCGTCATCGAGCGGACCGGTCACATCCTGGACTGGGAAGAGGCCGCGGCCGCCACCTGGGCCGGCGTCCTGCTCCGGCCCGTCGACACGATGGACGGGATCATGACCCCGGACCAGGTCCGGACCGCCCTGCGCCCCACGGGCGTCACCCAGCCGGAGACGTCATTGATCTGTACCGAGAACACCCACAACGCCGGCGGCGGACGGGTGGCCCCGCTGGCCACGCTCCAGGGCATCCGGGCAGTGGCCGACGAGGCGGGCCTTCCGGTCCACCTGGACGGTGCCCGCCTCTGGAACGCCAGCGTGGCCACCGGCACGTCCCTCGCCGACTTCGCCGCGACCGCGGACACGGTCATGGTCTGTCTGTCCAAGGGCCTGGGCTGCCCCATCGGCTCCATGCTGGCCGGGCCCGGCGAGCTCATGGCGCGGGCTCGCCCCATCCGCCGGCGCCTCGGCGGATCCATGCGCCAGGTCGGCATCCTGGCCGCCGCAGGGCTCCACGCCCTGGACCACCACGTGGACCGGCTGGCGGAGGACCACCGCCGTGCCGGGGAGCTGGCGGAGCGGGCAAACGCCCTGGACGGCCTGTCCGTCGTGATGCCCGACACGAACATCATCATGGCCGACATCTTGCGTCATGTCGTGGACGCGCTAACTCTTGTGGAGAGGTTGAACGACCGGGGCGTGCGTATGAGCGTTTTCGGGCCCCGCCGAATCCGCGCCGTTACGCATCTGGATGTCGACGACGACGACATCGCCGAGGCGGCAGAGGCCCTGGCCGACGCGCTCGCCGCGTGACCAGGTCCGCTGCGCCAGGGAGGGAAGCGACATGAGCACGACACGCATCATCAGCGTCCTCGCGGGAACCGCTGTCGCCGCCGGAGCACTGGCGTGCACCCCCGAGCCGCCGCCGCCGCCCGAGCCCATCGTCCAGGTGGACACGGTGGTGGTGACGCGGGAGGTGGAAGTGCCGCCGCCGCTGCCGGAGGGCCGGGCCGCCACGATCTGCCTCGCCAACGGCCAGGCCGTGGACATCCGGGTCTCGCCGCAGGGCGACACGCTGGTCGGGCCGAACAGGGTGGCCCTGAGCGAGCTGCGGCCCGTCCTGGGCTTCACCGGCACGTACGCCGAGGGGAAGGCCTGGTTCGTGGCGGATGAGGTCGTCACTCTGGACGACCGGGAGTACCAGAAGTTCGGCACGGCCATGTCCAAGGCGTGCTCCGAGCTGAAGATCGTCGGCGAGCACATGGGCGTGAACCTCTTCGCCGACGTGTCGGCGACAGCGCCCTTCGACCTGGTCTACGTGCCGGTGACGCCGGGCATCTTCCAGCCCTACCAGGCGCAGGTGGGCCGGGTCCGCGGCTGACGGCCCGCGTTTCCAGCGGAACCTGAACCGGGGCGGCCCTGTCCAGGGGGTCCGCCCCGGGTCCGCGTGGGCCGACCCGTACGGCCATGCGGACGGCCCCGACCGCCCTTCCACCGTCACGCCCCGGGGGTCATCTTTCCAGCGTGGGTCGCAGCCGGTATGTTGGGATCGAGCGGGGCCTCCCGCCCGGAAGATCCCGCGACACACCGACGCGACAACCCTCACTCCCCGGACGGGCGGAGACATGCCGAAGGTCGAGATCCCCGAAGAAAAGAAGAAGGCCCTGAACTCCGCGATCCAGCAGATCGAGCGGTCGTACGGCAAAGGGTCCATCATGCGCATGGGCACGGACGACGCCCGCGTCGACATCCCGGCCATCTCCACCGGCGCCATCAACCTGGACGCCGCCATCGGCGTGGGCGGGATTCCCCGGGGCCGGATCTCCGAGGTGTACGGCCCCGAGTCCAGCGGCAAGACGACGCTCTGCCTCCACGTCATCGCCAACGCCCAGAAGACGGGCGGCGTGGCCGCCTTCGTGGACGCCGAGCACGCCCTGGACGTGGAGTACTGCAAGAAGCTGGGCATCGACGTGGAGAACCTGCTGGTGAGCCAGCCGGACACCGGCGAGCAGGCGCTGGAGATCGCCGAGGTCCTGATCCGCAGCAACGCGGTGGACGTGGTCGTCATCGACTCGGTGGCCGCGCTCGTGCCGAGGGCCGAGATCGAAGGCGAGATGGGCGACTCCCACGTCGGTCTCCAGGCCCGCCTCATGAGCCAGGCGCTTCGAAAGCTGACCGGCGCCGTGAACCGGTCCCGCACCGCCGTCGTCTTCACGAACCAGATCCGGGAGAAGATCGGCGTCATGTTCGGCAACCCGGAGACCACGTCCGGCGGCCGGGCGCTCAAGTTCTACGCCAGCCTGCGCGTTGACATCCGGCGCATCGGCGCCATCAAGGACGGCCAGGAGCTGGTGGGCAACCGGACCCGGGTCAAGGTGGTGAAGAACAAGATGGCGCCGCCGTTCCGGCAGGCCGAGTTCGACATCATGTACAACCAGGGGATCAGCCACGAGAGCTTGCTCGTCGACCTCGGGGCCGAGCTGGACATCATCGAGAAGTCCGGCACCTGGTACTCCTACGGCGAGACGCGGCTGGGCCAGGGACGCGAGAACGCGAAGGCGTTCCTCGAGGAGAACGAGGAGCTCGCCCGGGAGATCGAGGAGAAGGTGCGGGCCGGACTGGGGCTCGGGGCCGCGGCCCGGGAGGAGGACGGTGAAGACGAGGAGGGCGACGAGGACTGAGACGGACGCCTTCCCCCGACGCGGGCCCCGGCCGGCGCGCGCCGGCCGGGGCCTTCTCTCGGTGTGTCAGCCCGCCACCCCGCCCGGCTCCAGGACCATGACGTACTGGACGTCCAGCTCGTCCTGCCAGACGCCCAGGAATTGCCCGTCCACGTAGCGCACCGGGCGATACCGCTCGGGGAAGCGGACCACGCCCAGGTAGCGGCCGTCCTGGTCGAACACGTCCCAGGTGGGCGCGCCCACGTCCCGGGCGTCGAAGCTCTCCGCCGTCTCTCCGGCCTGCTTCGCCGTCCGGATGTGCTGGACCAGGAGGCTGCCCCCCGGTCCCGCCATGAGCTGGGCGAAGGCCGGGTACTCGGGCGCGAAGCTGACGTTGGCCATGAGCTGTTGGACCGCCTGAGGCGGGACGTTCTGCGTCTGCCACGCCTCCCGCAGGAGCCGGCGGAAGGCCTCCCGGTCCGCTTCGGTGACCGGCTGCCGCGTGAACGGGCGCGTGATGACCCGTTGCAGATTGCCCGCGAGATCGTACACCTCGATGCGGTACGTGGCGTTGATGGCCGTAGCCACGCGCGAGCCCGGCAACCGGGTCCAGACGGGCTCGGGCTCGAAGAGCCGGATCTGGGGCCCGCCCTCGTTGAACTGGAGCGTCTCGCCCACCAGGAGCTCCAGCACCGTGTCCTGCAGCGTCCCGTCCGTCGCCCGCTTGAGGATCAGGTTCGAGTCCGGGGCCGTGTCGGGCTGGCTCGGCAGGGTCATCGTCCGCACCTGCTGCAGGAAGCTGTTGTCCGGGGCCAGCTCCCACCGCATGGAGATGCCCTGCTGCAGCGGGATCGGGAAGGTGCCCGCGTCCTCGCCGGCCGCCGTGTACATCGTCATGCGCTGGAGGAGCAGGTCGGGCACGTAGACCGTGTCCCCGGCGCCCACCATGACCGCCGCCGCGCCAAGGCTCAGCTCGCCGGGTCCGTTCCCGGGCCGGCCCAGCGTCCTGAGATAGGTGCCCGACGGGTCGAAGACGCGGACTTCCTGGGCCTGCTGGTCCAGGACGTACAGGTTGCCGTCGCCGTCCTCATCCACGCCGACCACCGCGCCGAACTGGTATGCCGCCTCGCCTGCGGCCGTCCCGATCCGGACGGCTTCCCGGAGCGCCCACGCCTCGTCCCCGGACCAGACCCCGCTCTCGCCGTTCTCCACGATGACGACGCCCGCGCTGTCCCGCACCGTCCCTGTCCAGCCCGCATCGTCGGCGCACGCCGCCAGCGGCACCAACACCAGCATCCAGTGTATCGCTCTCACGAAGGACCTCCCGGAACCAGGTCGAAGTGGCGCGCCCCCCGTCCGTCGAGCGGGCCGGCCTGCGCGGGCCGCAGGCCCTCGCACGGGTTGAAGGGACGCGTATATTATATGGTTTGCGTACGGATTTGACGACACGGATCGGGATCGCGCCGCAAGGACATACATGACCGCCGCCGAGATCAGACGCAGGTTCCTCGGGTACTTCGAGCGGAACGGGCACGCCGTGCGGCCCAGCTCGAGCCTCGTGCCCTCCGACGACCCGACGCTCCTCTTCACGAACGCCGGCATGGTCCAGTTCAAGCGGGCGTTCCTGGGCGAGGAGGACCCGGGGTTCGACCGGGCCGCGACGTCACAGAAGTGCCTGCGGGTGAGCGGCAAGCACAACGACCTGGAGGAGGTGGGCCGGACGGCGCGGCATCACACCTTTTTCGAGATGCTGGGCAACTTTTCCTTCGGCGACTACTTCAAGCGGGACGCCATCCGGTTCGCCTGGGAGTTCATGACGGACGAGTTGGGGCTGGACCCGGATCGCCTGTATGCCACGGTGCACTATACGGACGACGAGGCGGCGGAGCTGTGGGAGGAGCTGACCGACATCCCCCCGGATCGCATCTACCGGCTGGGCGACAAGGACAACTTCTGGCAGATGGGCGACACGGGGCCGTGCGGCCCGTGCTCCGAGCTGCATTACGACCTGCGGCCGGCCGCGGAGCGGGGTGCGGAGCTGCCGACGGAGGAGTTCGCCGGGCGGGGGGAGGCCGGCGAGTTCCTGGAGCTGTGGAACCTGGTCTTCATGCAGTTCGACCGGTCCGCCGACGGGGCCATGATGGAGCTGCCGGAGCCGTCCATCGACACCGGTGCGGGGCTGGAGCGCATCGCCAGCGTGATGCAGGGCGTGGAGTCCAACTACGAGACGGACCTGTTCCGGTCGCTCATCGACCGGGCCGTATCGGTGATCGGCACGGACTACGATCCCGGGGAAGGCGGCGTATCCTACCGGGTCCTCGCGGACCATGCCCGGGCGGTGGCCTTCCTCATCGCCGACGGCGTCTTCCCGACGAACGAGGGGCGGGGCTACGTGTTGCGCCGCATCCTGCGGCGGGCCGTGCGCCACGCCTGGCTGCTGGGCCGGCGTGAGCCGACGCTGGTGGAGGTGGTGGACGAGGTCGTCGCGCGGATGGGCGAAGCATACCCGGAGCTGGGGCACCGGCGCGAGCACATCCTGCGGGCTACGCGGATGGAAGAGGAACGCTTCCTGTCCACCATCGATGCCGGCATGCAGCGGTTCGACGAGGTGGCCCCGGAAGGTGCCGGCGGGACGATAAGCGGCGAGGACGCCTTCCGGCTCTACGACACGTACGGCTTCCCCCTGGACCTGACGGAGCTGATGGCGGAGGAGCGGGGTTACGCGGTGGACGTGGAGGGCTTCGAGGCGGCGCTGGAGGAGCAGCGTGAGCGTTCGCGGCGGGACCGGGCCGAGTCCGGCGCCGAGGACGGCGACGTCCTGGCCCAGGGCTGGGAGGAGCTGGAAGGCGACGTGGAGCAGGAGTTCGTGGGCTACGAGGAGACGGAGACCGACACGGAGGTGACGGCGTTCCGCCGGGAGAACGGCCGTGTGGCCGTCGAATTGCGCCGGAACCCGTTCTACGTGGAGGCCGGCGGCCAGGTCAGCGATGCCGGCCGGGTGGAAGGCGATGGCTGGACGCTCGTCGTGGATGACGTGCGGCGCGTGGCCGGCCGGGTGGCCGTGATCGGTGATGTGGACGGCGAGTTCCCGGCCGCCACGGCGCCGGTGCCCGTGCGGGCCCGGGTGACGCCCTCCACGCGGCACGACACCGAGCGGAACCACACGGCCACGCACCTGCTGCACGCCGCGCTGCGGGACGTGTTGGGCGACCACGTCGTGCAGCGGGGCTCGCTGGTGGCGCCGGACCGGCTCCGCTTCGACTTCTCGCACCCCGAGCCGATGACGGCGGACGAGATCCGGGCCGTCGAGGATGAGGTGAATCGGGAGATCCTGGAGGATCACCCCGTCCAGATCCGGTTCATGGGGTACGACGACGCCATCGCCGAAGGCGCCATGGCCCTGTTCGGGGAGAAATACGGCGACGTGGTGCGGACCATCACGGTGCCCGGCGTGAGCATGGAGCTCTGTGGCGGGACGCATGTCCGCCACACCTCGGAGATCGGCACCTTCCGCATCGTGTCCGAGACGGGGGTGGGTGCCGGGGTGCGTCGCATCGAGGCCGTGACGGGCCCCGAGGCGCATCGCCTGGCCCGGGAGCAGGAGGACCGGCTGCGGGCGGCCGCGGGCGCCCTCAGGACGCCGCCGGAGATGGTCGTGAAGCGGGTCGAGCAGCTCGTGGAGGAGAACCGTGAGCTGGAGCGGCAGCTTCGCAAGGCCCGTCACGAGGGCGCTGCCGACCTGGTGGGCGAGCTGGTGGACGGGGCCGCATCCGTGGACGGGGCCCGGGTCATCGCCCGGGAGGTGGACGTGACGACCCAGGACGAGCTGCGGGCCCTGGGCGACCGGCTCCGGGACCGGATCGGCACCGGAGCCGTGGTGCTGGCGGCCAGCTACGACGAGAAGATGGCCCTCTTCGCCGTCGTCACGGACGACCTGATCTCCCGCGGCGTTCGGGCGGACGAGCTGCTGCGGCGGATCGCCGGGCTCACCGGCGGGTCCGGCGGCGGCCGGCCCCACATGGCCCAGGGCGGCGTCGGCGACCCGGCCAAGGTCGGCGAGGCGCTGGCCGCGGCGCCGGGCATCGTCCAGGAGCTCCTCGGCCAGGCATGAGCGCCACCGCCTGGCTCGCGCAACGGCGGCCCGCGCCTCCCACATCCCTGGCCGAGGCGGTGGCCCGCTACGCGGCGGGTCGTGACGCGGGAGACGTGCCGGAACAGCTTGCCGCGGCGGCCATGGACGCGCTGGAGACGGCGCTGGAGCGGCCGGAGGACAGGGCCGGCGCCTGGGACCTGCTGGCCGCCGATGCGCTTCTGACGTACGCGTTCGAGGCGGCGGCGGTGGAGGGGGCGGCGGCGGTGGAGCGCCTGGCCGCGGCTCTGGGGCCGGATCGGTTCGACCGGCTCCTGGATGACCACTCCGGGGGACGGACATGAACGAGATCGTGGCGCAGCTCGAGGCGCTGGCGGCCCTCGCCGGCGACGTGGCGGGCAGGGAGGTGGACCGGGTCGCGGAGCTGGTGGAGCTGTTCGCCGACACGCTGGAGGCCGGGGGCAAGCTCATGTTCTGCGGCAACGGCGGCTCGGCGGCGGACGCCCAGCACCTGGCCACCGAGTACGTGGTCCGGTTCGAGCGGGAAGGCCGGGCGCTTCCGGCGCTGGCGCTCACCACGGACACGTCCCTCCTCACGGCGGCGGGCAACGACCACGGCTTCGAGACGATCTTCGCCCGGCAGGTGGAGGCCCACGGTCGAGCGGGCGACGTGCTGGTCCTGCACTCGACGTCGGGCAACTCGGAGAACCTGGTCCGGGCCGCCGACGCGGCGCGGGAGGTCGGGGTCCGGACCGTTGCGCTGCTGGCCCGGGACGGAGGCCGGTTGAAGGGGGAGGTGGACCTGGCCGTCGTGGTGCCGACGGAGAACGGCGCGCGGGCGCAGGAGCTGCACCTGGCCATCGGCCACATTGTCTGCGACCTGGTGGAGCGGCGGTTCCGAACCGTACCGAGATCATGAGCGTATCGATCGATCTGAAGGGCAGGCGAGCTCTCGTCACCGGGGGCACCCGTGGCGTGGGCCGCGCCACTTCGAGGCTGCTGGCGGAGGCCGGTGCCGATGTGGCCGTGGCGTACCGGTCGCGGTCGAAAGAGGCCGAGGCCACGGTGGCGGAGCTCGAGGAGCTGGGGGTGCGGGCCTTCGCCGAGCCCGGCGACCTCTCCCGTCCGGCGGACGTGGACCGGCTCTTCAAGCGCATCGAGTCGGAGCTGGGCGGGCTCGACATCTTCGTGGGCAACGCCGGGATCTGGCCGCCGGAGGACGTGCTCATCGCGAAGATGGACACCGACCAGTGGTGGCGGACCGTGGACGTGAACCTGAACGCCATCTTCTACACGACCCGGGCCGCCGCCCGCCTCCTCTCGGACGGCGGCCGCATCGTGCTCGTCTCGTCCACGGCGGGGCAGCGCGGCGAGGCGGGCCATGCCGACTACGCCGCGACGAAGGGCGCCCTCATCGCCCTGGTGAAGGGGGTGGCGGTGGAGCTGGCGCCCCGGGACATCACCGTGAACTGCGTGGCGCCCGGCTGGATCGACACGGAGATGTGCGCCGTGCCCTTCGCGGGCGGCGGTCGCAAGAAGATCGAGGCCTCCATTCCCCTGGGCCGGGTGGCGAGCGTCGAGGACGTCGCCGGCCCCATCGCGTTCCTCTGCTCGCCCCTGGCCCGCCACATCACCGGCGAGGTGCTGAACGTGAACGGAGGGGCGGTGCTCTGCGGGTGATGGTGAAGCGCGGGACCATCGAGCTCGAGCCGCCCGAGGCGGTCCGGACCATCGTACGGCGTCTGGAAGACGCCGGCTACGAGACCTGGGCCGTGGGCGGTGCGGTGCGGGATGTCCTGCTGGGCGAGCCGGGCGGTGACTGGGACCTGGCCACCCGGGCGGAGCCGAAGCGGGTGCGCCGCCTCTTCCGCCGCACGGTGCCCATCGGCATGGAGCACGGCACGGTGGGCGTTCTCGGGGATGACGACGTGCTGTACGAGGTAACGACCTTCCGGCGGGACGTGGAGACCTTCGGCCGGCACGCCGTCGTGGAGTTCGCGGAGACGCTGGAGGAGGACCTGGCCCGGCGCGACTTCACCATTAACGCCCTGGCCTGGCATCCCGTGTCCGGTGAGCTGCGCGATCCCTTCGGCGGGCTGGAGGACATGGAGGCCCGCCGCCTCCGCACGGTCGGCGAAGCGGCGGACCGGTTCGCCGAGGACTACCTGCGGGTGCTCCGGGCGCTCCGCTTCGCGGGCCGGTTCGGCCTGACCATCGATCTGGATACCTGGACGGCGCTGCGCGACGCCGCCGAGCACCTGCCCACTCTCTCCGCCGAGCGGATCCGGGAGGAGCTTTGGAAGGTGCTGCGGAGGAGCCGCCAAGCTTCCCGGGCCCTGGCGCTGTACGCCGAGTCGGGCGTCCTGGCGGTGGCCTATCCCGAGCTCCAGGAGGTGTACCGACTGGAGGACGAGGTGGACGGCACGACGGCCTGGGCCCGGACGCTCGGCGCGGTGGACGCCGTCGCACCGAACCGGGTGCTGCTCCGCGTGGCCGCACTGCTCCACGCCCTGGGCATGCCCGGGTCCCGGACCCGGGACCTGCGTGGCGGCTGGCGCTACACCGGGCACGAGGTCTCGGGCGCCGGCAAGGCCGAGGCGGTCATGGTGCGGCTCAAGGCCTCCAACGCCCAGACGGAGCGGGTCCGGCGCCTGGTCCGGCACCAGACGGACCTCTTCCCGCCGGACGCGGGCGGCGCCATGGTCCGGCGCTGGCTGCGCCGGGTGGGTCCGGACCTGGTCGCCGACCTGTTCCGGCTGCGCATCGCGCTGTGGCGCGGCGGAGCCACCGGGGGGCCGCCGCCGGACGACCTGCGGGAGCGGTGGACCATGGCCCGGGCCGTGCTGCGCCGGGACCCGCCTCTCCAGGTCGCCGACCTGGCCATCGGCGGGGAGGAGCTCAAGGCGATGGGCATCGAGCCGGGGCCCCGGTTCGGGGAGATCCTGGACGAGCTCCTGGAGCGGGTTACGGACGAGCCCGAGCTCAACGCGCCGGAGCCGCTGAAGACGATCGTGCGGGAGGAGCTGACGTGACGCGGCGCGACGGCGCGCCGCCTCGGACCGGAGCGCGTCCGGCATGACGGTGGCCTTCTACGCCATCATGGCGGCGCTGGCCAACGTCCTGGGCGGCCTGCTCGTGACCACGGGCAGGCGGCGCAGCCCGACGGTGCTGAGCACGCTGGTGGCCTTCGGGGGCGGCTTCATGCTGGCGGTCGCGGTGCTGGAGATGCTGCCCATCGCCCTGGAGGTGGCGTACGGCGTCACCGCCCTCCTGCTGGGGTACCTGGCCGTGCACCTGACGCAACACGTGCTCACGCCCCACTTCCACCTCGGCGAAGAGACCCACGTGGAGGCCATGGCATCCCGGGGGGTGGGCGTCTTCGCCCTGCTCGGGCTCCTGCCCCACGCCTTCTTCGACGGCGTCGCCATCTTCAGCGGCCACGTGGAGCGGCCGGAGCTCGGCCTCCTGATCTTCCTGGCCGTGGCGCTCCACAAGGTGCCCACGGGCCTGTCGCTGGCCAGCATCATGCTCGCCAGCGGGAACTCGGCGCGGCAGGCCATCCTGGCCGTGGTCGCCGTCGGGGCGGCGACCCTCCTGGGCGCGGCCGTCACACCGGTCGTGGGCGTGCTGGCCCGCTACGGCCTGGCGCTGGCCGCCGGCGTGACCCTCTACGTGGCGGCCTCGAACCTGATCCCCGAGGTCCAGCAGCAGCGCGGCTGGCAGATCCCCGGGGGCGTCTTCCTCGGCGTGCTGACCTTCTATCTGGCGCGCCTGGTCATCCCGGGGCACTGATGACGGAACGGGACCTGTTCGGCGACACCGGGACGGACACGGGCCGGGGCCCGGCCGGGGGCGCGGACGCCTTCGAGGTCCCGGAGGACGCGCCGCTCGCGGCACGCATGCGGCCGCGGACGCTGGACGAGTTCGTGGGGCAGGAGCACCTCCTGGCGCCGGGCAAGGCGCTGCGCGAGCTCATCGAGCGGGACGAGGTGGCGAGCTTCATCTTCTGGGGCCCGCCCGGTACCGGCAAGACGACGCTGGCCCGGATCATCGCGAAGCGCACCGCCTCCGCCTTCGTCCGCTTCAGCGCCGTCACCGAGGGGATCCCCCGGGTCCGGGAGATCATCGAGGAGGCGAAGGAGCGGAAGCGGGCGGGCCTCGGCCACACGATCCTCTTCTGCGACGAGATCCACCGCTTCAACAAGGCCCAGCAGGACGCCTTCCTGCCCCACGTGGAGGCGGGCACCATCTCCCTCATCGGCGCGACCACGGAGAACCCCTCCTTCGAGGTGATCGGCGCGCTCCTCAGCCGGTCCCGGGTCTTCGTCCTCGAGCCGCTCGACGTGCCGGACCTGGTCCGCATCGTCGACCGTGCCCTGGCGGACGAGGAGCGGGGCCTCGGGACGCTGGGCCTCGGCCTGGACGACGAGGCCCGGCAGGTCCTCGCCCGGGAAGCCGACGGCGACGCCCGGCGCGCGCTCAACGCGCTGGAGGCGGCCGCGTCCCTCGCCGGCGAAGGCGGCGCCATCTCGGTGGAACACGTGCGGGAAGCGCTCCAGCGGCGCCTCGCCCATTACGACAAGGGCGGCGAGGAGCACTACAACCTCATCTCGGCGCTGCACAAGTCCATCCGGGGCAGCGATCCGGATGGTGCCCTCTACTGGCTCGCCCGCATGCTGGACGGCGGCGAGGACCCGCTCTACATCGCGCGCCGGCTCATCCGCATGGCGGTGGAGGACGTGGGCCTGGCGGACCCGCAGGCGCTGCAGGTCTCTGTGGGGGCCCGCGACGCGTACCATTTCCTGGGCTCGCCGGAAGGCGACCTGGCCCTCGCCCAGGCGGCCGTCTACCTGGCCACGGCGCCGAAGTCGAACCGGCTCTACGCGGCCTTCGGCCGGGCCATGGGCGATGCCCGGGAGACGCCGGCCGAGCCGGTCCCGCTCCATATCCGCAACGCGCCCACGGGGCTCATGGAGGAGCTGGGCTACGGCAAGGGCTACCGGTACGCCTTCGAGAGCGACGACCACTACACCCCCCAACGGTACCTGCCCGACGCGCTCGAGGGGGCGCGCTACTACGACCCGAGCCGCTTCGGCTTCGAGAAGCGGATCGGCGAACGGCTCGCGTGGTGGGCGGAGCGGCGCCGGCAGGCGGCGCGGGACGAGGACGAGGACGATGGCGAGCGGGACGATCCGGGGAGAGAGGAGTCATGATGATCGGTACGACGTTGCAGCCGACCCGCCGACGCGGTCGTTCGGCCTCCAGCTCGATCCGGCGCCGCGGCACGGGGCGCCTGCCAGGCCTCGCCGCGCTGGCTGTGGGCGCGCTTGCGGCCTGCGCCCTCTCCCTCCGGCAGCCGGAGGTGGAGCTGGCGGGGATCCGGCTGGCGGGTCTGGGGGTCAGCGGCGGCACCGTCGTCGTGAGCCTGAGCGTGCAGAATCCCAACGAGTTCCCCCTGGAGGCGGACGGTCTGACGTACCATGTGGAGCTGTCCTCGCCGGGGGAGGACGACTGGCTGGAGTTGGCGGACGGCCGGTTCCGGCAGGACGTGCACGTGGGTGCTGCGGACAGCGCCATCGTGGAGATCCCGGTGGAGTTCAGCTACAGCGGCCTGGGACGCGCCCTTCGCTCGCTGCTGGACTACGGCACGGTGGCGTACCGGCTGGACGGTCGCATCGCGGTGCGGCAGCCGTTGCGACGCGACGTCCCGTACCGGCACCAGGGGACCGTATCCGTCCCGTAACGGGTACAACGATCCGGTGGCGGCGCGACGCTCGGCCCGCTACCGTACGACGGAGAAGGAGGAGCCATCGGCGAGATGATCGAACTCGAGCAGCCGCAGGACCTGGCGGTCCTCGTGGGCGCGCCCACGAGGGACGTGGGGACGGTGGCGGCTGGCGAGCACCTGGACGAGTTGCAGCGCCTGGCGGACACGGCGGGCGCCCGCGTGGTCCGCGTGATCGAGCAGCGGCTCGACGCCCCGCACTCCAAGTACTACATCGGCGAGGGAAAGGCCCGGCAGCTCGGCGGGGTCGTGAAGGAGGCGGATGCCAGCGTCGTCCTCTTCGACGAGGAGCTGACGCCGGCCCAGGGCAAGAACCTGGAGGACCTGCTCGGCGTCCGGGTCATGGACCGAACCGAGCTGATCCTGGACATCTTCGCCACCCGGGCCCGGACGAACGAGGCCCAGATGCAGGTGGAGCTGGCCCAGCTCGAGTACCTGCTCCCACGGCTGAAGCGGATGTGGACGCACCTCTCGCGCATCCGGGGCGGCATCGGGCTGCGGGGCCCGGGTGAGACGCAGCTCGAGACGGACCGCCGGATCATCGGCCGGCGCATCAGCGACCTCCGGGACAAGCTGGAGACGGTGGCCCAGCGGCGCGCCACGCAGCGGAAGGGCCGGGAGGGCGTGTTCCAGGCGGCGCTGGTGGGCTACACGAACGCCGGGAAATCGTCCATTCTGGGCGCCCTCTCGGGGTCCAGCCTGTTCGTCGAGGACCGTCTGTTCGCCACGCTCGACCCCGCCACGCGCAAAGTCGAGCTGCCCATGGGCGCCACGGTGCTCCTCACGGACACCGTCGGCTTCATCCGCAAGCTGCCCCACCACCTCGTGGCCTCGTTCCGGGCCACGCTGGAGGAGGCGGTGGAAGCGGACGTGCTGCTCCACGTCATCGATGCGGCCCACCCCGGGTGGGAGGAGCAGAAGGAGGTGGTGGAGGAGGTGCTGGCGGAGATGGGGCTGAGCGGTCGTCGTGCCGTGCTGGTCTTCAACAAGGTGGACCAGCTCACCCATGCCGAGGAGGAAGCGCTGCGCCAGCGTGTGCGGACCCTGTTCCCGAACGGGTCGGTGTTCGTCTCGGCCATGGAGGAGGACGGCCTGGACGAGCTGCTGGTCCGGCTGGAGGACGAGGTACGGAGCCAGCGTCCCGAGGTCCACGTGGTCCTCTCTGCGGCCGACGGTGAGTCCCTGGCCACGGTCTACCGGGAAGGCGAGGTGGTGTCCCGGACGCAGAACGGCACGACCATCGATCTGGTGGCGCGTCTGCCGGCGCCGACCCTGGGTCGGCTGCAGCAGCGGGGCGGCGTCCAGATCACGGGCGCGGCGTGAGTGAGCACGTCGTCATCGTCGGGCCCGGGCGCATGGGCCTCGCCCTGGGCGCCGCGCTGCACAGAGGCGGCGCGCTCACGAGCCTGAGCTTTCAGGGCCGCTCGCCGGAGCCGCCGCCGCACCCCTTGTTCGAGACGGGCGCGGTGGAGTACGCCATGGGTCCCGCCACCCTGCCGGACACCACGACGGCGCTGATCCTGGCCGTCCCGGACGATGCGCTGCACGAGGTGGCCCAAACGTTTGCCCGGGCGGGGCCGGCGCCACCGAACTGCGCGGCGTTCCATCTTTCCGGCGCCCTCTCCACCGATGTGCTGACGCCGCTCCACGCGACGGGGTTCGCCATCGGCTCCATCCATCCGCTACAGGCGGTGGCGGACTCCTACTCGGGCTCGGATCGTCTGGCCGGCTCGGCCTTCGCCATCGCCGGGGAGCCCGCGGCGTTGGGCACGGCCCGGCGCATCGTCGAGGCGGTGGGAGGGCGGCCGATCGTGGTCCCGCCGACGCTCCGACCCCTCTACCATGCCGCCGCCGTCTTCGCGTCCAACTACCTGCTTGCGGCGACCTCGCTGGCCGTGCGTATGTTCACCGAGGCTGGCGTGTCGGAGGAAGACGCCATCGCCGCCATCCTGCCGCTGATGCGTGGCACCATGGCGAACCTGGAGGACCTGGGCCTGTCCGCGGCCCTGACCGGGCCGGTGGCCCGCGGCGATGCGGACACCGTGCGGCTGCACCTCGGCCGGTTGTCGGCCACGGAGCGCCCGCTATATTGCGCCCTCGGCCTCGAAACGCTTCGCCTGGCCCGCTCCGCGGGGCTCGATGAAGAGCGCGCGGCGGAACTGGAAGCGCTACTCGGAGGCGACTGATGCGTCTTCACGTCAACATCGACCACGTAGCGACCATCCGGCAGGCACGCCGGACCGACGAACCGGATCCGGTACGCGCCGCGGTGCTCGCGGAGCTGGGCGGCGCGGATGGCATCACGGTGCACCTCCGTGAGGACCGGCGCCATATCCAGGACCGGGACCTGCGCCTTCTCATGGAGACGGTGCGAACGGGGGTGAATCTGGAGCTCGCTACCGACGAGGAGGTCCTGGCCATCGCCACCGAGCTGGTCCCCATGGAGGCCACGCTCGTGCCGGAGCGACGACAGGAGGTCACCACGGAAGGCGGGCTGGACCTGTCCGGCGACACGGGCCGGCTGGCGGACGCGGTGCGGCGGCTCGAGGACGCCGGCATCCGGACATCCCTGTTCATCGACCCGGACCGTGACACGTTGGACGCATCGGCCGAGCTGGGCGCCGATGCCGTCGAGCTCCATACCGGCGAGTTCGCGAACCGGTGGCTGGACGGTGGGCCCGCGGCGGCCGCGTCCCAGGTGGAGCGGCTCCGGCAGGCCGCCGTGCACGGCCGCGGCCTGGGCCTGACGGTGCACGCGGGCCACGGCCTGACCTACGAGAACGTCCGGCCCGTCGCCGCCATCGGCGAGATCGAAGAGCTCAACATCGGCCACAGCGTAGTGAGCCGCGCCGTGTTCACCGGCCTGGAGGCGGCGGTGCGGGAGATGAAAGCCATCATCCTGGACGCTCGCCGGGACGCCGGGCTCACGGGCCGGACCGGGATGTCCTGACCGGTGTCCCGGGTGCTGGAATTCTTCCGGGAGGAGGCCCGGAGCTGTCTGGCGGGCCTCGAGGCGGCGTTGCAGGACGACGCGGTGGACGGCGAAGCGCTCCACCGCCATGCGCGCCGCCTCCGGGGCAGCGCCCAGATGGCGCGCCAGACGGAGATCCAGGCGCTGGCCGGCGAGGTGGAAGCGGCGGCCCGGGCCCTGGCGGCGGGCGAACGGCCGTACGACGCGACGACGCAGGAGACGCTGGCCGTCGCCCTGAACCGGCTGGGCACCATGGTTGCAGAGGCGAAGGACCCGGGTGAGTCGGAGGAGGCAACCGAGCGGGAGGGAACCCAAGTGGTCGGGAACGTGCAGTCTTTGTACGAAGAGGCGACGCGGATCGCGGAAGAGCTGGCCCACGCCCCGGAAGGCGAGGCCGCCGAGCTGACGGACGACCTCCGCCAGGCGCTGGACGCCCTGGGCGCGGCGGCCGCGGAGGCGGGCCTGGAGGAAGCGTCCCAGCTTTCGGGCCATGCCCGGGCCCGTCTGGAAGCATCCGGCGCCAACGCCGTCGTCACCCTCATGCCCACCATCCGCGAGGCCATGGGCGTGGCCCGCGGGGCGGAGCTCGGCTCCCGCAGCGCGCCCGAGGAAACGGGCGAGCCGGCGGGTGGTCCGGCGGAGCCGGAACCTGCGCCCGGCGAGGACGTCGCGTCGGCCGATGTGGGGCCTCGCGACGTGGCGACCCACGCCGAGTCGGTCGGCGAAGGCTCGGTGGAGGCGGCGGGACCGTCGCCGGAGGAGGGCGTCGTGCCCATCGGCGAGCTGCTGTACCGCGGCGACCGGGCGCTGGAGCGGGCGCTGGAGCTGCGCGAGCTCCTGGAGGGGCACGTCGGTGAGGAAGGCGAGGCGCGGGAGGCGCTGGACGAGGTCTTCGACCTGATCGGTCTGGGCCGGACGTGACCGCCGCGGGCCCCGGGTCGGAGGCGAGCCCGGCGCCCTCGAGGCGCGGCGTCGACTGGAAGGCCATCGTCGGGATCCTGGTCAGCGGCGGCCTGCTGTACTACACCCTGCGGGACGTCCATTTCGGTGAAGTCTTCCGGGACATCGGGCGGTCCGACACCATCCTCCTGGTCCTGGCCGCCGGGGTCAATTTCCTGGTCTTCCCCCTCAGGGCGTACCGCTGGAAGCCGCTGCTCAGGCCGGTACGGCCCGACGCCAGCTTCCGCGGGCGCTACGCTGCCACCACCATCGGCTTCATGGCGAACAACGTGCTCCCGGCCCGGGCCGGCGAGTTCGCCCGGGCCTTCGCCCTGGGACGCCTGGAGAAGATGAGCATGACGGCGTCCTTCGGCTCGCTGGTCGTGGAGCGACTCTTCGACGCCGCCGCCGTCCTCCTCTCCCTGTTTATCGCCCTGGCCTGGCCGTCCTTCCCGGAGACCGGCGGTCAGTTCGCCGCCTTCGCCCGCACGTTCGCCGTGCTGCTGGCGGTGGGGTCCCTCGGCCTCGCCTTCATGATATGGATGCCCGTGCGCTCCGTACGCCTCTTCGAGGCCGTCGCCCGACGCGTGCTGCCCGGCCGGCTGCGGCGCATGGTCATCGATGTGCTCGAGGCGTTCCTCCAGGGGCTCGGCGCCGCCCGCAATCCCGGACTGGTCCTCCAGGTGGCGCTCTGGTCCATCCTCATCTGGACGGTCAACGCCCTGTCCTTCTGGATCGGGTTCCGCGCCTTCGGCATGGACGTGCCCTTCATCGGCGCGCTCTTCCTCCAGTCCGTCATCGCCCTGGCCGTGTCGCTGCCGTCGGCCCCGGGGTTCTTCGGCCTCTGGGAGGCCGGCGCACGGGTCGGGCTCGTCCAGGTCTGGGGCATCGCCGTCTCGCCCGCCGTGGCCTTCGCCCTGGGCTTCCACTTCGCCACCTTCATCCCGGTGACTGCCGTCGGGCTCTGGTACGTGGGGCGGATGGGGATCTCCTGGCGTGATGTCGGCCGGAGCGAGGACGTGGTGGAGGAGGCAGTGGAGCGGGACACGGGCTACGACGCCGCGGGCAGTGGCGTCGCCCGGGGAGACGATCCGTCGTGACCGACAGCCTGACGCTAAGGGCCCCTGCCAAGGTCAACCTCCGGCTCCGCGTGCTGGCACGGGAGGCCTCGGGCTACCACCGGCTCGAGACGGTCTTCTGCGCCCTGGAGCTGGCGGACACGCTGGAGGCCGCGCGGGCGCCGGGCGCCGTGGCTCTCGAGGTGGAGGGCGCGGAGGTGGGGCCGGCGGAGGAGAACCTCGTGGTCCGGGCGGCCCGGGTCTTCGGCGAGGCCGCGGGTGTCGAGCCGGACGTGCGGTTCCGCCTCACCAAGCGCATCCCGGCGGGCGCCGGGCTCGGCGGTGGATCGAGCGATGCCGCCGCCGCGCTCCGGGCGCTGAACGCGCTCCACGACGAGCCGCTGGGCCACGACACGCTGCTGGAGCTGGCCGCCGGGCTCGGCGCCGATGTCCCGTTCTTCCTGTGCGGCTCGAACCACGCCCTGGCATGGGGCAGGGGTGAGCGGCTGCTGGCGCTGCCCGCTCTGCCGGCCCGGCCGGCGCTCGTGGTGAAGCCCTCGTTCTCCATCGCGACCGGGGATGCGTACCGGTGGCTGGCCGCCTCCCGGCGCGGTGGGGCAGGGGCAGACGCAGGCGCAAGGGTGCTCCACCACGACCGCCTTGCCGGGTGGGACGACGTGGCCGGGGCTGCCGGCAACGACTTCGAGGCCGTCGTGTTCGCGGAACATCCCATCCTGGAAGCGGTGAGGGACGCCCTGCGCCACGCCGGCGCAGCACCCGCCCTGCTGGCGGGGAGCGGCTCGGCGGTGTTCGGCGTGTTCGGTGACGAGGCCGCCCGGGCCGCGGCAGCGGATGCCGTTGCGGAACGGTGGCCGGACATGGAAGTGATCGAGACGGCGACCGCCTCGTCCTGAAGAGGCTTGCACGGCTCCGGGCCCCCGGCCTGCCGCCCGGAGAGGCGCACCACCGCCGGCTCCGCGCCTTGGACCCGGCTGCGGCCCGTGTTACCTTCGAACCACTCCCGGGTCGTCTAAGGGCAGGACGGAGGACTTTGGATCCTCAGATGGTGGTTCGAATCCACCCCCGGGAACTCCATCACCCGCCGCGCGTCCACCTCTCCACCAGCAGCGACCCCGCTACCTGCACGACCGGCGTCAGGAAGAGCGCCAGGTCCCCATGCGTCCCCGTCCACACGGCGTACCCCGCCGCGCCCACGGCGGTGGCGGCGGCGGCCTGGAGCAGGAGCTTGCTTTGTCGTCCGCGGGCAACGTGCACGCCGACGGGGATGGCCAGGCTGAGCGCCGAAAGCTCCATGGCGCCGGTCTCTCGCGAAACCTCGCCGAACGGGCAATCGAGCGTGAGGCAGGAGGCCAGGGAAGCGACGACGACGCCACCGAGGGCCGCGGTGATCCCGCCCAGCGCCAGCTCCCGGGTGCCGCGCTGCTCGATGGGGATCGCCGCGGCGCGGCGGCTGCTCGACCACTCGCCGGTGCCACGCGTGTTGATGAGCACCACGCCGCGCCCGCCGAGCGTGCCGTAGAGAACGCCGGCCTCCGAGGCCCTGAGCACCTCGATGCTCTCCACGTCCTGCGACGCCATCTCGTAGGCCAGCAGATCACCGTTGTCCACCGGGATGCCGTCCACGACGATGAGTGCGCCGGCGCAGCCCGCCGCCTTCCGCTGCACCTCGATGCACGCCGCCATGCCGAACGGCGTGGCGTACTCCACCACCCGCACGCCCGGGATGTGCCGCGCCAGGTCGCGTACCGCCCGGGCGCCATCGTGGACCTCGAGATCCTCGATGTCCGCACGGTCCAGGAGGCGGAGCGGCGTGCCCCGCACGACCGACTGCCGGGCCCGCCGGCTACGGGCGGTGGCCACCACGGCGTCCAGCGCGACGGGCTCCGCCGATAGGCGCAGGTCGAGGTCCAGGACCTCATCGGGGCCGGCCTCGAAGACGCGGTCCGCTTCCGCGGCTCCGTAGCCGATGCGCTCCGCGCCGATCCGGTAGCGGCCGGGACGGGGCAGGCTCACCACGAAGCGCCCGCTGCGCGCCGCTTCCGCCCGGGCCACCACCCTGCCCGCCGTGTCGCGCACCGTCACGGCCGCGGCGGGGATGGGCTCGCCGGTGGCGGCGTCCAGGATGAGCCCCTGGATGCCCTGGGCCGAAACCGCCCGTGGGAAGCAGGCCTGGGCCATGAGGAACGCGGCGAGGAACGCCAGGACGGCGATGCGGGTGGGTGGCGGGGGGATCGGGGGGCGCAGGCGCACGGCGACGCTCCTGGAAGCGGTCTGGTCGATGTCGTTCCGGTCCGGTCCGGGGCCCGAGGAATGCGTGGAGCCGGACCGCCCCCTCCTGCAGTTCCAAAGAAGCGCCTCGCCGGCCCGCGTGCAAGGGCGCCGCCCGGTTGACACTTTCGCGACGTGCGCGATACCTTTTGCAGCTATCGTGCGGACGACCGCGACGAACGGCGAGCGCGCATGCCAGATCACAGCTTTCGGGGTCCGCTGCTGTTGCTGTCGGGGACGGCGAACCGACCGCTGGCGGAGCAGATCGCGGAGTACATCGGGATTCCGCTGGGGGACGTGACCCTGTCCCGGTTCGCGGACGGCGAGATCTTCGTGCGGCTGAACCAGAACGCCCGGGGCCGGGATGTGTTCATCATCCAGCCCACGCCGCCGCCGGCGGAGAACATCATGGAGCTGCTGCTCATGATCGACGCGGCGAAGCGGGCATCCGCGGCGCGGGTCGGTGTGGTCATGCCGTACTACGGGTACGCGCGGCAGGACCGGAAGGACCAGCCGCGGGTGGCGATCGGGGCGAAGTTGGTGTCGAACATCATCCAGGCGGCGGGTGCGGACCGGCTGCTGGGGATGGACTTCCATACGCATCAGCTCCAGGGCTTCTTCGACATCCCGGTGGACCACCTGTACGCCGCCCCGGTGCTGACGCGGCACTTCGCGGAGATGGAGCTGGAGGACCCGGTGGTGGTGGCGCCGGACGTGGGCGCGGCGAAGATGGCCCGGGGCTTCGCCCGGCGCATCGATGCGAGCTTCGCCATCATCGACAAGCGGCGCCCGAGCCACAACGTGGCGGAGGTGCTGACGGTGGTCGGCGAGGTGGAGGGGCGGAACTGCGTCGTCGTGGACGACATGATCGACACGGCGGGCACGATGACCGGGGTGCTGGAGGCGCTCCATGAGCGGGGCGCGGCGCGGATCTTCGTGGCGGCGACGCACCCGTTGCTGTCGGGCCCGGCGCGGGACCGGCTGCAGGGATCGCCGGCGGAAGCCGTCGTGGTGACGAACACGCTGTACGTGCCGGAGGAGCACCGGTTCCCGAAGCTGAAGGTGCTGTCCATCGCCGAGCTGCTGGCGAGGGCGATCCGGTACACGCATTCGAACGAGTCGGTGAGTCAGCTTTTCGACTGAGGAGACCAGAGGACATGGCAGAGACCGCGAGTCTGAAGGCCGAGCCGCGGAAGGAGACGGGGAAGGGCGCGGCGCGCAGGATGCGGCGGGACGGCCGGATCCCCGCGGTGGTGTACGGGCGGCAGGAGGAGACCCGCCACCTGAGCGTGGACGCCAACGACTTCGAGACGCTGATGCGTCACGTGTCGCTGGAGAACACGCTGGTGGACCTGGACATCAAGGGCAAGCGGGGGAAGATCAAGACGCTGGTCGGTGAGATCCAGACACACCCGTTCAAGCCCGAGGTGCTGCACATCGACTTCCTGCAGATCCATGCGGGCGAGAAGGTCCACGTGCAGGTCCCGATCCGGCTGGTGGGCAGCCCCCAGGGTGTGAAGGAAGGCGGCGTGCTGCAGCACGTGCTCCAGGAGCTGGAGATCGTGTGCGTGGCGGAGGCGATCCCCGAGGCCATCGAGGTGGACGTCTCGGCCATGGAGGTGGGCGATTCGCTGCACGTGTCCGACCTCGCGATTCCGGAGGGTTCGGAGGTGCAGATCGAGGAGTCGCGTACGGTGGCCAACGTGGCGATTCCGCGGATCATCGAAGAGGAGCCGGAAGAGGAGGAGCTGGAAGCTCTGGAGCCGGAGCTCATCGGCGAGGAAGGCGAGGAGGTCGAGGGCGAGGCGCCGGAGGAAGCCGAGGGCCCGGAAGGCGAGCCCGAGGCGGAAGCCGAGTAGGTGTTCGTCGTCTGCGGGCTCGGCAACCCGGGCCCGGAGTACGACGCCACCCGGCACAATGTAGGCTGGTGGGTCGTCGACCGCTTGAGCGCGGACTGGAGTCTGGGACCGTTCCGACGGGAAAACCGGGCACTGGTGGCGGAAGGGCGTGTCGGCGACCATTTTGTTCGGCTCATGAAGCCGCGGATGTACATGAACCGGAGCGGTGCGGCGCTGGCACCGCTCCGTGGACTGGACGGCTTCCGTATCGGCCGCGACCTGCTCGTGGTCGTGGACGACGCCGCGCTGGATGTGGGCCGGGTGCGGTTCCGGTCGGGCGGCAGCGCCGGAGGCCACAACGGGCTCCGGTCGGTGGAAGCGGCGCTCGGGACGCAGGACTATGCCCGGCTGCGCATCGGGGTGGGCCCGGTCCCGCCGGGGGAGGACATGGCGGACTTCGTCCTGTCCGAGCCCCCGGCGGACGAGGAGGACCGGCTCGTGGCGCTGTTGCCCGAGCTGACGGACGCGGTCCGCGCCTGGCTCGACGAGGGCGTGGAGGCCGCGATGAATCGGTTCAACCGGTAGAAGCCGTGCCGGGGCCGGTTGTTGGATCGCAGGAGGCAGGAGCGGAGATCGGACACAACACGAACATGCGACAAATCCGGAGGCACAGGTGATGACCGAACTGGTGGCGTGGACGCAGTGGGCGGCGCCCCTCGGGGCACTCGGCCTGCTGGTGGCGCTGGGCTTGTACCTGTATGTGCTGAGCCAGTCCACGGGTACGGACCTCATGCGGGATCTCGCGGAGAAGATCCACGAGGGCGCCATGGCGTTCCTCAAGCGCGAGTACTCGGTGCTCGTGATATTCGTGATCATCGTGGCCATCCTGCTCGGGTTGGCCATTGGTCGTAATACGGCCTTCGCGTACATCACGGGCGCCCTGAGCTCGGTGCTGGCCGGCTTCTTCGGCATGGAGGCGGCGACCCGGGCCAACGTCCGGACGACGGCGGCGGCGAGCGAGTCGGGGCAGGGCAAGGCGCTACGGGTGGCCTTCTTCGGCGGCTCGGTCATGGGCCTGTCGGTGGCGTCGCTGGGGCTGCTCGGCATCGGCATCTGGTACTGGGTCTTCGGGGCGGGCGCGCTCACCGACCCGGAATTCCGCTTCTTCGCCGAGGTGGTGAGCGGGTTCGCCATGGGCGCGAGCACCATCGCGCTGTTCGCGCGTGTGGGCGGCGGGATCTACACGAAGGCGGCGGATGTCGGCGCCGACCTGGTGGGCAAGGTCGAGGCGGGCATTCCGGAGGACGACCCGCGCAACCCGGCGACCATCGCGGACAACGTCGGTGACAACGTCGGCGACGTGGCCGGCATGGGCGCCGACATCTTCGAGTCGTACGTCGGCAGCATCATCGCCACCATCGCCCTCGGCGCCTCCAGCTCGCTCTACGCGGCGAACCGGCCGGAGGCCATTGCCTTGCCCATCATCACGGTCATGCTGGGCCTGCTGGCTTCCCTGGTGGGGATCGCGCTCATGAAGGTGCTGGAGCGGATGTCGCCGGCATCGGCCCTGCGCAACGCCACGTTCATCGCGGCGGCGCTGTTCCTCATCGTCATCTACTTCGTCGTGAGGGGGATGGGCTTCGAGATCTTCGATCCGGTGACCGCCAAGGCGTACGGGCCAACCGGTCCGTTCTGGGCGATCCTGGTCGGCACGCTGGTGGGGATCTTCATCGGCCTGGCGACGGAATACTACACGGGCGGGAAGCCCATCCGCAGCATCGCCGAGTCCAGTGAGACGGGGGCGGCGACGAACATCATCCACGGCCTGGCCGTGGGGATGGAGTCGGCGGCGTTGCCGGTGCTGGCCATCGCGCTGGCCATCGGCGTCTCCCACACCTTCGCCGGCTTGTACGGCATCGGCATCGCGGCGGTGGGCATGCTCGCCACCGTGGGCGTGACCATGTCGGTGGACGCGTACGGTCCCATCGCGGACAACGCCGGCGGCATCTCGGAGATGAGCGGGCTGGGCCCGGAGGTCCGGAGCATCACGGACGGGCTCGACGCGCTGGGCAACACGACAGCCGCCATGGGCAAGGGCTTCGCCATCGGCTCGGCGGCGTTGACGGCGCTGGCCCTGTTCAGCGCCTACGCCACTGCCGTGGGGATCCGGGGTGAGGGCCTCAACATCATCAATCCCGAGGTCACCATCGGCCTGCTCATCGGCGGGATCCTGGTCTTCTTCATCTCCTCGCTGACCATGCGGGCGGTGGGCCGCGCGGCCAGCGGCATGGTGGCCGAGGTACGGCGCCAGTTCCGGGAGATCCCGGGCATCATGGAAGGCACCGGTGAGCCGGACAGCAAGCGGTGCGTCGACATCTCCACCCGGGCCGCGCTCCGGGAGATGGTGCTGCCGGGCCTCACGGCGATCATCGTGCCCGTCGTGGTGGGCTACTTCAGCATCTACGCCCTCGGCGGCCTGCTGGCCGGCGCCACCGTCACCGGCGTGCTCATGGCCCTCTTCATGGCCAACGCCGGCGGGGCGTGGGACAACGCCAAGAAGTACATCGAGAAGGGCGCCCACGGCGGCAAGGGCTCCGAGCCCCACAAGGCCGCGGTGGTGGGCGACACCGTGGGCGATCCGTTCAAGGACACCTCGGGCCCGTCGCTGAACATCCTGATCAAGCTCATGGGCGTCGTGGCGCTGGTGCTGGCCCCGTGGTTCGCACGGGTCCACGCCGAGAACGACACCGTGGGCATGGTCATCGACGCCCTCGAAACGGCGTTCCACGCCCTGTTCGGCTGAGCACGACGCGGGCCCTGGCCGGCCGCCCGGGCTGAGCGGGCGGCCGGCGTTCGCCGGCGAGCTCTCAGCCGTCAGCGGTCAGCACCGACCACGCGGTGTGGGAAGGCATCTCGGCGGGAGGGCCGCCTTCATCGCGTAAGCCTCTCGAGCGCTTCGCGTTGCGGGTGGTCTTCCCGCCGTTTAATGTCCATGCGATGGACACGGCTCTGACTGCTGACCGCTGACGGCTATCCCATCATGGCCACCCGGTTCGACGCCGCGATCGCATTCGCCCAGGACCTGATCCGTATCCCGAGCCCGCCCGGCGACGAGGGCGCCGTGGCGGCCAGGGTGCTGGAAGAGTATCGCCGGCTCGGGTTCCGGCGGGCCTGGCAGGACGAGGTGGGCAACGTCATCGGTGTCGTGGCGGGGCGTGGTGAGGCGCCGCCGGTCATGCTGAGCTGTCACCTCGACGTGGTGGACCCGGGCGACCCGTCGGCCTGGGAGCACCCGCCGTACGGCGCCGTCATCGCAGACGGCTTCCTGCACGGCCGCGGCGCCATGGACATCAAGGGGCCGCTTGCCCTCCAGACCCACGCCGCGGCGACCTTCCTGGACGACCCGCCGCTTGGCGACATCATCGTGGCCCATACGGTGCTCGAGGAGCGGGGTGGCTGGGGGATGGCCCACCTGCTGGAGTCGGGCGTGGTGGAGCCGGGCGTCGTCATCATCGGCGAGTCCACCCACGGAGACATCGCCATCGGCCACCGGGGCCGGGCGGAGCTGGAGGTGGCCATCGAAGGTACGGCGGGGCATGCCAGCGCGCCGGATCGGGCGGCGAACGCCCTGGACGCTCTGCCCGCCGTCCTGGATGCCGTGCGGGAGCTGCCGGATGCCGTCCTCACCGACGAGGACCCGGTCCTGGGCCGGGCCAGCCTGGTGGCGACCCAGGTCGAGGTCCGACCGGCCAGCCGCAACGTCATCCCGGACGACGTGCGGGTCTACCTGGACTGGCGCATGCTGCCCGGCAGGACCCAGGACGATGCTGTGGCCGCCGTCCGTGACTTCCTCCGGGACCGGGTCCGGGTGCCGGACGGCCTGCACATGAGCGTGGACTTCGCCCGGGAGCGGCAGCACACCCACACCGGGCTCGAGGAGCTCCGCGACCTCTTCACGCCCGGCTTCCTGGTGGCCGCGGACGACCCCCTCGTCCGGGCAGCCGCCGAAACCGTCCACACCTCCACGGGCCGGAAGCCCACCGTCCGGCCCTGGGCCTTCGCCACCGACGGTGGCCACGCCTGCGGCGTCCACGGCATCGCCGCCTTCGGCTATGCCCCCGGCGAGGAGCGTCACGCCCATACGAACGTGGAGAGGCTGGAGCTGGCGGAAGCCGAGGCCGCGTTCCTGGCGTACCCCGAGGTGATCCGGTCGCTGTTCGGGGTTTTGGGCGAGTAGCGTTGCCCAGTCCCCCAGTCACCGTCCGCGACACGAGCGAGCCCCGGCCCTACGAGCCCGTTCCATGGATCATCTGCGTGAGCGCGGGCACGAGGCCCATCAGCCTGGCGTACACGGTGAGTTGTCCACGGTGGTACTCCTCGTGGGCGATGTGGTGGTCGAGCCAGGCCAGCCGGGTGCCCTCCTTACCGTCGAAGCGACGGATGGGGGCGAGCATGGCCAGCTCGCCGGCGGCGCGGAAGGCCGTGTCGCCGGCTTCGTGGGTCGAGCGGAGCAACGCGATGAGCTCGTCCTTCGACGCGTCCTCCGGCAGCGTTCCGGCGTGTTCCCGCATGTGGTCCTGGAAGTCCTGTCGCGCGAAGTCGCCGTCTGGGTCGGTGAGCTCACCCACCGCCATCTTGCCGGACCCCACAATGTGGATGATGAGCTCCCGCACGCTGCGCACCTCGTCGGTCGGTCGGAAGCCCATGCCGTCGTCGGGCATGTTCTCCAGCTCCGCGATGAGACCCCGGCGCGTGAAGTGCCAGGCATCGAGGCGCTCGTCCAGCAGTGTCTCGATCTCCATAACCTCTCCCGGTTGCATGTGTACGCACGTTGACTCGCACGACGCGCGGCGCCCGGCTGCCGGGCCCTGGAAGCCGGGCACCGCCGTACGCGGCGATGCATCCGGATGGAACGGCTGTGCGAGGGATGGGGGTACCGCTAACTTATGCGGTGATGGCGCGACTCGCACGTAGAAGCGGAGTTCCATGCCGAACCTGAAGCTGGGCATCGTCGGGCTGCCCAACGTGGGCAAGTCGACGCTGTTCAACGCGCTGACCGCCGCGGCCGCCGCCGCCGACAACTACCCGTTCTGCACGGTGGACCCCAACGTGGGCGTCGTGGAGGTGCCGGACCCACGCGTGGACTTCCTGTTCGAGCACTCGAAAGCGCGGGAGCGGGTCCCGGCGACGACGACCTTCGTGGACATCGCCGGCCTGGTGGAGGGCGCGTCCCACGGTGAAGGCCTCGGGAACAAGTTCCTGGCGAACATCCGTGAGGTGGACGCCATCGTCCATGTGGTGCGCTGCTTCGACGACCCGGACATCGCCCACGTGCTGGGCGACGTGGACCCGGTGCGGGACCGGGCCATCGTGAACACCGAGCTGGCGCTGGCGGACCTCCAGACCGTGGAGAAACGGCTGGAGCGGGTGGAGAAGGTCGGCCGGAGCGGCGACCGGGACGCGAAGGCGGAAGCGTCGCTCTTGCGACGTCTGCACGAGATGCTGTCGGAAGGGAGAACGGCCCGGCTGGTGGAGCCGGAGAACGAGTCGGAGGCGCGGCTCATCCGTACCTACCAGCTCCTCACGGAGAAGCCGGAGCTGTACGTGGCCAACGTCACGGAGGACGAGTTCCTGGGCGACCCGGCGCAGAACGCCCACGTGCGGGCGCTGCGTGAAGCCGTCGAGGCCGGCGCCGAAGCCGCGGACGTTGTGGAGCTCGCGGCCGAGCTCGAAGCGGAGCTCCTGGCGCTGGAGGAGGACGAGCGTCGCGAGTACCTGGAAGAGCTGGGGCTCCACGAGCCCGGGCTCCACCGCCTCATTCGGGCGGGCTACGACCTGCTGGGCCTCATCAGCTTCTTCACGACGAACGAGAAGCAGGCCACCGCCTGGACCGTCCGGCGAGGCACACGGGCGCCCGAGGCCGCCGGCGAGATCCACACCGACTTCCAGCGTGGCTTCATCCGGGCCGAGACCATTTCCTGGGAGGACTTCGCGGCCGCCGGGTCCGAGAAGGCCGCCCGGGAGGAGGGCCTGGTCCGGAGCGAAGGCAAAGACTACGTCGTGCAGGACGGGGACGTCATCCTGTTCCGGTTCAACGTCTGACGACGCCGGCGAGGCCCCGGTTCCGGTGTTGACGCAGGCTGCGCGGCTCGGCGAGGTCCGGACTCGAACACGGAGGACGGAGAGGACGGGGAGCGGCGAAGCCGCCACCGACGTGGACAAGGCAGGGTTCCGATTCAATGGTGAACCGGCGGACGCCGGGCACGCGGCGGCTACGCGCGTGCCCCGGGCTTCTGCGGGCTTTTCGCGCCTTCACGGCTCCACGTGAGTATTCTCCCCGTCCTCTGCGTCCTCCCTGTTCATCGTCCAGCGACGCGCGCACGCCGCGAAGCCGGCCGCCCGCCGGGCCTCGAACCCGTTGGCCGTGACGAACGCACCGCTGAACCGGATCGGACGGCCCTCCGTCGTGACGTTGACCGTCCCGCCGTGGGTCGCCGCCAGCGCCTCGAACGACTTCTGCTGGTCCCGGAAGTCCAGGTAGTCCCGGTACGTCACGCCCATCCGCTCGAACCCTTCGGTCGGGTCCGTCCGGTCCAGGCGCATGACCCGCTCGCCGTCCGGGAAGGGCAGCCCGCGGTAGAGGGCGCCGTGTACGATGCTGAACATGAAGGCGGTGGACCCGATGCCCAGGGCCATGGTGGCCACCGCCATCGCCGTGATGCCCGGGTTGGCCCGGAGGCCGCGGGCAGCAAGCTTCAACTCGTGGTTGAGCCCGGTCATGGCTCGTCCTCGTCTGCCCCCGGCACGGTGGGGTCGGCGCCGAGGGCGCCGGCGGGGCCGGAGCCCCGCCTGCGGGCACTACGGGAGATGGACGGGCCAGGTTTCCGGTGGATCGGACCCGCCCCGGCCGCTGGACCACGGCCCGGCCGTCGTGGCGCGCGGGCTTTACGAAGACCGGCAACCTCTGTATCCTTACAGGCTTTCGTCCTGCTCCGCCCGAGCGGAGCCGTCCGAGACCACAGGAGGAAGGACCGTGAAGGACTACGAGATCGTCTACATCTTCGACTCGTTGGTCGACGAGGAGAAGGTGAAGGAGAAGCTGGACCGCTACCACGAGCTGCTGACCGACGACGGCGAGATCACGGCCGTCGACCACTGGGGCAAGCGGCAGCTCGCCTACCCCATCGAAGGCAAGGAAGCGGGCAACTACGTCGTCGTGCAGTTCCGTACGGCGGCGGAGGCGCTGCCGGAGTTCGAGCGGCTGCTCAAGCTGGACGACGAGCTGCTGCGCTACCTGATCGTGCTGAGCGAAGGCGAGCCGACGGCGCCGATGTCCATCGCGACGCGCGAGCCTCGCGACCACGGCGACGAGGACGACGACGAGGACGAGGAGGACTAGATGGCACGTCGTCACAAGGTGTGTCCGCTGTGCGAGCAGGGCATACGCCAGATCAACTACAAGGATGAGAAGACGGTGAGCCGGTTCGTGACGGACGCGGGCAAGATCCTGCCGCGGCGTCTCACCGGCACGTGCGCGCGGCACCAGCGGCAGGTCGGGACGGCGGTCAAGCGTGCGCGCTACCTTGCGCTGATCCCGTACGCCCACAGCAGCGAGATCTGACCATGGCGGCCAGCCCCGGCTGGCTGACGTTCGCCGGCCTGGCGCTGGCGGTCCTGACCTTCTCGGTGGTGCACCCGGTGCTGCTGGTGCTGGTGCCGGTGGGCCTGCTGCTGCTGGCTCTGGGTCCCCGTCGGCCGCAGCTCGTGACGCTGGGACTGCTTCTGGTGGGTCTGGTCCTGGTGGGGGCCCGGGATATGCTCTGGTATGCGGAGCGTGGCTGGATCCTGGTGCTGGGCGCGTGGTTCGTCACCGTGGTCGCGCTCTGGCCCGGCCGGTCGTTCCTGGCCCGGGGCCTGGGCGCGGTGGGCGCGGCCACGGCGACGGCGGGCACGGTCATGCTGCTCCGGCAAGACGGCTGGCGGCAGCTCGACTGGACCGTGACGCGGACGTTCCGGCAGACGGCGGCCACGGTGGCGGTGGAGATGAGCGATCCGGGCACGGGTGGCGGGCTGGTGGACGTGCTGGACCGGGCCGCGGCGCTGCAGGCCCATCTCTACCCGTCGCTGCTGGCACTGGGCTCGCTGGCCGCCCTGGCGTTGGCCTGGTGGATCTACCGCCGGCTGGTGGCGGGGGAGACACCGCTGGCGCCGCTCAGGGAGTTCCGGTTCCGGGACGAGCTGGTGTGGCTGCTCATTGCCGGTCTCGCGCTGCTGGTCTTCCCGCTCGGCGAAGCGGCGCTGCGAGCGGGTTCGAACGTGACCGCCTTCATGGCGGTGCTGTACGCCCTACGGGGCCTCGCCGTCCTGGTGGCGCTGGTGGGGGTGCCGGGGCCCGGCACGATCGTGCTGGCGGTGGTGGTTGGATTGATCCTGTACCCGGTGGTCATGACGGCGACGCTGCTCGTCGGGCTGTCGGACACATGGCTGGACCTCCGGGCCCGGGCGGGGTCCGGCACGGAAGGAGCGAATCGATGAAGTGGAAGAAGATCATCCTGCGGGAGGACGTGGAGAAGCTCGGCGAGGCCGGCGAGATCGTGACGGTCAAGCCCGGCTACGCCCGGAACTACCTGATCCCCCGGGGCATGGCGTACGAGGCCACGGATGCGAAGGTGCGCCAGCTCGAAGAGGAGCGGGAGCGGGAGGAGCAGCGGGCGCGGCGTGCCTACCTGGAGGCGGGCCGGCGGGCGTCGGTGCTGGAGGATCTCTCGTTGACCTTCCAGGCCCGGGCCGGGGAGGAGTCCAAGCTGTTCGGCTCTATCACCTCGGCGGACATCGCCGACCGGCTGAACGAGCAGGGCTTCGATTTCGAGGTGGACAAGAAGGACATCGAGCTCGACGAGCCCATCAAGGCCCTCGGCGTCTACAACGTTCCCATCAAGCTGCACGCCGACGTTCGGCCCGAGATCAAGATCTGGGTCATCAAGGAGGAGTAGCCACGTCGGATTCCCATGGCGTCCCGGGCACCGGGCGCGCCGGCCCCGCCGGGCCGGCCCGGTGTCCGGGACGCCGTCCTGCACTTACATTCCTATCGTCATGCATGCTGAGTCGAACCCGGAGCACCGTGACGCCGGTCGGACGGCCACGGTCGAGTTGGACGAGTATCCTGCGCTGGGCCGGGCCGCGGAGCTGGCGCTGGACCGCAAGGGCCGTGACCTCCAGATCCTGGATCTCCGGGGCATCTCGAGCGCGACGGACCACTTCCTGATCGTCAGCGGGACATCGGACCTGCACGTGCGGGCCGTCGCCGAGCACATCATCGAAGAGCTCAAGAAGGACCAGGTCCGGCCGGACCACGTGGAGGGCTTGCGGGGCGGACGCTGGGTTCTCATCGACTACATCGATTTCGTGGTGCACGTCTTCCACCCGGACGCCCGGGCGTTCTACCAGCTCGAGCGTCTATGGGGTGATGCGCCCGTGCTGGAGCTGAACGACTGAGAAGGGAGCCCCCGGGATGACTCGATGCCTCGGCATCCTCGCCGTCGCAGTGGCGGTGCTGGCGGTCCCCGCCGAGGCGCAATTCGGACGGAACAAGGTCCAGTACCGTGCGTTCGATTTCGAGGTCATCAAGACGGAGCACTTCGACGTCCACTTCTATGCGCAGGAGCGCCAGGCGTCCATGGACGCGGCGCGCATGGCGGAACGGGCGTACGCCCGGCTGTCGCGGCTGCTGCAGCACGAGTTCCGGGAACGCAAGCCGCTGATCCTGTACGCGTCCCACAGCGACTTCCAGCAGACCAACGCCCTGGCCGGCTTCATCGGCGAAGGCACGGGCGGGGTGACGGAGATCCTGAAGAACCGGGTCATCCTGCCGTTCACGGGGTCGTACGCCGATTTCGAGCACGTGCTGACCCACGAGCTGGTGCATGCGTTCCAGTTCGACGTGCTCTTCCGGCACGGCGTCATCGCGGAGACGTCGCCGTCGCTGGGGCGCATCCCGCTCTGGTTCATGGAGGGAATGGCCGAGTACCTGTCCATCGGCCGCATCGATGCGCACACGGCTTCGTGGGTCCGGGACGCGGCCCTCGGGGGCTACATCCGTAGCGTCGCCGAGATGAACCGGAGGGATGACTACCTCTCGTACCGGTTCGGCCAGTCGCTCTGGGCCTTCATCGGTGAGAAGTGGGGCGACGAGGTGGTGGGGATCCTGCTCCAGAAGGTGCCCCGCATGGGGCTGGAGCGGGCGTTCGCGTCGACCCTCGGCCTGACGCTGGACGAGCTCTCCAACGAGTGGCTGACGGCCGTGCGCTCGACCCACCTGCCGGAGCTCGTGCAGCGCGAAGGACCCGGCCGGTTCGGGACCCGGCTGACGGAGCACGACGCGCTCTACGACCCCTGGTACCTGGCCCCGGCCCTGTCGCCGGACGGTGAGCTCGTGGTCTACGCCTCGCAGCGGGACGGGTTCTTCGTGGACCTGTGGCTGGCCGACGCGCGGACCGGCGAGGTGCTGGACCGGCTGGTGAAGTCGTCCCGGAGCGCGGACTTCGAATCGCTGCGCTACCAGAGCTCGGCGGCCGCCTTCTCGCCCGACGGCGGCTACGTGGCGCTGGCGGCCCAGTCCCGGGGGCGGGACGCCCTCTACATCTACGACCTGGAGCGCCGCCGGATACGACGGCGGTTGACGTTCCCCGTCAACGGCATCGCCAACCCGTCCTGGGCCCCGGACGGGCAGCGCATCGTGTTCACCGGCCTGGACGGCGGGTTGAGCGACCTGTTCGTGACGGACCTGGACGGCAACCTGGAGCGCCTCACCCGGGACCGGTACGCGGACCTGACACCATCGTGGTCGCCCGACGGCCGCCGGATCGCCTTCACGACGGACCGGGGTCCGGCGACGGACATGGCGCGGCTCCGCTACGGCAATTTCCGGGTGGCCCTCCTGGAGGTGGCCACCGGCCGCATCGAGCTGCTGCCCGGGCAGGAGGAGGGCACGAACCTGAACCCGGTGTGGGCGCCGGACGGCCGATCGCTGGCCTGGGTCAGCGACCGGACCGGGGTCAACGACCTGTACCTGTTCGACCTGGAGCAGAGGGAGCTGGCCCGGGTGACGAACGTGCTTTCCGGGATCATCGGGACGAACCACCTGACCCCGGTCCTGTCCTGGGCCCGCGCCGCGCCGCGCCTGGTCTTCGTCTACTTCGAGGACGGCGGCTACAACCTGTACGTGGTGGAGGACCCGCGCCTGCTACCACGGACGCCGGTCAGGGCGGCGCCGGCCCCTACGGTCGCCTCGGCCTCGAAGTCGGCGGAGCCGGCGTCGCACGGCACCGGTCCGTCGCTGCCGGGCACGAACGGGGTGACGCACCCGGCGGCGGCGGAGCCGTCCCTGGAACGGCCTTGGGAGGCGGCCGACAGCTTCCCCGAATCCATCTACAGGGCTTCGGGGGCGTTCCGCCTGAGCGCCAGGCCCCCGGGCGGGGCGGACGGGGAGCGCGACGGCCCCCTGTCCGTCGTGGCGCTGCTGGACAGCGCGGACATGGCGCTGCCGGACACGTCGGACTTCGACGTCGTGGACTACGACGTCTCCTTCTCGCCCGACATCGTGGGCAGGCCCACCATCGGCGCGAGCGTGGGCGGCTACTACGGCAACGGGCTGTACGGCGGCAGCTACATCTCCCTGTCGGACATGCTGGGCAACCACAACGTGGTGCTGGCAGGGAACATCAACGGGTCCCTCTCCGACGCGGTGTTCTACGGCGGGTACGCCTTTCTGAAGCGGCGGGTCAACTGGGGCGTGTCCTTCCAGCAGGTGCCGTTCTACCGGTACCGGGGCCTGCAGTCGTTCGAGCTGGACCACGAGGGCACATCGGAGGAGGCGCTCGCTCACATCTTCGTTCGGGATGTGATCCGCTCGGCCCGGGGCGTGGCCAGCTACCCGTTCAGCCAGTTCCGGCGCGCCGAGCTCGGGATGAGCGCCGTGTACTTCGAGCGGGACTATCTCCTGCGCGGCGTCTTCCGTGAGTCGGGCCGGCCCGTGCGCCAGGAAGACCGCATCGGCGATGTCGTCTTCTACGAGCCGTCGGCGGCACTGGTCTTCGACAACGTCATCTTCGGCTGGACCGGCCCCGTCATGGGGCGGCGCTACCGGATCCAGCTCTCCCGCACGCTGGGCGACTACGCGTACGACGAGGTGTTCCTGGATCTCCGCAACTACTGGAACCTGGAACAGACGCTGGTGCTGGGCGGCCGGTTCGTCGCGCTGGTCCGGAACGGACCCGACGCGGACCGGTTCTCCCTCTACTGGGGCGGGCCCTACTTCATCCGCGGCTACGATGCCACCTCGTTCGACCACGACGGTCCCGAGTGTGCCGGCAGCGGCGTCGCCGCCTGCCCGGCCCGGGACCAACTCATCGGGTCGAGCGCCGCCTTCATGAACCTGGAGGTCCGCTTCCCGGTGATCACCGAGCTCCAGCTGGGCTTCCTGGGCGCGTTCCCGCCGGTGGACGCCGTGGCGTTCTTCGACGGCGGGCTGGCCTGGGACAACGAGGTCTGCACCACGCTGAGCGTCGATCCCACGGCAGGCTGCCCCGGCGCCCGGCCGGTGCACGTGGTCTGGGAGCGAGGGAAGGGCCAGGATCCGTATCTCTATCGGGCGCCCCTGCTCAGCTACGGGCTCGGGCTCCGGCTCAACGTCTTCTACGCGATCCTCCGGCTGGACTACGCGTTCCCGCTGAGCCGGCCGGACAGGAGCGGCGTCTTCTCCGTTTCGTTCGGGCCGTCGTTCTGAGCGCGCGGCGGGGGCGGGACGCGGGCCTTTTTTCGAGTGGTCGGCGGCCTTATCATACCATGATCATCCGGTACACGGCTCCCGGCTCCGGGAGCGCATCGAGACCCACAACTCTGATCGGTTCCGACGCATGAGCCTGGACGCACGGCCCGCCCCCACACCCTTCGACCTGGAAGGGGGCGAGGCCCCGCCTGCTCTGGACGACGAACGGATGCTCGGGCCCGGCGCGCCGCCGGTGCTCCTGGTCGTCGTCGGGCGGGGAGCCCGCTCGACGGGCTGGGCGGCGAGGGCGACGGTCGCCATTGTCCGGCACCTTGCCGGGGGCCGGAGCGTGGTGCTGGCCGACCTGAGCATGGACCGGCCCGAGCTCCACGATCTGCTGGGCGTCTCCAACCTGGAGGGGCTACCGGACATCTTCCTCTTCGGTGCGTCGGTGGCCCGGGTCGCCCAGGCGGTGCCGGGCGAGCCCTTCGAGCTGGTGGCTGCAGGTTCCTACGTCCCGGACGCCCGCGAGATCGTGGCCTCGCCGCGTTGGGAACGGATCGCCGAGGAGTACCGCATGGGCGGCGCCACCCTGGTGGCGTTCGTGCCCGCCGACGCCCCGGGCGTGGAGGAGCTGGCCGGGCGCATGGGCGCGGCGCTGGTGCTGGCGGAGCCGGAGGAGGCCGACGCCGTGGCAGGCCGGCTCCCGGAGTCGTGCACGGTGCACGGCATCCTGACCCCGGCCCGGGACGTGGAGGAGGCCGCGGATCGCGAGACCGGGGCCGAGCTCGAGCCGCGTCCCCCGCTGGACGACCTGAGCACGCCGCCGGTTCTACGGCAGCCGGGCCGGCGCCGGCGCACCTCGCGGCTGCTCCTGGTGCTGTTGCTGGTGCTCCTGGCCGTCGCGGCCTGGTACTTCTACAAGGAGTACATGGCCGGGTCGGCGGAGCCGGCGCCGGCGGAACCCGTCACGACGGAAGCGGCCGCGCCGGCGGAGCCGGCACGGACACGGGGCGAGCCCGCCGGCGCCGAGCTCGGTGTGTCGGTGAACGTGGCCATCTACCAGAGCTACGAGATGGCCCGGGACCGGCTCGACGAGCTGCGCCGCGGCGAACCGTCCGTGGGCTTCTATCTGTCCCCGTTCGAGCAGGACGGCGTGCGCTACTATCGACTCCAGGCGGGGCCGGCGGCGGACCCGGCCGGGGGGCGCGCGCTGCTCCGGCGACTGTACGATGCGGGCCAGATCACGGCCATGGAGGACTACGCGGTCCGTCCCACCACCTGGGCGTTCCGGATCGGGGACTACGACACCCTGGACGCGGCCCGGGCCCGGCAGCGGACGCTGGCGGAGCAGGGCGTGCCGTGCTACGTGGTGGAGATCCCCTACACCTCCGGTCCATCCCGCTACCGTCTGTACGGCGGGGCGTACGAGTACCGGGCGGAGGCGCAGGCCATGGCAGCTCTCCTCGAGGCTTCGGACATCGAGGCGGAGCTCGTCGAACGAACGGGGCGGCCTATCGTATGAAGCTCCGCAGGTTGCGTCTCCACGGGTTCAAGTCATTCGCCGACACGACGGATATGGAGTTCCACGATGGCATCACGGCCATCGTGGGTCCCAACGGCTGTGGCAAGTCCAACATCAGCGATGCGATCCGCTGGGTCCTTGGCGAGCAGCGTCCCACGGCCATCCGGGGCGCGCGCATGGACGAGGCGATCTTCCAGGGCACCACGAACCGACGCGGGCTGAACCGCGCGGAGGTGGCCCTCGTGGTGTCCAACGACGAGCGCACCCTCGCCATGCCGCACGACGAGATCGAGATCCGGCGCACCGTCTTCCGGGAGGAAGGCAGCGAGTACGAGCTGAACCGGGAGCCGGTGCGGCTGCGCGACATCCTGGACGTGTGCCGGGATACGGGACTCGGCGCCAACGCCTACGCGGTCATCGAGCAGGGCATGGTGGACGCCATCCTCTCCGACCGGCCGGATGAGCGGCGGCACCTGTTCGAGGAGGCCGCGGGGATCGGTCGCTACAAGGATCGCCGCAGGGCCGCCCAGCGGCGCCTGGACGCCACCGAAGCCGACCTGGCCCGGCTGGAGGACATCATCTCCGAGGTCCAGACCAAGGTGCGTAGCCTGGCCCGGCAGCGGAGCAAGGCGGAACGATACGAGCAGCTTCGCGCCCGGCGGTTGAACCTGGAGGTGGCCGTAGCCGGCGCGGACCTGGACGCGGTGCAGGGCGACCTGGCCACGGCCGAGGAGCGCCTGAAGGGCCTGTCCCGGGACGAGCCCACGGCCCGGACCGAGCTGGCCACCGCCGAGGCCGAGCTGGAACGGCGCCGTACGGAAGCGGCGGACGTAGCCCGCCGGCGGAACGAGGCGGCCCGCGGGCTGGAGGAGGTGAACCAGTCGATCGCGGGGCGGGAGCGGGAGCTGGCGGTGGCCCAGGAGCGGCGGGCACATGCCCAGCGTCGTCTGCAGCAGATCGAGGGTGATCGCGACGACCTGCGTCGGCGGATCACGACGCTGCGGGACGAGGTGGAGGAGCTGGAGCGTGATGCCGTGGAGCGGAAGGAGAGCTTCGCCGCACTGGCCGAGCGCCTGGAGGCGGTTCGGGACAGACAGCGGGCCATGCGGGAAGAGCTCTCCGCCGCACGCCAGAAGGAAGAGAAGGCGCGGGAGCGGGAGGAGGACCTGGCCCGCCGCATCGCACGGCTCGAGGGGGATGCCCGGTCGACCGAAGTGCGCGCGGCCGAGGCGGACGAGCGTGCGGAGCGGCTGGACCTGGAAGAGGAGGAGCTCGAGGCCGAGCTGGCCCGTCTGGACGAGCAGGGCGACCTCTTCGAGGCCCGGGCGGACGAGCTGGCCGCTCGGCACGATGCCCTGGCCTCGGACCTGGAGGCTACCCGCGAGCAGGTGGAGGCGTTGCGGCAGGAGGAACAGGAGGCCCGGCGGGCGTTCAACGAGGCCGAGGACCGGGCGAACCTCCTTGCGGCTCGCCTGGCGGCGGTGGAGGCCCTGGAACGGGAGGACCACGGGTTCGGACCCGCGGTGGCCGCCGTGCTCGCCGCCCGGGACCGGCTGGAAGGCCTGGCCGGTCCGCTGGCCGAGTTCCTGGAGATGGACCCGGACCGGGCTGCAGCGGTCGAGGATGCGCTGGGATCGCTGCTCCAGGCCATCGTCGTCGAGGATGAGGCGGCCGTCGACCGGATCCGGGCATGGATGGCGGCGGAGGCCGAGGAGACGGGCGTTCTGGCCCTGCTGCCCCGGGAGACGCTGGATCGGGTCCGGGGACTGCTGGAGGCGGTCCGGTTCGCCGGTGAGCCGGCCTCGGAGCCGGTGCTCATCGGTCGGCGTGAGCGCCTGGCGTCGCTACGCTCGGACGTGGAAGAAGCGAGACGGGTGCGGGACGCCAGGGACGCGGCCCGGGCCTCCCTGGGTGAGGGCGTGCAGGGCGCCGAGGCCGAGTCCCGGGAGCTGGAGGAGCAGTACCGGGGCGTCGAGCTGGAGCTGCGGCGTCTCGAAGCGGACGAGGCGGCCCGGAGCGGCCAGCGGGCCCGGGCGGAGCGGTCGCGCCACGAGATCGAGCGGCAGCGAGCGGGGCTTCTTGCGGCCGCGGAGCAGGCCCGGGCGGAGGCGGCGTCGGCCCGGGAGGAGAAGAACCGGCTCGAGAGCGAGCTGGAGACGCGGCAGGACGCGCGGCGGGAGGCCGGCAAGGCGCTGGACGCGCGGCAGGCGGCCTGGGAGGAGGTCCGTGAGGAGGAAGCCGAGCTGCGGGTGGCGCATGCCCGGGAAGAGGCGGCGCTGGCGGAGCTGGACCGGCGCAGGGCGGGCGCCGAGGAGTCCATCGAGCACGCCGAGTCCCGTCTCCAGGCGCTGGACGCCGAGGAGGAGGAGCACCACCGGACGTTGGAGGAGCTGGAGACGACGCGGGAAGAGGCCGAGGCGGATCTGGAGGCGCTGTTCGGACGGAGAGACGAGGCGGCCGCCTCCCTGTCCGAGCTGGACCGGCTGCTGGAGGAAGCGGCCAGCGCGGCGGATGAGCTGGAGACCAGGGCGCGGGCGTTGCGGCGCACGGCCGAGAGCAAGGGCGAGGAACGGCACAAGCTGGAGCTGGTCGTGGCCCAGGGCCAGGCGGTGCGGAACCGGGTGCACGAGCGGCTGGAGCTGGAGTGGGGGCGCGGGCTCGAGGAGCTGCGCCGGGAGGCGGAGCCGGTGGACGGAGACGTGGAAGCGCTCCGCGGCGAGCTGAACCAGCTCGTCGCCGACCTGGACCGGCTCGGGCCCATCAACATGCTCGCCGTGGAGGAGTACGAGGAGGAAAAGGAGCGCCTCGACTTCCTCGAGAGCCAGCGGGACGACCTGGTGGAGGCCCGGAACGACCTGGATACGGCCATCCGGCAGATCAACCGCACGGCCAAACAGCTTTTCCGGGACACGTTCGAGAAGGTGCAGGCCAACTTCGACCGCACCTTCGCCATCCTCTTCGAGGGCGGGCAGTGCGGGCTCGTCCTCTCGGACCCGGATGACCCCCTGGAGTCGGACATCGAGGTGTCCGCGTCGCCGCGGGGCAAGAAGACGCAGCGGATCCACCTGCTCAGCGGCGGCGAACGGGCGCTCACCGCCCTGGCGCTGCTCTTCGCCATCTACCTGGTGAAGCCGAGCCCGTTCTGCGTGCTGGACGAGGTCGATGCCCCACTGGACGAGGCCAACATCGGGCGCTTCCTCCACATGCTGGACGAGTTCAAGGGCCAGACCCAGTTCATCGTCATCACGCACAACCCCCGCACCATGGAAGCGGCCGATTGGATCTACGGCGTGACCATGGAGGAGGCGGGCGTGAGCTCCATCGTGGGCGTGCAGATGGACGAGGTCCTCGCCATGGAGAGCGTCGAGTAACGAAAGTGCGCCTTACCATCCTGGGGTCCGGGACCGCGGCGCCCGAGGCCGAGCGCGTATGCTCGGCCTACCTCGTGGAGGCCGGCGCCACCCGCCTGCTCCTGGACTGCGGGCCCGGCGCCGTCCACCACGCAGCCCTGTTCGGGGCGGACTGGCGCGGTATCACCCATGTGGCCCTGACCCACTTCCACAACGACCACATCGGGGACCTGCCGTACCTCTTTTTCGCGTGGGCCTGGGGCTCGACGGAGCCCCGGTCGGCGCCCCTGACCCTGGTGGGGCCCGTGGGGACCCGGTCCCTGCTGGGAGCCATGGCGGATCTCTTCGGCGCTCACCTGGCCGAACCGGCGTTTCCCGTGGAGGTCCTTGAGGTGGGCCACGGCGACATCCTGGAGCTCGGTGGCGTCACCATGCGGGTGCACGGCACGCGCCACACGGAGGCATCGTTGGCGTACCGCGTCGAGGCCGATGGCTCCATCGGGTACACGGGCGATACGGGGCCCGACGACGCGCTGGCCACGTTCCTGACCGGGCTGGACCTGCTCATCGCCGAGTGTTCCCTGCCGGACGAGGAGCGCCTCGAGGGCCACCTCACGCCGGCCACGCTGGCGGCCATGGCCCGGCGGGCGAACCCGCGGCGCCTGGTGGTGGCCCACGTCTACCCGCAGCTCGCGGAGCGCGATGTGGCGTCGCTCCTGGCCGGGGCGGGCTGGACGGGCCGGACCGTGCGGGCCCGGGACGGGCTCGTGCTGGACACGGGCTCGGTGGACGTCGGGGGCGTCCAGGGCTAGATTTGGCGCGCCCCGCCATGGACACGCCCGGCGGGTGAGCCACGAGCAACAACGGGGACCATGCTGGTTGTCATGCATCACGAGGCGGCGGACGCCGACATCCGCCGCGTGATCCACACCATCGAGGAGCTGGGGTACGAGGCGCGACCCATTCCGGGCAAGCAGCGAACGGCCATCGGTCTCATCGGGAACGATGGCAAGGTGGACAGTGGACGGCTGGAAGCGCTGCCCGGTGTGATCCGCATCATTCACGTCACGCAGCCCTACAAGCAGGTTTCCCGGGAGTGGCGGCCCGAGCCCACCATCATCGAGCTGGGCAACGGAACCAGGATCGGCAGCACCGACGTGGTGCTCATGGCGGGACCCTGCGCGGTGGAGTCCGAGGCGCAGATCATGGAGAGCGCCCACCGGCTGCGGGAGCTGGGCGCGACCGTGCTCCGTGGAGGCGCGTTCAAGCCCCGCACCTCGCCGTACTCGTTCCAGGGGCTGGGCGTCCACGGGCTCCGGCTCCTGGCCCGGGCCCGGGACGAGACCGGCCTGGCCATCGTGACGGAAGCCCTCGAGCCCGAGACCGTGGATGTCGTTGCGGAGCACGCCGACATCATCCAGGTCGGCGCCCGCAACATGCAGAACTACCCGCTGCTGCGCCGGGCGGGGCGGAGTGGCAAGCCGATCCTGCTCAAGCGGGGGATGGCGGCGACCATCAAGGAGCTGCTCCTCAGCGCAGAGTACGTCCTGGCCGAGGGGAACGGCAGCGTCATCCTCTGCGAGCGGGGCGTCCGCAGCTTCGACCACCACACCCGCAACCTGCTGGACCTCACGGCGATCCCGGTGGTCAAGTCCCTGTCGCACCTGCCCATCATCGCCGATCCGAGCCACGGCACCGGGCTCCGCTCCAAGGTCGCGCCCATGGCTCGGGCCGCCGTGGCAGCGGGCGCCGACGGGCTCATGGTGGAGGTGCACCCGGACCCGGACCATGCCCTCTCCGACGGCGCCCAATCGCTCCGCTTCGATCAGTTCGAAGAGCTCGTGGGCCAGGTCGGCGTCATCGCCCACGCCATCGACCGCCAGCTCGCGCCCGCCCTGGGCACCGCGGTACCCCGCTGACGAACCGGCCTGCCCATCCACGCCCCATCCCGCCATGGCCATGCCCCCCGGTCGGGGCCAGCGTCCGGCAACGAGACGAGGGAGGGCGGCATGGCGGATCCGCACCGGCTGGGACGACGCGGCGAAGCGCTGGCATCGCACCACCTCGAGCAGGACGGCTGGCACATCACGCACCGCAACTACCGGGCGGGACGGAGAGAGATCGACCTGGTGGCACGGCGGGGTCGCCTCGTCGCCTTCGTGGAAGTCAAGACACGGGCCGGCCCGGACTTCGGCGACCCGCTGGAGGCGGTGACCAGGCTGAAGCGTCGCGAGATCGCCCGGGTGGCCCGGGACTGGATCGCGCGGCACGGCCGGCCCGGCGACCGCTACCGATTCGACGCCGTGGCCGTGGTCTGGCCGGCGGGGAAGGCGCCCCAGGTCCGCCACGTGGAAGATGCGTGGCGCCTGGACTGACCTCAGCTCCGGCCGTCGCCCCCGTCCGTGGCATCCTCCACCAGCATCTCGCCGACCCGCGCCATGCCCCGACCCCGCTCCACCAGCACCTTGCCCAGCCGGGCGAGGACCGGCGCAGGCACCTCCTCGGGTCGCTCGCGGAACGCCGCCACGGCGCCGGGCTCGATGCCCAGAGCCATGGCGAGCTCTTCTTCCGTACCGAGGAACAGCTCCGTCGCCCCCTTGAAGTCCAGACCCATCATCCCTCCGTCAGCTCGCGTGACGCCTGTGCTCGACCATCAAGCACCGGTCCTGCACCACCGGGATCCCGGCCTCGGCCAGCGTCCGGGCCGCGGCATCGTTCCGGATGCCGAGGAGCGGTAGACCGGCTCGCCGAGGATCTCCATCACCTCGGGGTAGTAGACCGGGACGGGCACGACCTCGAGGCCCGAACGCTGCAGGTACCGGGGTACGTAGAACGCCGCCCTGGCCCGACGACTCTCCGGCTTGATCCCCAGCACGGCCACGCGCCGGACGCGCCGGACCAGCGCCCGGATGTCAGGCTCGTCCTCCACCAGCAGTGCCTGCCACCGCTCCATGATCGCTCCCCGTTGCGCCGGGCTTGACCCTCCGGCGATGCCACCGTTACATTTCGAGAGCGCCCCAGGCCCGTAGGGCGCGAGCGCACGAATCCCGTCAGGACCCCGCAGGTAGCAGCGGTAAGTGACGCGGACGTCGCTACGATCGCCTGGGGCGCCTCTTTTCTTTGTCCTTGCGGTACGGCCCCGCGCTTGCCGGTGGCCGCGCCATTCCGTAACCTCCAAATCTCGCCCGATCTCGCAAGGATCCCATGAGCCGCACGGCCCTCGCCCGGCAATACCGGCCCCGCCGGTTCAGCGAAATGGCGACGCAGGAGCACGTCTCCGAGACGCTCCGCACCGCCGTCCTCCGGGACCGCGTCGCCCACGCCTACCTGTTCACCGGACCCCGGGGCGTCGGCAAGACCACGGCGGCCCGCATCCTCGCCATGGCCCTGAACTGTCCGAACCGGCCCGGGCCCGGACGGGAGGATGCCGATCCGCCACCGGGCGAGCCCTGCGGGACCTGTGAGTCGTGCGAGCGGATCTGGGCGGGGCGCACCTCGCTGGACGTGGTGGAGATCGACGCGGCCTCCAACCGCGGCGTGGACGACGCCCGGGAGCTCCGGGAACGGGCCATGTACGCCCCCACGGAGGAAGACCGGTTCAAGGTCTACATCATCGACGAGGCCCACATGCTGACCCGGGAGGCGTGGAACGCCCTCCTCAAGATCCTGGAGGAGCCGCCGCCCCGGGTCATCTTCGTCTTCGCCACGACGGAGCCGCAGAAGATCCAGCAGGCGGCGCCGCCGATTCTGTCCCGTTGTCAGCGCTTCGATTTCCGGCGCATCGGCGTGCCCGCCATCGTGAAGCGCCTGGGCCAGGTCCTGGCGGAAGAGGGCGTGGAGGCGGACGAGGACGCCCTGGTCCTCCTCGCCCGTCGTGCCGAAGGCGGCATGCGTGATGCCCTCTCGTTCCTGGACCAGGTGCTCTCCTTCGCGGGGAGCAGCATCACGGTGGACGATGTCCGCCAGGTGCTCGGCCTCGTCGGGGAGGACGTCTACCTGGAGCTCTTCGACATCCTCGCGGAGCGCCGTGTCGCGGATGTGTTCCGTTACGTCCAGGGGCTCCTGGACGAGGGCTACGACCTGGCCGAGTTCTACCGGGGCCTGTCCGACGTGCTCCGCGCCATGCTGATCGCCCGGACCGACGGGCCGGACGCGGCGGACCTGCGCTCGGACCTGCGGGCCGCGTTCGCGGAGCGTGCCGAGCGCTTCCCCAGAGGCGACCTCCTGCGCATGGTCGCCCAGGTGGCCGAGCTGGACGCCGAGGGCCGGTTCCGGAAGAGCAACAACCCCCGGGTCATGCTGGAGGCCATGCTCCTTCGCTTCGCTCACCTGCCGAACACGGTGGAGCTGGAGGAGCTGATCCGGGCCGCCGGCGGTGCGCCGGCCGCGCCGCCGGTCGCTCGGGCACCCGAGCCGAGCGCTCCGGCCGCGTCTCCCGACGCCGAAAAAGACGAAGACGAAGACGAGCACGAGCACCAGGCCTCGGACGCTGCGCCGGACACGGCCGCGGAGGCGCTTCGTGGCCTGATCGGGTCCGGCGCCCTGCCACCGGGACTGGGCCTGTTCTTCCGTGCGGCGCGGATCACGGGGGAGGATGAGACGCGTGCCGTCGTGGAGGTGCCCCCGGGCCCGGCGCTGGAGAAGCTGACGGAAGCGCCGGCGACGGATCTGAGGGCACTGGAGTCGGCGGTGGCCGAGCGTCTGGGCCGTCCGGTCGAGCTCGAGGTCCGGGCGCTCGGGGCGGAGGAGCCGGAGCGCATCACGCACGAGACGGTGAAGAACGACCGTCTGGCGCGGATTTCCCGGGAGGAACCCGCCCTGGGCAAGGCGGTAGAAGAGTGGGACCTCGAGATCATCGAATAGGGCGCGGTCGATGCCGGCGCGGGCGCTTGCGTGCCCGTTCGCGCCCGGCCTATCTTGACGCCGCGCGAAGCCGAGGACGCGAATTCATGACAGATTTTCAGCAGATCCTGCAGATGGGCCAGAAGATGCAGGCCCGTCTCGCCGAGATCCAGACCGAGCTGAAGGACCGCACGGTCACCTCGACCAGCGGTGGTGGCATGGTCGCCGTCACCGCCGATGGCCAGGGTCGGGTCCGTGAGATCCGCATCGATCCGACCGTCGTCGACCCGGACGACGTCGAGATGCTCGAAGACCTCGTGATCGCCGCCGTCTCCGAGGCGCAGCAGCGCGCCCGGGAGGTCTACGAGGAGGAGATGAGCAAGATGACGGGCGGCATGAATCTGCCCTTCCCGCCGAATCTCTTCTGATCCGCCTGGATGGGAGCGATCGAGGATCTCACCGCCGAATTCTCCCGGCTGCCGGGTATCGGCCGGAAAACCGCGCTTCGCCTGACGTATCATCTGCTGAAGCGTCCGTCGGAGGAGACGCGTCAGCTCGCGCGTGCGCTGGACGCCGTGGCCGAGCGGGTCAAGGCGTGCTCCCGGTGCGGCAACCTGACGGAAGCCGACCCGTGCGACATCTGTACGGACCCGCGCCGTGACCGGCGAGTGATCTGTGTGGTGGAGGAGGCGGCGGACATCGGCGCCATCGAGCGGAGCGGCGAGTACCGGGGCCTCTATCACGTGCTGGGCGGGCGCCTGTCGCCGCTGGAGGGGATCGGCCCGGAGGAGCTCAACATCGATGCCCTGGTCCGCCGGCTGGAGGGAGAAGACCGGGCGGAGGACGAGCCACGGGTGGAAGAGCTGATCCTGGCCACCAACCCGAGCGTGGAAGGTGAGGCGACGGCACTGTATCTTCAGAAGTTGTGCCGGCCGCGTGGCGTGTGCGTGACGCGTCTCGCTCGAGGCCTGCCGGTGGGCGGGGACCTGGAGTACGCGGACGGAGTGACCATCGCGGAAGCACTTGCGGGTCGAAGGGAGGCGTAGGAGGCCGATGCGTGGGAGCAAGATCCTCCGGACGGCGGGCGTCATCGCCCTGGCGGTGGGCGCTACGGCAGCCCTCGGGGTGCTGGTCGTCCGCGACCAGTTCAGCCGGCACCGCAGGGACCTGTTCAGCGCGCGACCGCTCAAGCGGATCGCGGCGCTGGGCTACCTGGCGGGCCGGGACCCGAGTGTGGAATCGGTCCAGGTGCTGCGCGACTTCCTCTCCTGGGAGCCGCGTCCCTTCATCCGACGCCGAGCCGCCCAGATCCTCGCCCGCATGGAACGGTCGCTGGAGGCCCAGGCGCCGTCCGGGAAGCTGGCCGGATGAGCCTGGGAGACGAGCTGCGTTCCTTGGAGGAGCCGGATCTGCGGCAGCTCAAGGACCTGCTGCGGTCGTTCGTGTCCGAGGCGAGCGCGCAGTGCGCGTTCGTGCTGGACCGCACGGGCCGGTTGCTGACCTCGGTGGGCCAGTCCCCGGAGTTCGACGAGACCACCTTCGCCTCCCTGGCCGCGGCGGACTTCGCCGCCAGCGACCAGCTGGCCGGACTCCTCGGTGAGCGGGAGTTCACCGCTCTCTACCATCAGGGCGAGACCGGCTCCATGTACCTGTCGGACGTGGCCGGCCACGCCATTCTGGCCGCGGTCTTCGACCACCGCACGACGCTCGGCATGGTCAAGCTGAAGACCCGGAGCGTGGTGCCGAAGGTCGTAGCGCTGTTCGACGAGCTCGCGGGTCGAGCGCCGTCCAAGGAGTCGGGGCTGGATGCCGGCTGGATGGATGACGCGTCGGATCAGATCGACCGCCTGTTCACCGGCTGACGGAGGCGGCGCATGTCGATGATCAACTACGCGTCCCGGGAGATCAACTGCAAGATCGTCTACTACGGGCCCGGTCTCTGCGGCAAGACCACGAACCTGGAGTACGTCTACAACAAGGTGAACCCGGAGACCCGGGGCAAGATGATCTCGCTGGCGACGGAGAACGAGCGCACGCTCTTCTTCGATTTCCTGCCCGTGGACCTGGGCGCCATCCGCGGCTTCAAGACGCGCTTCCACCTGTACACGGTCCCCGGACAGGTGTACTACAACGCCAGTCGGCGGCTGATCCTGAAGGGCGTGGACGGCATCGTCTTCGTGGCGGACTCCCAGGCGGAGCGCATGGACGCGAACATCGCGTCCATGCAGAACTTGTACGAGAACCTGGCCGAGTACGGGTACGACCCGCGCCAGCTGCCCATGGTGCTCCAGTACAACAAGCGTGACCTGCCGGACATCGTGGCGGTGGCGGAGCTGTCGGCGCAGTTGAATCCCGGCGGCCTGCAGGAGTTCGAGTCGGTGGCCACGGAAGGAGAGGGCGTGTTCGACACGCTCCGGGCGGTGAGCAAGCTGGTTCTCAAGTCGCTGAGCTGACCCATGGCGGTGCTCCAGCGCAGCACCCTTCCCAACGCCATCACGGTGGGACGCATCCTCGCCGCGCCCGCCGTGTTTTTTTTGATCCTGGCCAGCGGGTACTGGCCGCGTCTCCTCTCCTTCCTTCTGTTCGTCGTGGCGGCGTTCTCCGATCTGTGGGACGGGTACCTGGCCCGGAAGCACGGCTGGATCTCCGATTTCGGCAAGCTCGCCGATCCCATCGCTGACAAGCTGCTCCTCGTGGCGACGTTCGTGCCATTCTACATCATCTCCCACGGAGCCGGGCCCGCGGTGGGGCTACCCATCTGGGGGACGCTTCCCCTCTGGGTGCTCGTGGTGGTGCTGGGCAGGGAGGTGCTCGTCACGGTCATGCGGGTGTTCGCCGTCCGGCGTGGCGTCGTCGTGCCGGCGGGCCAGGCCGGCAAGTACAAGGCGGTGGTCCAGAACATCTTCATCGGCTCGGCGCTCCTCTGGTACGCCCTCCAGTCCCGTGCCCTGGACCGGGGCTGGTCCGGCGCGCTGTGGGACGCGTGGCAGGCGTTTCATGGCGTCGTGCTCGCCGTGGCGCTCGGCGTGGCCGTGCTCCTCACCGTCTACTCCCTCGTCGTGTACCTCCGGGGCTGGCACGAGATGACCCGGAGGCCCGCTTGACCGTCGAGCTGGTCGCCATCGGGACGGAGCTGCTCCTCGGCGAGACGGTGGACACGAACGGGGCGTGGCTGGCCCGGCGGCTCGCGGCGGCCGGGGTCTCCGTGGCGCGGCGGACCGCGGTGCCCGACCGGGAAGCGGACATCGCCGATGCCGTCGAGGCGGCGCTCCGGCGGACCGGCGGCGTGCTGTGTACGGGCGGGCTCGGACCCACGCCCGACGACCTGACGAAGCCGGTCGTGGCGCGTCTGTTCGGTCGGGCGCTGCACAGGGACGACGCCGTGCTTGCCGCCATCGAGGAGCGGTTCCGTCAGCGCGGCATGGTCATGGCCGAACGGAACAGGGCTCAGGCCGACGTGCCGGAAGGAGCCGGCGTCCTGCACAACGAGCGGGGCACGGCGCCGGGTCTGTGGCTGGAGGACGAGCGCGGCTTCGCCGTGGTGCTGCCGGGCGTTCCCCAAGAGATGCGGGCGCTCTTCGACGGCCAGGTCCTGCCCCGGTTGGAAGCCCGCTGGCCGGACCGGGTGCCTCTCGCCTGGCGTACGATCCGGACCACGGGGATCGCCGAGTCGGCGGTGGCCGAAGCGCTCCACGGGCTGGAGGCGCAGATCGAGCCCCTCGCCCTCGCCTTCCTGCCCTCGTTCGAGGGGACGGACATCCGCCTCACGGGCCCGGGGGACCCTCGAGACGAAGCGGTACGGGCAGCTTTCGACCGGGCCGAAGGCCTCGTCCGGGAGCGGTTGGGGGGCTACGTGTACGGTCTGGACGACACGGAGCTGACCGATGTCGTGGCCGAGCTCCTGGTCCAGCGCGGTGCGACCCTCGCCCTGGCGGAGAGCTGCACCGGCGGGCTCGTGGCCAAGCGTCTCACGGACCGTCCGGGCGCTTCTCGCTACCTGCGCGCCGGCGTGGTGGCCTACGCGGACGAGGCGAAGAGGGACCTGCTGGAGGTGGACGAGCAGCTACTGGCGGGGCACGGCGCGGTGAGCGAGGCGGTGGCGCGGGCCATGGTGGGAGGAGCACGCCGGGTCGCCGGGACGGACGCGGCCATCTCCATCACGGGCATCGCCGGCCCCAGCGGCGGCACCGCCGAGAAGCCCGTGGGCACCGTGTGGATCGGCGCGGCGCTGGACGACGAGGTCGAAGTGCGCCATGCCCGGTTCGGCGGAGACCGGGAGGAGATCCGTCGGCGGTCTGCGCAGGCTGCGCTCGCGCTGCTCTGGCAGCTTCTCCGGGAGGACGGCCCGTGACCACGGCCCATGGGTACTTCACAGGGGTCGGCCGGCTGCGGCTGCACTACCGGACCTGGGAGGTGGCCGACCCGGCCGCGGCGCTCCTCACGGTGCACGGGCTGGGCGAGCACGGCGGCCGGTACGCCGAGCTTGCGGGCTGGCTGACGGGTCACCACATCTCGTCGTTCGCCGTGGACGTGCGCGGTCACGGCCATTCGGAGGGGCGTCGCGGCCACGTACGGCGGTTCGACATCCTGCTCCAGGACCTGGACCGGTTCCGCAGGGAGGTCCGGGGGCTCGTGGACCCGGGGCTGCCCCTGTTCTTCCTGGGCCACTCCATGGGCGGGCTCATCGTGCTGCGGTACCTGGAAGAGTACGAGGCCCGGTGCCAGGGCGCCGTCCTCAGCTCGCCCTGGCTGGGCACGGCCATGCCGACGCCGCGGTGGAAGATCACGGTGGGCGGACTCCTCGACCGGGTAATGCCCGCCTTTCCCCTCAAGACGGGCCTGCCCCCCGACGACCTGTCCCACGACCCGGCCGTGGTCCAGGCCTACCGCGAGGACCCCCTCGTGCACGACCGCATCACGCCCCGGCTTTACCTCGAGATGTCCACCGCCATGGGCCAGGCCACCCAGCGCAGCGACCGGCTGACGGTGCCACTCCTGTTCCTGCTGGCGGGAGAAGACCGCCTCGTGGATACCGCCAAGAGCCGGTCGTTCGCCTCCTCCCTGGAGGGGGATGTCCAGGTCGAGGTCGTGGAGGGGGCGTATCACGAGGTGCTGGGCGAAACGGATCGGACGGTCACCTTCGGCCTGCTCAAGGACTGGATCCTGAGCCGGGCGGACGCCCCTGCCGAATCGGCATGATGGCGTGGTATCCGTATTGCACGCAGAATCAACGGATGCATCGTAGACGTGGAACCCGGTGGAGGCGATGACGGAACCGAGGCACGAGAGCGAACAGGACCGCACGGTGGAAGAGGCGGAGAGGGACGACGTCGTCGCGGACGACCCCTCGGAGGAGGGGAACGGCCCGGCGGCGGTAGCGGAAGCCGACGAGGCGGACGTGGAGGCGGCGCTGGAGGACGAGGCGTCGGAGCTCGAGCAGGTGCACGAGGAGCTCGAGGCGCTGGAGGAACGCCACCTCCGGCTGGCGGCGGAGTTCGACAACTATCGGAAGCGCAACGAGCGGGAGCGGATGGAGCAGCGGGCGCGCTCCCAGGCCCAGGTCGTGGCGGAGCTGCTGGAGGCGCTGGATGACCTGGAGCGGGTCGCGCACGTGGACGTGGAGTCGGCCACCGTGGAATCGCTGCTGGAGGGGGTGCAGCTCGTGGAGCGGAAGCTGCGCCGCTCGCTGGAGTCTGCGGGGCTCGAAGTTCTGGAGGCCGAGGGCGAGGTGTTCGATCCGAACACCATGGACGCCATGATGACCGTGCCCACGCCCATCGAGGAGGAGGAGGACACGGTGGCGGATGTCTTCCAGAAGGGGTATCGCTTCAAGGATGTGCTGATCCGGCCTGCCCGGGTGCGCGTGAAGAAGTACGCCCCGGACGTGGACGCGGAGGACGCCTGACGGGATGTCGACGGCAACGAAGGATTACTACCAGATCCTGGGGGTCTCCGAGAAGGCGAGCGCCGCCGAGATCAAGAAGGCGTACCGGAAGCTCGCCAAGCGGTTTCATCCGGACGCCAATCCGGACGACGCCGAGGCGGCGGAGCGCTTCAAGGAGGTCGGCGAGGCGTACGCCGTGCTTTCCGACCCCGAGAAGCGCAAGAAGTACGATCAGATGCGGAAGTACGGTCCCCTGGGCGGGTTCGGCTTCACCGGCCGCGGCCGACCCGGGGCCGGCGCCCCGGGCGGCGCCGAGACCTTCCGCATGGAGGACCTGGGCGACCTGGGCGATCTGGGCGGGCTCGGCGACCTGTTCAGCTCGATCTTCGACCTGGGCAAGCGACGACGGCCGCGCGGGACGAAGGCCGCCAAGGGCCCGGACATCGAGTACAGCGTCGAGATCCCGTTCAAGACGGCGGCACGGGGCGGGAAGATCGACATCTCGGTTCCGGTGACGGAAGAATGCGCCGTGTGCGGCGGCACCGGCGCCAAGCCGGGCACGAAGCTCAAGCAGTGCCCGGAGTGCAAGGGCACGGGCACGATCTCGTTCGGCCAGGGCGGCTTCGCGGTGAACCGGCCGTGTCCGGCGTGCTACGGCAGGGGCCAGGTCCCGAGCGATCCCTGCGCCGCGTGCGGTGGCAGTGGTCAGGTCAGGCAGCAGCGCAAGATCCGGGTCAACGTCCCCGCGGGCGTCGAGACCGGTTCCAGGCTCCGGCTGTCCGGTCAGGGCGAGCGGGGACGGGACGGCGGTCCGCCCGGCGACGTGATCATCGTGTTCCAGGTGAAGAAGGACCGCTTCTTCCGCAGGGACGGGCTGGACGTGCACTGCACGGTCCCCATCAACGTGGCCCAGGCCCTGCTGGGCTCGAAGATCCGGGTGCGAACGGTGGACGGGAAGCGGGTCGCCCTCAGGATCCCGCCGGGCACCCAATCGGGGACCCGGTTCCGCCTGGCGGGGCAGGGCATCGAGAAGGCCGGGCGTCGCGGCGACCAGTACGTCGAGGTCAAGATCACGGTGCCGGAGACGCTGGACCCGAATCAGGAGCGCCTGGCCCGGGAGTTCGCCGACGCGGCCGATCTCAAGCACTGACCGGCTCTAGCGGATCAGGCCCCCACCCGCCAGCGCACGGTCGCGGTACACGGCGCCCGACTGTCCCGGGGTGACGGCACGGTGGGGCTCGTCGAGGCGGAGCTCGATGCCACCGGCGTCCCGATGCTCCACCACGGCATCCACCAGCGGCGCCCGGTGCCGCAGCCGCACACGCACCGTCTCGCCGGCCTCCGGTGCCGTGTCCAGCCAGTTGGTCCGGTCCAGGACGACACGATCCCGGTACAGCTCCTCGTCGGATCCCACCACGACCCGGTTCTCCGACGGCACCACGCCCAGCACGTAGAGGCGGTGCCCATGACCGCCGCCCAGCCCGCGTCGCTGGCCCACGGTGTAGCGGGCGTACCCGTCGTGGCGGCCGATGACCGCGCCGTCCCTCCGGGTCACGGGACCGCCGGACAGGGACGGGTGGTCGGCTCCCAGGCGGTCCGCCAGGAAATCGGCGTAGTCGCCCGTGGGCACGAAGCAGATCTCCTGGGACTCGGCCTTCTCGGCCGTGGCCAGGCCGAGGGCCCGGGCCCGGTCCCGGACCTCGGGCTTCGTCAGCGTGCCGACGGGGAAGAGGAGCACGTCCAGCACGTCCCGGGGCACGTCCCAGAGGAAGTAGGTCTGGTCCTTGTCCTCGTCGGCGCTCCGCAGCATGCGCGCGCTCCCGTCCGTCCGCTCGATGCGGGCGTAGTGGCCCGTCGCGATGGCGTCGGCGCCCAGCGCACGGCCCCGCCGCAGCAGGTCGGGGATCTTCGTGTTCGAGTTGCACCGCACGCACGGGTTCGGCGTCCGCCCGGCCACGTACTCCTTCACGAAGTCGTCCATGACGGCGTCGGCGAAGGAGTCTTCCATGTCGAAGACGTAGTGGGGAATGCCCAGGTGCTCGCAAGCCCGCCGGGCGTCCATGATGCCATCCAGCCCGCAGCAGGTCCTGCCGTGGGACGGCGTCTCCCCGTAGCAGAACGTTCTCATGGTGGCGCCGATCACCCGGTGGCCCTGCTCCACGAGGAGCGCCGCGGCCACCGAGGAGTCCACACCGCCGGACATGGCCACGAGCACCGTCATGCCGGGACCTCCGTCCTGTCGCGCAGCCGGTCCACGACCCGGGGCAGCACCTCCAGCGCCCGGTCCACCTCCTCCGCGGACGTGGTGCGACCCAGGGAGAGGCGCAGCGCCACCCCGTCGCCGTCGGCGCCGGTCGCCACCATGACGTGGCTCGCTCGGCTCGCCCCGCTGCCACAGGCCGAGCCGGTCGATGCCGCGATCCCCTCCAGGTCCAGCGCCGGGAGGAGCATCTCCCGGTCCACGCCGGGGATGGTCACGTTCAGGATGTGCGCCACCCGGTCCCCGCCGTTCACCCTGAGCCCTTCGATGGCCGCGCCCAGTCCGCTTTCGAGGCGGTCCCGGAGTCCGCCGAGGCGCAGGGCCTCCACCTCCCGCTCCGCTACCGCCAGCTCCACCGCCACCGCCAGGCCCACCGCGCCGGCCACATTCTCCGTTCCCGGCCGGAAACCTCGCTCCTGCCCGCCGCCCCAGGCCAGCGGCTCCAGGACGATGCCGTCCCGCACGTACAGGACGCCCACACCCTTCGGCCCGCCCAGCTTGTGGGCCGATAGGGAGAGCAGGTCCACCGGCGTCTTGTCCACTCGCACCGGGACCCGGCCCACCGCCTGCACCGCGTCGCTGTGGAACGCCACACCAGCCTCCCGGCAGCGCGCGCCCAGCTCCGCCACCGGCTGGAGCGTGCCCAACTCGTTGTTCGCCCACATGACCGAGACCACGGACGGTGTCGCCCGGATCGCCTCGTCCAGGGCGTCCTCCTCCACTCGCCCGGCCCCGTCCACACCCAGGACCAGCACCGGCGAGCCCGCCCGGCCTACCGCCTTGGCCGGCCCCAGAACCGCCTGATGCTCCACGGCCGAGCAGACGACGGGTCCGCCCGCCGCCCGCCACCGGCCCAGCACCGCCAGGTTGTCCGCCTCGGTCCCGCCGCTCGTGAACACGACCTCGCGCCGCTCCGCGCCCAACGCGGACGCCACCCGGGACCGGGCCTCCTCCAGCACCGCCCGGGCCTCACGGCCACGGCCGTGCACGCTCGACGGATTGCCGGTCCCGAGACGGCGGCGCAACGCCTCTTCCACCTCCGGCCGCACCGGCGTCGTCGCCGCGTGATCCAGGTAGATGTCGTCTCCGCTCATGGACTCATCAACCCCGACAGACGCCCGAGGGTCCCGCCCGTGGCCATCCACGGACCCTTTCCCTATGTTCTCGTCCCCATGCTTCACGCCGCACACGACCCGCCGCCCCACGAGTTCCGGGCCACGGTGCACGGCACCGTCTTCGCCGACCGCGCGGACCACCTCGAGCGCCTCCAGCCCGGCGACGACCTCATCCTCATCCCGGATCCACCTCTGGACGACGCACCCGGCGTCTGGGTCCACGTCCCCAGCGGCGACCTCCTCGGTCACCTGCCCCCGGAGATCGAGGCCTGGCTCGCACCCTGGATGCTCCGCGGCGGTCGCGCCCGGGCCCGCGCCGTCCGCGTCGAAGACGCCGACACGCCGAGCTGGCGCCGCCTCCTCATCGAGGTCCGCTGCACCCTTTAGGCGCAACGCCACCGGGACAGACACGGGACAGCGCCCCGGCGGGCACATGGGACATCCATGGGACAGGCAGCCGGCGCCGGCCCGGCGCCCGGAATGCCGTAAGATATTGCTGGACAATACGATGGGGTAGGTTCTGTGCCTGACGCACCGTCGCGGCGCGGGCCTTGCCCCCGAAAGCGGCGGCCGGATCAGACACGTAATCCTCCCTACATGTCCATACCAGGTCCCCAGGCCCGCGCTCCCGGACCATCCTGCCACACAATCCGGCCCCGGGAGCGCGGCGCCCCCCTTTCGGTACTTCGAGGAGGATACGGCGAGATAGGTGCGGCGAGGTGTGAACGGCGAGGAGGATACGGCGAGGGGGTGCGGCGAGGAGGATACGGCGAGGAGGATACGGCGAGGGGGATACGGCGAGGGGGTGCGGCGAGGAGGATACGGCGAGGAGGATACGGCGAGGG
>CAYQCY010000001.1:70627-122992 GCA_964416095.1 uncultured Gemmatimonadaceae bacterium
GGATACGGCGAGGGGGTGCGGCGAGGAGGATACGGCGAGGAGGATACGGCGAGGGTTGGCGGTGGTCCTCAGAAGGTGGTGACGGGGAGGTCGACGACGTCGTCGATGCGGAGGGTCTCGCGGGTCCAGAACGGCTCGCCGTAGGCGGTACGGATGCGGGAGCCGTAGTGGGCGGAGTGAGCGAGGATCTGGTTACGGAGGGTCCGATCGCCGCCGGGGAAGATCTCGCCGGCCCAGGTCTTTCCTTCGAACTGTGAGGCGAAGGCGAAGATGGCGTCCAGCTTCCGTTCGATCTGGTCGCTGATGTCCACGACGAAGGTCGGCTCGGGGGCGTCCTCGCGGAAGGCGGTCGTGTACAGGATCTTGGCGGGCCGGTGCGGCTCGCCGTCGAGGGGCGCGTTGGTGAGGCCGGCGAGGAAGCAGGCGTCGTAGCCGAGGCGGCTGGCCACGCGGTGGTCCGGGTGCCGGCCCTCGGTCCAGTGGAGGATGACGGTCCGGGGCCGGAGCTCGCGGATGTGGGCGGCGACGGCGCTGCGGCTCGCCGGTGTGTTCTCCAGGGCGCCGTCGTGCAGGCCGACGTTGCGGCGCACGGCCACGCCCAGGATCTCGGCGGCCTGGTCGGCCTCCCGGCCTCGCAGGGCCGGACTGCCCCGTGTGCCGGTCTCGCCGGCGGTCAGGTCGAGGATGCCGGTGGTGTAGCCCTGGTCGGCGGCGCGGGCCAGGGTGCCGCCGCAGAGGAGCTCGGCGTCGTCGGGGTGGGCCACGAGGGCCAGCAGGTCGACGTTCGTCATTCGTAGCGCAGCGCTTCCACGGGGTCGAGTCGCGAGGCGCGCCATGCGGGCGCCATGCCGAAGATGACGCCGGCGATGGTGGCCATGATGATGGCGGCGACGACGGCGGAGAGGGGCACGGACGCGGGGACCGGCGTGGTAGCCTGTACTGCCCACGAGAGGAACCCACCGACGAGCATGCCGGTGAGGGCGCCGGCCAGGGTGAGGGTGACGGCCTCGACGAGGAACTGCCAGAGGATCTCGCGACGGCGCGCGCCGATGGCCTTGCGCACGCCGATCTCCCGGGTCCGCTCGGTGACGGAGATCATCATGATCGCGATGACGCCGACGCCGCCCACGAGGAGTGCGACGGAGGAGAGCCCGATCATGACGGCGAAGAAGACGCCGGTGAGCTGGTTGAACATGTCCAGGATGGCTTCCTGGCGTATTACGGCGAAGTCGTTGTCCTCGCCGGGTCGGAGGCCGCGCATGGTGCGCATGGCGGTGATGACCTGGTCCATGGCTTCGTCCTGGCTCACGTCATCGGCCGTGACCATGAGGGCCTCGATGAACCCGTCCCAGGCCTTGAGGTGCTTGAGCGCCGCGGTGTGCGGGATCAGGGCGTAGTGCTGGTTGACCTCGCCGAAGACGTTGCCCTCCACCTCGAAGATGCCGATGACCCGGAACGGCCGGCCGTTGAAGCGCACGACCCGGCCGACCGGATCGAGCGATCCGAACACCTGGTCCGCCAGGGCCTTGGAGAAGACGGCCACGGGCCGGGACGCGGCGACGTCCGAGGGCAGGAAGTTGTGGCCCGCGACGAAGCTGCCCGTGGTGAACGCCTCCCAGCCGGCGCCGCGGCCGGCGATGTTCACGTTGCCGACGGGCGCGCCGGGCCCGTCCAGCTCGGCGTTCGTGTTCAACGCCGGGATGACGCGCTCGACGCCGTCGAGGCGCTCCAGCGTCCGGAGCTCCTCGACCCTGACCTTGGGGTTGTTGCCCCAGGGCGGGCCGTCGCCATCCGAGACGATCCGGATGTCCGAGTAGTCCCAGCGGGCCAGAATGAAGTTCTTGGGGCCGGCGGCGTTGATCCCTTCCATGGCCTCGGACCGGACGCCGGTGACCACGGCGCTCATGATCATGACGGTGGCCACGCCGATGACGATGCCGAGGATCGTGAGGGCGGACCGGAACTTGTTCGCCCGGAGCTGGTCCACGGCGAGGCGGATCCCCTCGCCCAGGTTCTCGATCCGCACGAGCTACTCCTGGCGCAGGGCGACGACGGGCTCCAGCCTGGCGGCCCTGGACGCCGGGTAGAGACCGGCCAGGACGCCGACCCCGATCCCCATGGCCGTGGCCAGCACGACGGACCAGGGCGCGACGGCGGCGGGCAGGAAGGAGACGGCATCGATGACCTCGGCCAGGGCGACCCCGGCCCCGATGCCCAGGACCGCGCCGAACCCGGAGAGGGCGGCGCCCTCGATGAGGACCTGGACCAGGATGTCCCTGCGCCGGGCGCCGACGGCCTTGCGCATGCCGATCTCCCGGGTCCGTTCCACGACGGACATGAGCATGATGTTCATGATGACCATGCCGCCGACGACGAGCGCGATGCCGACCAGGGCGGGGAAGGCGACGAAGAGGACGTTGCTGATGCGGGTCCAGAACGCCATCGATTCGTCCTTGGTCTCGATCGTGAAGTCGTTGTCCTCACCGGGCCGGAGTCCGTGCCGGACGCGCATGATGGCCTCGACCTCCAGGCGCGCGGCCGGGAGGGACGCCCCATCGGAGGTCCGGATCAGGATGTTGTCGACGATCCCCCGGGGGTTCGTCATGCGGGCGAGGGGTGAGCGTGAGGGCGCGATGGCCATGTTGTCCAGGGAGAACCCGAAGATGGAGCCCTGGGACTCGAGCACGCCGATGACCTCGAAGGGGAAGTCGTTGATGCGGACGGTGCGACTCAGGGGGTCGAGGGGCCCGAACAGCGTCTCGGCCGTCTCGGACCCCAGGACGACGACGGGCAGACCGCCGCGGTCCTCGAGGGGCCCGAAGAGCCGGCCCCGGTCCACGTCGTATTCGCGGATCCGGAAGTAATCGGCGGAGGCGGACACGAGGCGGACGTTGTCCACTTCGACGCCGTGCTGCGACCGGATGGTGGTGCCGCCGAAGCGCTCGCTCTCGACCGCGACCAGGGCGGAGGTGCGGAGCTGGTCCCGGACGGCGTCGGCGTCCTCGATCTCGAGGCGCGGCCGCCGGTTCCAGGCGCGCCACTCCTCGCGACTCGTGTTGATCTGGACGGATGGCCGGCGTCGCACCGTGAGCGTGTTGAGGCCGTAGATCTTGCTGGCGAAGTCGTCCTCCATGTAGCGGTTCATCCCCTCCACGATGGTGATGACCGCGATGAGGAACATGACGCCGATGACCACGCCGATGACGCTGAAGAAGCTCTTCAGCTTCTGGGCGCGGATCTGGGCGAACGCCAGCGCGATGGCTTCGGTGAATCTCATCCGCCGAGGTCGGTCAGGGCGCCCACGTGCTCCCGCACCTCGTCCCGCTCGATGAGGCCGTCCCGCAGGATGATGGCCCGGCTGGCGTGCTCCGCGATGTCGTGCTCGTGGGTGACCAGCACGATGGTCTGGCCGGAGGCGTGGAGCTGGTCGAAGAGCGTCATGATCTCCTCGCCGGTCCTGGTGTCCAGGTTCCCGGTCGGCTCATCGGCGAGGAGGATGGCCGGGTGGTTCACCAGTGCGCGGGCCGCCGCCACGCGCTGGCGCTGGCCGCCGGAGAGCTCCGAAGGACGGTGCGCCATGCGGTCGCCGAGGCCGACGCGCTCCAGCACCTCCTCGGCCCGCTCATGCCGCTCCTTCCGGGACAGCCCACCGTAGATCAGAGGCAGCTCGACGTTGTGCAGCGCCGTGGCCCGGGGGAGCAGGTTGAAGGTCTGGAAGACGAAGCCGATCTCCCGGTTCCGGATCTCGGCCAGCTCGTCGTCGTCGAGCTTCGAGACGGGGGTGCCGTTGAGCCAGTACTCGCCGGACGTGGCCGTGTCCAGGCAGCCGATGAGGTTCATGAGCGTGGACTTGCCGGAGCCCGACGGCCCCATGATGGCCACGTACTCGTTTCGCTCGACCTCCAGGTCCACGCCGCGCAGGGCGTGGACGGTCTCCGCGCCGAGCTGGTAGTCCTTCGTCAGGTTCGTCGTGCGGATCACCTGGTCGTTCATCCCTCGCCTCCCTGGCCGCCGGCTCGGTCTCCGCCGGATGGGTTCATGATGCGGATCGCCTGGTCGTTGGTCAGGCTGCGGATCGCCTCGTACGGCCCCGCCACGACCGTGTCGCCCTCGGCGAGGCCTTCCGTCACCTCGAAATGCTCCTGCCCCGTGATCCCGACCTGGACGGGCACGAACCGGGCCCGACCGTCCCGGACGATGAACACGCCTTCCACGTCGCCCTCCTCGTCTTCGGTCAACCGGTCTGCCGCGGCCCGGGCTTCCGGCGACTCCTGGGGTAGCGGCTCGATGTCGCGCCGCTCCCGCACGGTGAGGGCGATGATGGGGATGGCGAGGGCGTCGTCGCGGATGTCCGTGACCACCTCCGCCGTGGCCGAGAGGTCCGGCCGGAGCGACGCCGGCGGATCGTCCAGGGTGAGGACGACCTCGAAGTCCACCGCGGATGTCTGGGACCCACCCAGGTTGCGGTTCTCCGGCGAGATGACCGAGCTGTGGGCGATCTCCGTGACCCGGCCGGTGAACTTCGCCCGGGGAAAGGCGTCGATGGTGATGACGGCGCTGTCCCCCGGGGCGATGGACGGGATGTCCGTCTCGTCGACCCGGATCACCGCCTCGATGACCGACAGATCGCTGATGGCCAACAGCAGGCTCCCCGGATTGTTCATGGTCCCGACGATGGCCGTTTCACCTTCCTCCACGTTCAGCCGCGTGATCATGCCGTCGATGGGCGCGCGGATGACCGTCTTCTCGAGCCGGTCCCGGGCCTCCCGGAGTCCGGCTTGCGCCTGCTCGACGCCGTAGACGGCCGCCTCGTGGAGCGCCTCCTGGACCCGGGCCTGGGTCTCGGCCTCCTCGAGGGCCTGGGGGCTGACGAGGGAGGAGTCGCGGGCGATCATCTCGCGGGCCCGGGCCAGCGCCTGACGGGCCTGGATCATGGACGCCCGGGCCTGGGCCTCCTGGGCACGGGCCTGGCTCACCGTCGCCCGGGCCCGGGCCACCGCCGCCTCGTACTGGGACGGATCGATGCGCAGCAGGACCTGTCCCCGGGTCACCGGGTCGCCCTCCTGGACGTTCAGCTCCGTGACACGGCCCATGATGTCCGCCTGCACGTCCACCGAGCGGCGGGGCCGGATCCAGCCGCTGGCCCGGACCATGGAGACCAGGTCGCGTCGCTGCACCTCCTCCGCCCGGACGGATACCGCGTCCCGTCCGCTCCCCGCCATGGCGGCGACCACCACCACGACCAGTACGAGCAGCACGATGACACCGACCAGGATCTTCCGGTTGCGGCTCATGGCTCACCTCCCTCCGTCCCCCGCAGGGACTGCCCGACGGCCGCTTCGAGCGTGGCCAGCGCCTCGTGGTAGGCGTACACCGAGAGCAGGTACGACCGGTCCGCCCGGGCCTTCAACGTCTCGGCCTCCATGAGCTCCACGAACGACGCCGATCCGACCCGGTACCGCTCCCGGGCCAGACGCAGTTGCTCCGCCGCAAGCTCCGCGTTGCGCTCCTCCAGCCCCACCGCGCGGTACGCCGCGGTGAGGCTCAGGTAGCCGGCCTGCACCGCCGTGCGAACCCGGAGCCGCTCGCTCCGCAGCCGGAGCCGGGCGTCGTCCTCGGCCACCGCCGCCTCCTCCACCTGGCGCTGGATCGACAGACCCTGGAAGACCGGTACCGAGAGCCGCAGCGACACCCCGAAGGGCTGCTGCTGGAAGTCGAAGGGGAACTGGTCGTTCTGCGTCAGGATCGCCGCCTCGTCCTCCGGTGTCAGGACGTACTGGCTGCAATCCTGGGGTGGCGGCGGGTCCGGCAGCAGCGAGTACAGATCGTTGAAGATCACGCACCCTGCACGCTGGCTCGCCGCCGACGCCCGGGCCTGGCTCAGAAGACGCTCCTCGTCCAACTGCTGCCGGGTGAACCCCGACCACCCCGCCGACATGGACAGGCTCGGGAAGCGCCCGCTCCTCGCCATGCGGAGCCCGGCGCTCGCCGCGGCAACCGACGCCTGCGACGCCCGTAGCTGCGGGTTGTTCCGCAGCGCCAGCTCCGTAAGCGACTCCCGCGTCCAGCGCGGCTCCACCAGCGGCAAGGTCGTCGTCAGCTCGATGTCCCGGTCCAGCTCCAGGCCGATCTGCTGCAGCAGCCGCAGCTTGTCCCCCTCGAAGGTCGTCTGCGACCGCAACAGGTCGACTTCCGCGCGGCCCCGCTCCACCTCGGCCTGCTTCGCCTCCAGCCCGATGGCCGAGCCTACCGCGACCCGCGCCTCCGCCAGCTTCAGGTTCTCCTCCGCCCGCGCCAGCTCCTGATGGGCCAGCTCCACCGCGTCCCGGGAGCGCAGCGCCGTCAGGTACGCCTGCGTCACCTGCAGCTCCAGCGTGTGCGCCGCCGCCCGCACGCTCGCCGCCGTCGCCCGACGCGCCGCCCGCTCCCGGCCCAGGTTGAACAGCGTCGACCCCGCCAGCCGGTAGCTCAGTCCCAGACTGTAATCCGAGAATACCTGCGCGGGCGTCCGGGCCACGCCGATGTCCGCCCCCGTGATGTTACCGAACAGCGCCGAGCCCGCGTCCTCCCAGCGCACGCCCGTGCTCAACGACGCCGTCGGCAAGAACGCACCGTACGCCTCCCGCACCGCCCAATCCGCCGCATCCTCGTCGTTCGCCTGCGTCAGATAGTCCGGGTTGTTCTGGCGCGCCAGCCGGATCGCCTCCTCCAGCGTCAGCGTCGCGTCCTGGCCCGCCACCGGCACCGTCATCAGCGACCAGGCCGCCACCAGGCCCGCCCGCACGATCATCGTTCTATGCACATGTACCCCCGGTCCGATCCGTGGACAGCGCTCCGACCCCCGCCGACGACATCCCCCGGCGGTCCTCCCGCCCGTACGCCTGCGCAAGGCTCGCGGTTTCGGCCCGCGATGTCCACCGCCTTCGCCCTGATGGACGCCCCACGCCCGGCGAACGTTGAATCCCGACGCTCAGACACCAATCCAAGCATCGGGCCGGGGCCGTCAGCCGGGCGGGCGGTCACGCTCTGCCGTGAAGCCGCGTGCCGGGATCGTGAGGCGGAGCACCCGGCCGTGGTCGTCGACCCAGAGGTGGCGCGGGTCGCCGTCCGTGGGGAGGACGGCGAGGTGGGTGGCCTGGACGGCTGTGTCCCCCAGGGCGATGGTCTCGGTGCCCCTGAGCTCGACGCGGGCGGTGAACTGGCTGCTCCGCCGCGGCACGATGCCGCGGAGCTCCGTGGTCCGTTCCGGGCCGGACCAGGCGATGAAGCAGTGGTGGTGTACGACGAGGTCGTCGAGGATGATCGCTCGATCCGTGACGAGGAACTCTCGCATGTGCTCGCCGGAGGGCGAGATGGTGCGAACGCTGAAGCGCCGTCCGGTGGACCGGGCGAGGACGCGTAGCGCCTCGTCGCCCTCGACGACGAGCTCGTAGGCCGTGGGGCGCGGCGGCGAGCCCTGGAGCTGGAGCGAGGTCCGCAGCTCCCGGGGGGCGTCGGTACGGACGATCCTGCCCCGGGCGACGATGGTGGCGTTGTCGCCGGACCCGGTGCGCTGGATGACGAAGGTCTCGCTGCCCACGGGCTGCCCGTCGCGGAAGAGTCGGAAGACGCCCTGGTCGATGGTCTGCGCTGCTGCGCCCGACCAGGCCAGGAGTGCGAGAGCCATCGCCGTCGTCAATCGTCGCATGTTCCTCCATTCGCAGATCCACCGAGGACTGTATCCCGCGACCCGACCCGGTTCCCCGGCGTTCGGGGTGAGAGCACGGCGCCGGCCTCGAGCGTGGGCGGCTTCGCGAGCTTCGGCTCGTGACGAAAACTCATATCGTGTCCGACTCCCCCTCGGCCGGGACCCGGAAGACGGCGTTGCGGATGCCATCGAGGATGCGGGCGTAGATGCGGGCGCCGCGTGCGGCATCGCCCAGGGACGGACGGCCGAGGGCGCCGGCACTCTCGGCGATGGCCCGGCTCCGCTCCCGGGCATCGGTTTCCGTCGCGTCGTGCACGCGGTCCATGCGGACGAGCTCGGGGTGGAGGTGGAGCATGATGGAGGTTTCCGCTTCGCCGGCATGCTCGTCCTGGCCGGGCTCGAGGAGGAGGTCCTGGGTCTCGACGTCCCAGAAGTCGATGACCCGGACGCGGGCCTCGGCGGTGACCAGGGTGGCCAGGGCTTCCAGGTGCGGGTCGTGCCGGTGCCCGGTGATGAGGATAAATTCCTTGACACCGTGGTGTTCCCAACTGGCGAGCAGCTCGTTGAGGACGCGGTGCAACGTCTTCCGCCGGAGAGAGGCGGTGCCGGGGAAGGTGCGGCCGGTCTCCATGTTGACGCCGAAGCTGAAGGCCGGCGTCCGCAGGATGCGGAACTCTTCGGCGAGGTCGGCGCACAGGCGCCGCGCGATGAGGAGGTTGGTGCCGAGAGGCAGATGGGACCCGTGCTGCTCGAGTGAGCCGACGGGGACGAGGAGCCTGGGGTCGCGGCTGAGGTGGGCCGCCGCGTCGACCCAGGACAGCTCGTGCAGCGCGAGAGGGCGATCAGTCATGGCAGTCTCGAGGAGGTCGGGTGCACACACCTGAAGATGACGGGGTCCGTCCGTCGACGCCATCCTCGGCCAGGGAGGGGCGAGGTGTGGCACCGCCCACCGTGCCCCGGTGGTACAGCGGCGCGGTGGTGGCGGGCTACGCGGCGCTGCTCTGCCTGCTGCTGTGGTCCCGGTCCCTGAGCGCCGGTTGGCTGGCTGCAGCGGTGGCGGCCACCGTGCTCAGCCTGCTCCTGACCTACCGGGCCCCGGGTAATACACGGCGTGACCCGCCGAAGGACCTCCTGTACCTGGCCGTCGCGGTGCTGGCGGTGGCGCTGCTCACCACGAGTGTGACGCAGCAGCGTCTCCGGCGGGTAGCGCGGTCGTGGGACCAGGTGATGGTGCAGCGGGAGACACGGCGGGCCGCGGGGCTGCAGCGGCGAATGGCGGGCGTGCTGGAGCGGGGTGGTCGGGTCACTGAGCGGGCGGCCGCCGTCGTGGCGGCCGCGGGACCGGAGCCGACGGATCTCTTCGACCGGCTCGAAACGCTCCGGGCCCGCTCGGCGGTGGAAGCCCTCGTGCTCATCGACCGGAACGGCGCGCCGCTGGCGTGGGCGGGGGATCACCGGGGTCGCATTCCCGTGACGGTTCGCGAGGGCGAGGGGGAGGTGGCGTTCAGCGGCGGGCCGCTCTTCCGCTACCTGTACTTCCTGCGCCCGATCCCGGGGCGGGCGCAGCACGTGGCGGCGGCGGTGCTGCTGGAGACGGATCTCCCGGGCGGTGCCGGCGCGTCGGGCTTCGCCGCCCGATTCGAGGCGGCGACCGGGGACCGGCCCAGGTTCGAGCGGGGTGCGGATCCCGGAGCGGCGTGGCGGCTCGTCCAGGATGGCCGGGTCGTGGTCCACGCGCGATTCCAGCCGCCGGACCAGGGCGAGACGCGCACGGCCATCGCCACGACGGGACGACGCCTGGTCTCGTTCATGCTGGTGCTGGTGTTCGGCCTGCTGGCGGCGGCGTGGCTGCGTCCGACCCGGCACCGCCGTGGCGCGGCGAGCCTCGCGCCGCTGGCCGCCATGGCGCTCGTGCTCCTGACGGCGCCGCTGGGCCGGACGCTGGGGCTCCAGCGCCTCTTCTCGCCGGCCATGTTCGTGCTTCCGCTACCGGGCGACCTGGTGCTGGAGAGCGTGCTGGTCTTCCTGTTGCCTGCCGCGGCCCTCATGGCGACCTACCGGCCGCCGGTGCGGGAAGGGCGTGCGTTCCTGCTGCGGGTGGCCGTTGGAACGCTGTTGGTGGCCGTGGGGTTCGGCGCGGGCATGACGCTGCTCCAGTCCAGCGCGGGGCCTGCCCTGCTCCAGGGTGGGGCGGGGCTGTGGGTGGCGTTCCAGGCGACGGCGCTGCTCCTGCTCACGGTCGTGGCCATGGCGGCCTTCCCCAGGGGGCGCGGCATCCCGACGCGGTACCGGCTGACGGCGGGGATCGGCGCGGCCGTGGCCGTGGTGGGCCTGGTACTCCTCGTCATAGCCGCGTGGCGCTCTGCCCACGTCGTGGAGCCGCTGCTCCTGGCGCTGTGGGCGGTCCCGTTCGCGCTGTTGGCCATCGCCCTGGCTCCGTACGAGGGTCGCGGTCATCGCCTGGTGCGCTGGCTGGCCGCCGGCTGGCTCGCCGCCACGGCTGTCGTACCTCACGTCTGGACGATGAGCGGCGAGCGGCGGCTCGATGTGGCGGAGCAGGAGCTGGCCACGCTGGGCGCACGGTCCGACCCGTACCTGGACTTCCTGCTGCGGCGGTTCGCCGAGGAGGTGGTGGAGCAGCGAGAACGGGGCCTGGAGGGCACCCAGCTCCTGTACGAGGCCTGGCTCGCCAGCGACGAGCTGGCCAGGGAGCCGTACCCGCTGCACGTCACGCTCTGGGATCGGAGCGAGCGGGTCGTGGTGGAGCTGCCTCTGGGCGGCACGATGGCGCCGGCCGAGCGTACCCGGGAGCCGCCGGGCTTCCTGGCCCTCATCATGTCGGTCGCCCGCGAGCGTGGCACGGCCCAGGCCCGGCCCGTGGATGGTGTGCCCGGGGTCATCCAGGCACTGGCCGTTCCCCTTCCGGATGGTCGCACGGTCACGGTCGTCGTTGCGCCGCGGCGGAGCTTCGAGCGAGCGTCTCCCCTGTCCGCGTTCCTCGGCGGTGGGGCGGGTGGAGAGGCCAGCCTGGAGCTCATCCCGGCCTCGGCCGTGCGGGTCACGGCAGCGGGCGCCGTGCACTGGGAAGCGACGGACGAAGGGTGGCGCAGCAAGACCGTCGTGCCCTATCCCACGGCGACGTACCACGCCCACCTCGCGTTCCGATTGCCGCCACCCGGCGTGCGGTTCGCCCGCGGCATCCTGGTCATCGCGGCGGACCTCGTGCTGCTCCTGTTGCTCTGGGCGCTGGGCCGTCTGGGTCGCGGCGACGCGCCGGTCCCTCCCGGCGGGTGGGTCGGCTGGCTGGCGAGCTTCCGTGCTCGCGTGACGCTGGCGCTCTTCGCCTTCTTCCTGCTGCCCACCGTCGTGTTCGGCTGGGCGGCGTACCAGGCCCTCGCCGGCGAGGTGACCCGCTCGGCCCGGAACGTGGCCGAGCGGGCCGTGACCCAGGCCGCCGCGGGCTTCCCGGCCACGGACCTGCCGGAGCTGGCCGCGCGCCTCGGCGAAGACGTCCTCTACCATTTCCGGGGCGAGCTCATCGAGGCCTCCTCTCCCGAGACGCTGGACCTGGGGCTGTACGGGGCCTGGATGCCGGCCGACCTCAGGAGCGTCTTCCGGACCGGGGATGAGGTGGCCGTCGTGGATGCGGCTGAGCTGGCCGGACGGTCCTACCTCGTGGCGTACCGTCGTGAGGTGCCCGCCGGGACCTTGGGCGTGCCCGTCTGGCTCGAGACCGGCGATGTGGCGATCCGGCAGGAAGAGCTCGCCCACGTCTTGCTCTTCACCGCGCTCCTGGGCGGGCTCCTGTCCCTCGCCCTCTCCGTCGTCGTGGGCAGGACGCTGGCTCGGCCCCTCGGCGAGCTGCGCAGGGCCGCGGCCGCCGTGGGAGCCGGCCGCCTCGGTGTGCGCCTCGATGAGGACCGGGACGACGAGTTCGGCCAGCTCTTCGCCTCCTTCAACAACATGACCCGTCGGCTGCGCCGGGCCCGGGCCCGCGAGCTGCACACGGCCCGGGTGCTGGCCTGGGGCCAGATGGCGCGACAGGTGGCCCACGAGATCAAGAACCCCCTGACGCCCATCAAGCTGGCGGTCCAGCACATCCAGCGGGTCCACGCGGATCGCCGGGGGGACTTCGACCAGGTGCTGGAGGAGAACGTGGAGGAGATCCTGAACGAGATCGAGCGGCTCTCCGAGATCGCCCGCGTCTTCTCCCGCTACGGCGCGCCCGCCGAAGCAGCGGGCCCCCTGACGGCCGTGGACGTGCCCACGGTCGTGCGGGAGTCCATGACCCTGTACGTGGTCGGCGATGAAGGGATCGACTACCGTCTGGACGTCGCGGACGACGTCCCGCCGGCCAGGGCCCGGCCCGCAGAGCTTAAGGAGGTGATGCTGAACCTGCTGGAGAACGCCCGCACCGCGATCCAGGGGCGCGGCACCGTCCGGGTGCGCGTCGACGCGGAGCGCGAGGTCGTGCGCGTTCACGTGGAGGACGACGGGGTCGGCATCCCGCCGCGCCTGCTGCCCCAGATCTTCGAGCCCCACTTCTCCACCGAGTCCGCCGGCACGGGCCTCGGCCTCGCCATCGTGCGCAGGCTCGTGGAGGGCTGGGGCGGCGGCGTGCGCGCCCGCAGCGAGCGCGACGTCGGCACGACGATCACGCTGGAGATCCCCGCGGCGGCCGACGAGGCCACGGATTGAGCCGCCAGCCATCAGCCGTCAGCGTCCGATCCGCGGTACCGACCGTTCCCGGTGGAGAGCGACCTCCTTCGGCGCCTGCTGCCGCTTCGCGGAGCGCATCGTCGGACACGAGCATACGCGCCCCGAAGGCGGATCTCCACCGCGGGCTGTCCGCGCCCGGAGGCCTGCGCTGATCGCTGACGGCTGACAGCTCAGCGGATCCGGTAGTTCGCGATCCGTGGCGTCTCCGTGCCCGGCGCGATGACCCGGAGGGACACGACATCCCCCTCTTCCAGGTCCTGGGCCACCCGCTCCACGCCCCGCGGCGAGTCCACCTCCTCGCCGTTGATGCTCAGCACGACGAAGCAGCGCGCCACCTGACCCGCCGCCGGCGACAGCGGATCCACCTCGGTGATCACCACTCCGTCGTCGGCGGGAACCTCGCACGCCCGCGCGGCCTGCCGCGTCAGCGGTTCCACCCGGAACCCCAGGACGCGCTCGGCCCGGGGCTGGTCCGCGGCCGCCGTCCGCGCCTCCGTCTCCACCTCCTCGAAGCTGCCCAGCTCGACGCGGATGGTACGACGGTCGCCGTACCGCACGATGCCGAGGGTCACCTCGTCGCCGGGGCGGAGCTGCGCCAGCCGGGTCGTCAGCTCCTGCGACTGGTCGATGGGCTGCCCGTTCAGCGACACGATGACATCGCCCACCCGGATCCCGGCATCGTCCGCCGGTCCGTCCGGCGTCACCGTGACCACCTCGGCGCCGGCGATCCGGTCCAGGCCATAGACCTCGGCGTCCGCTTCGTTCACCGTCGTGATCTGGACGCCCAGCAGCGGCCGACGCACCGAGCCGTACTCGATCAGATCGGCGGCGACGCGCGTGACCAGTGCGATGGGGATGGCGAAGCCGTTCCCCGCGTAAGCGCCCGTCGGCGACGTGATGGCCGTGTTCACGCCCACCGCCCGGCCGTACAGGTCCACCAGCGGGCCGCCCGAGTTGCCCCGGTTGATGGCCGCGTCCGTCTGGATGAACGACTCCAGCGCCTGCGGGCCGCGCTCCTGTTGGAGGATGCCGATGCTCCGCTGCTTCGCGCTCACGATCCCCGCCGTCACCGTGAAGTTCAGGCCCAGCGGATTGCCCAGCGCCAGCACCCAGTCACCGACCTGGAGCGCCTCCGAGTCGCCGATGGACAGGACGGGCAGGTCGGCGCCGTCGTCCGGCTCGATCTTCACCACCGCCACGTCCGTGTTCGGGTCCGTCCCCACGACCTCGGCGTCGAAGACGCGCCCGTCGTTCAGCGTGACCGTCACCCGCGTCGCGTCGGCGACGACGTGGCGGTTCGTGATCACGTAGCCGTCGTCGCTGTAGATGAACCCGGAGCCGGCGCCCTGCCGGACCCGCGGCCGCTGCGGCATGTCGAAGAAGGGGGCGAAGGGCTCCGGGATCTGCGGTCGGGTGACCTCGGTCTGCGCTTCGACCTCGATGTAGACGACGGCCGGCAGCGCCCGGGCGGCGGCGGCGCGGAAGGTCGAGGAGAGGCGCTGGGCCGTCACCGTGTCCACATCGGCCGGAATCTCGCCGAGCTGCTCCTGGACCGTGGGGCGCTCCTGCTCCTGGGCCCGGGCGTCCGACTGCCCCGCGCAGGCGGCGGTGAGCGCGACCAGCGCCAGGGTCGCGCTCCGTCCGAATGGTTGCGTGTACCGCATGGATTCCTCCCTCGTCGCGTCCGAGTGCGTCAAATCGGCCGAATCACTCGCGCCGCTTCGAAACGAATGCAGGGCCCGTGCCTGCGGGGAGAGAGCGTCGTCCACCGGCACGCGCGTGTCGCCCTCCTCTTCCCCCGGATCGCGGCCTTTGTTCCGTGCGGGGATCGCGGGCCGGGCTTCGGGGGTCCATCTGCGTCCAGTTGATGCGGTCCGGGCCGGGAAGGTTGTCCAGCCGATTCAACGTTGTGGACGGTTCGTGCGTCTATTGAGGACGATGATGAGGACGACGCGAACGGCGAACAGGGATCATCGGATGCATGCGAGGAGCGAGACGGGGAAGGGAACGGCCCTCCGGGTCGTGTTGGCGCTGCTGCTGCCTGCCGCGGCGGCGGGGCAGGTGGCGAACACGCTGACGCTGGACGAGGCGGTCGAACGTGCCCTGCGGGCGAACCCCCAGATGGTCCAGGCCTCCACGACGCTGGGCACGGCGGAGTTCTCCGTCCGGCAGACCTGGGCCTCGTTCCTGCCCAGCCTGTCGGTCTCGACGGGCGCGTCGGTGTCGGCGTCGGAGCGGTTCAACCCGCAGACGAACACGGTGGTGAGCAGCCCGTCGTCGGACAACTACAACGCACGGTTCAACAGCTCGCTGGACATCTTCACCGGCGGGCGCCGCGGCGCCGAGCTGCGGAGCGCCCGGGCCGACGCCCGGGCGGCGGAAGCGGGCCTGGTGGAGCAGCGCTTCGCCGTGACGCTCCAGGTCAAGCAGGCGTTCTTCAACGTGCTCCGTGCGGAGGAGCAGATCCAGGTCGGCGAGGTGCGGGTGGAGCTGGCGGAGGAGGGGCTGGCGGCGGCGGAGCGACGGCTGAGCGTGGGCTCGGCGACCCGGTCCGACGTGCTCCGGGCCCGCCTGGAGCTGACCGATGCGCGGCAGACGCTCCTGGACGCCCGGGCCCAGAAGCGGACGGCGGCCTACGCCCTGGGTCGGCTGGTGGGTGTGGAGGGGCCGGTGGAGCCGCGCCTGCTGGAGCCCTTGGAGCCGGAGCCGCTCGCCGTGGACCGCGACGAGCTGACGGAGCTGGCCCTGGCCCGGTCGCCCGCCGTCGCCGCCGCCCGGGCCGACGCGGAGGCCGGCGATGCAGGGCTGTCCGCGGCACGAGCCCAGTGGTTCCCATCTCTCAGCGCCGGCGCCGGATACACCGTGGCCAACGACGACCCGACGCTGTCCCAGGCCACGAACAGTTGGAGCCTGAGCCTCGGCCTGTCGTACCCCATCTTCAACGGGCTGTCGCGGGAGGCGAGCATCGAGCGGGCCCGGGCCACGGCCACCGTGGCCGAGGCCCGGCTCGCGGACGCCCGGCGCCAGACGCGGGCGGAGGTGGAGCGGCTCGTCCTGGACGTGGAGGTGACGGCGGAACGCGTCGCGCTGCTCCGGGAATCGGTGGAGGTGGCGGAGGAGGACCTGCGCGTGCAGAGAGAGCGATACCGCCTGGGCGCGTCCACGATCCTGGACCAGATCACCTCGCAGCTCAACCTCATCCAAGCGGAGATGAGCCTCATCGCCGCACGCTACGACTACCAGATCGCCCGCGCCGAGCTCGAGGCGCTGGTCGGGAGGGAACTGTGATGACCCACGGGTGGAATCGCGCCGCCGGAGCGCTCCTGCTGGCGGTCGCCGCGGCGGCCTGCAGCGAGACCAATGTCTCCGAGAGGGCCAACGGCTCGCTGGAGACCGCCGTCGTGCAGCAGGGCGACCTGGACATCCGGGTCGAAGCCGCCGGGCTGGTGGAGCCGATCCTGGTCGTGGAGGTGAAGTCGAAGGCGTCGGGCGAGATCCTCGACATGCACGTGGACACCGGCGACCGGATCGAGCGAGGCACGCTCATGGTGGAGATCGATCCCCGGGACGTGCGCAACGCCCTGGCCCAGGCCCAGGCCGACCTGGAGGTCGCAGAGGCGCGTGTGGCCGTGGCCCAGGCTCAGCAGCGGCGCAGCGCCGAGCTCCGCGAGGCCAACGTCGTCACGGAACAGGAGTTCGAAACGGCCGCCCTCGAGGCCGCCAACGCCCGGGCCACCCTGGTCAAGGCCCAGACCAACCTGGAGCTCGCACAGGAGCGCATGGGCGACGTGACCATCCGCGCGCCCCTCAGCGGTACCGTCATCGACAAGAACGTCGAGATCGGGCAGATCATCCAGTCGGCGAGCCAGAACGTGTCCGGCGGCACCACCCTCTTCCTCATGGCGGACCTGTCCGAGATGGAGGTCCGGACGCTGGTGGACGAGACGGACATCGGCAAGATCGAGGCGGACCAGACGGCGCAGGTCACCGTGGAGGCCTACCCGGACCGTACCTTCACCGGGTCCGTCCTCAAGATCGAGCCCCGGGCCGTCGTGGAGCAGAACGTCACCATGTTCCCGGTGCTCGTCCGCCTGGACAACCGGGAAGGCCTGCTCAAGCCGAACATGAACGCCGAGGTCCAGATCGAGGTGGCGAGCCGGAGAGACGTGCTCATGGTGCCCAACGCCGCCGTCGTCGGCATGACCGACGCCGCCGCGGCCGCCGCCGTTCTGGGGCTGGACACCGATGCGCTGCGCCAGCCGATGGCCGGGCGGGCCGGCATGAGGCAGGGAGGCGGACGCGGCGCCGCGACTTCGCCCGCCGCGGCGGAGCTGCCTGACGCCACCGAGCTGGTTCAACCACGGGAAGGGGACCCGGCGGTGACGGCCGCCGGGCCCGAGACCCCGTCCCAGGAAACCTGTCGCCGTCTCTTCCAGGCGGTGCGCGCTGACGGGCGCGATGCCCTGTCCGAGGAGGAACGGAGCCAGCTCGAAGCGTGCCGCACACGGTTCGCCGGGGCCGGCGTCCGGGCCGGCGCGACCACCGGGCCGGAGACGCTTCTGACCAGCGAGGACATGCGCCGGGCCGTCCTTTTCGTCAAGGGCCCCGACGGCCCGGAGCCCCGGCTCGTCACCCTCGGCCTCAACGACTGGGACCGGACCGAGGTCGTGAACGGCGTGGAGGCCGGCGAGGAGGTCGTCCTCATCTCCGTGGCACGCCTCCGGCAGCAGCAGGAAGACATGGTCAACCGCATCCGTGAACGCACCGGCGGGCCCATCCCGGGCACCGGTCGCGGACCACGCTGAGGAGGCGGCATGCTCCTCATCGAGATCTTCCGCGTGGCCCTCGACTCCATCCGGACCAACAAGCTGCGGTCGTTCCTCACCATGCTCGGCATCATCATCGGCATCGCCGCCGTCATCACCATGGTGGCCCTCGGCGAGGGCGCCCAGCGGCAGGTGGAGGAGCGACTCCAGGGCCTCGGTACCAACGTCCTCACGGTGCGGCCCGGCCAGCACTTCCGGGGCGGGATCGACCGGGGCAGCGCACCCCTCACCACCGAGGACGCCGACGCACTCGCCGCCGCCGGCGCTCCCAGCATCAAGGCCGTCTCGCCCGAGATGAACGGCCGCCAACAGATCGGATACGGCAGCGGCAACGCCAACCTCGAAGTCGTGGGCGTCTGGCCCGCGTACTTCCAGATCCAGAACATGCCCATCCAGTACGGGCGCTACTTCACACCCGGCGAAGAACGTGGCCGCCGACGCCTCGCCGTCATCGGCACCGAGGTGGGAGAGCGGCTCGGCACCTCCTCCGAAAACCTCCTGGGACGGACCATCAAGATCCGCGGCATCCCCTTCGAGGTCATCGGCATCCTCGAGACCAAAGGCGAGCAGGGCTTCTCCAGCCCCGACGACGGCATCTACATCCCCCTCGCCACCGCCCAGTTCCGCGTCTTCGGCGACGAACGCGTCCGGTCCATCCTGGTCCAGGCCAACAGCGCCCCGGACCTGGACGCCGCCATCGCCGGGATCGACCAGGTGCTCCGGCGCGAGCACCGCCTCCGTCCCGGGGAGGAAAGCGACTTCAACATCCGCAACTTCGAGTCCCTCATCAGCACCTTCCAGGAGACGACCCAGACCTTCACCTTCCTCCTGGCCGGGATCGCCTTCATCTCCCTCGTCGTGGGTGGGATCGGCATCATGAACATCATGCTGGTCTCCGTCACCGAGCGGACCCGGGAGATCGGCGTCCGCAAGGCGCTCGGCGCCCGGCGCCGCGAGATCATGTGGCAGTTCCTCACCGAGGCCCTCGTCCTCTGCATCGCCGGCGGCGCCCTCGGCATCCTCACCGGCGCCGGCGGCGCCCTCGTCCTCCAGAACATGGCCGGCTGGAACACCGTCGTGGCGCCCGAGGCCGTCGCCCTCGCCTTCGCCTTCGCAGCAGGCGTCGGCATCTTCTTCGGCATCTGGCCCGCACGACGCGCCGCCAGCCTCGACCCCATCGAGGCGCTCCGCTACGAGTAGGCCGGACGGGGTCCACGAGCCCTGCCCGAGCCACGAGCCCCGCGCACCCCACCGACGCCGGCGCCGGTGGGGTGTCCTGGTTTCCCACCTTGAAACGTTTGTTTGTCGATGGGACGGAAACGACGACGGCCCGGCAGCACGGATGAGCATGGCAGCGCGCGCTCAGGAGCGGTGCTGCTCCTCGTCGGGGAAGGCGGTGTCCACGGCGGCGGCGCAGTGTACGAGGGCCCGGGCGACCCGGACGTGCAGGAGCAGCCGGGGCAGGCTGCCGCGGCGAAGCCGGACGTGCCCTCGCAGGAGAGCTTTGATGGGGTCCATCTGCTTACGCACCAGGGCCTTCCAGGTCTGATAGTCGGCCGACAGGACGTAGTCGGCCCGGGGGCCGTCCGCATCGAGGGACGCGTGCAGGCAGCGTCCGTGGTCGAGGTCCAGGAGGAGGGTGCGGGCGTGCGGGTATCCCAGGCCGGGCTCCGCCTCCAGGACCAGGGCGATGCTCCACCGCCAGCGCCGGCCTTCACGGCGGAAGGTGTCGCTGGCGTTGACGGCGTTCCTGACGGCGTCGGCCCAGGCGGGCGAAAATGGACGGAGTCCCATGGGTCCGAGGCGGTGGGTGGCGTCGTGTCGGCCGGAGTCTAGTGATTGCGCGGTGTTCGGGCCAGCCCGGGTCGGTCCGTACGATCGTTCGAACGAGCCAGGCACGGCGGGATGCCGGGTCAGTGCCAAGTTCGCGAGGGGCAACCAGTTGACAACGGGATGACGAGACCGTATTGGTGTCAGCACATCGCAGTAACGCTCACGACTGCGTGTGCCTGTGTGTGCCAGGGCGACGCGAGCCAGTCTTCGGTTCATATGGTGCAGTGCGATTCAACAGTGCACCGTCGAGCTTTCGCGGCCCGTGAACGCGGGCCGCGGACGATCCCCGTTCTCAAGAGATTTGCGGGTCACGGGGACCCGCGCATTCCGGAAGGAGGACGCATGGTACCCTTCAGGAGTCGGATCGCGGCGGCTGCCGCAGCCGGTTCCCTGGCTTTGCTTCTTGCCGTGCCTGTGCAGGCGCAGCAGACGGGGCGGGTCCAGGGATCCGTGGTGGAAGCGCAGAATCAGCAGCCGCTCTCGGGCGCCCAGGTGTACATCCCGGGCACCGGGCTCGGCACCCTGACGAACGTGCAGGGCAACTACCTGCTGCTGAACGTCCCGGCGGGGACGCACACGTTGCGGGTGGAGCTGATCGGCTACGCGTCGCAGTCGCGGCAGATCACGGTCACGGCCGGCGGAGTGGCGACGGCCAACTTCGAGCTTGGCGCGTCGGCCATCGCCCTGGACGAGGTGGTGGTCACCGGTCAGGGCCGTGAGATGCGACGCCGGGAGATCGGCAACACGATCACCTCGGTGGGCACGGAGAACCTGGAGACGGCTCCGATCTCGAGCATGTCGGAGATGCTCCAGGGTCGGGCACCGGGCGTGAACGTCCTGGGCGGCGGCGGCAAGGCCGGTCAGGGCACGAAGGTGGTGCTCCGCGGCGCTGCGAGCTTCTCGCAGGGCGTGGAGCCGGTCATCTACGTGGACGGTGTCCGCATGGACAACTCGCAGGCATTCGGCGTCTGGACCGGCGGCACGGCCTGGACCGGGCTGGACGACATCAACCCCGCGGACGTGGAGCGGATCGAGATCGTGAAGGGCGCGGCCGCCGCCACGCTGTACGGCACGGAGGCGTCCAACGGCGTGATCCAGATCTTCACGAAGCGTGGCCGCGAGGGTGAACGCGGCACGTGGACGTACCGGGGCGAGTACGGCGCGTCGAACGTGCCGTCTTCCTATTACGGCAATGTGTCGGTGTACGGCGACTGGTTCCACGAGAACTACGTCAACAATGCGCCGCTCATGGAGCACCAGCTCTCGGTGAACGGCGGGCTGGAGGGCTTCACGTACTACGCGTCGGGCACGTACCGCGGCACGGAGGGCACGGTGCCGAACAACGACGAGGAGTACATGGCGGGCCGGGTGAACCTGCAGTTGTTCCCGCGGGACAACCTGGTGGTCCGTCTGAACACGGGCTACTCGAACCGTGAGGTCGGCTTCCCGCAGGATGCGAACAACATCTACGGGTACGGCATCAACGCGTTGACGGCCGGTCCTCCCGGCCTGTTCATGCCGGTGGACCAGATCGAGCGGATCGAGGTGGCCGGGAAGAGCGGCCGGTTCACGAGCGGTCTGACGGCCGAGTACTCGCCGTTCGACAACTTCTCGAACCGGTTCACGGGCGGTGTCGACATCGTGCAGTACGACAACACCGAGTTCCAGCCGTACGGCGCGAACAGCTTCAACCCGCTCGGCCGGAAGGAGAACTATCGTCGTGACGCGACGACGCTGAGCTTCGAGTACAGCGGCTCGTTCACGTACAACTTCGCGGACTTCATCTCGTCCTCGCTGACGGGTGGTCTGCAGGCGTACCAGCGGATCCTCGGTGCGGTGGACGCGTACGGCCGCGATTTCCCGGCACCGGGTCTGTCGGTGGTCGGCTCGGCCGCCACGACCTTCGGCTGGGAGTGGCGCCTCACGACGAAGAGCGCCGGCTTCTTCCTGCAGGAGCAGTTGGGTTTCTGGGACCGGATGTTCCTGACGGTGGGCGCGCGGGCCGACGGCCACAGCGCGTTCGGTGAGGACTACCCGTACCAGGTGTACCCGAAGGCGTCGCTGTCGTACGTGCTCTCGGAGCACGACTTCGTGCCGCGCTTCTTCGACAACCTGCGCCTGCGTGCGGCGTACGGGACGGCGGGCCAGCAGCCCGGCGCCTTCGACGCCGTGATGACGTGGAACTCCGTCTCGGCCCTGGAGGGCGTGCCGGCGGTGACGCCGGCCAACCTGGGGAACCCGGAGCTGGCGCCTGAGGTCAGCAACGAGTTCGAGGCGGGCATCGACCTGAGCGTCCTGAACGGGCGTTTCGGTCTCGAGGCCACCTACTTCGATCAGACGACGACGGGCGCCCTGCTGCCGGTGCGGCCGCCGCCGTCCCTCGGCTTCCAGAGCACGCAGCTCGAGAACGTGGGCGAGATCGCCAACAGCGGGATCGAGCTGGCGCTGACCGCGCGCCTGGTGGAGACGGAGGACCTGTCCTGGGGCGCGCAGTTCAACTACACGCGGACGGAGAACGAGGTCACGGACCTGGGCGGCCTGCCGGAGCTGTACGTGCACTGGACGCAGGCCACGCGGCTGGGCTTCCCGGTCGGGGCCTTCTTCGGCGACGTGTACGTGAACGGCGACGCGTGCCCGCCGGCGCCATCGGACCTGCCCGCAGGGGCTGACTGGTCCACCGCCTGTGCGGTGCACTCGGACGGCGTGCTCGAGTATTTCGACGAGCCGTCCCTCGGCGTGCACAACCTGGGCTACATCGGCCCGCCGTTCCCGACGAACACTTTCCAGCTGTCCACGGACCTGACCTTCAAGAACCGCTTCCACCTCCGCGCGCTGGTTGACCATGCGGGCGGGCAGTACGTGGAGAGCGCGACGGTCCGCTGGATGACGCGCCTGTCGGTACCGTCCGGCGACGAGATCGTCCCGGACCTCGCCGGCGGGTCGACCGCCGCCTTCTGTCACGAGGGCAGCGAGCTGTACGACGACCCGGCCATACAGGCGTTCTGCGACAACCCGTGGCCGTACGGCGGTCGTGGCAACGTCGTCATCCCGGCGACGTACACGAAGCTGCGCGAGCTCACGCTCAGCTACGACATCCCGGCCGAGATGATGGGCAACTTCGGCTTCCGCAACGGGACCGTGTACCTGACGGGCCGGAACCTGTGGCGGGACCAGGACGTCCGTCTGCTGGAGTCCGAGGCCAACTACGCCACGGGCAGGGATCTGTCCGCGCAGGAGTACTTCATCAGTCCGATTCCGCGGCAGTTCGTGTTCGGCCTGCGGCTGGGCTTCTAGACGACCATGGACATGAACTCAGACAAGGACGTGACAATGACGAGAATGACTTCTTGGTCGCGCCTTCTCGGGGTCCTTGCCCTGGTCGGCACGGTGGCCCTGACAGGCTGCGAACTGACGGTGGACGCGCCGGACCGCGTGCTGGATCGCGATCTGGACGTCATGGAAGCGGTGACCGCGCTGGTGGCCGGTGCGGCCCGTGACTACTCGTACGCCCTGGCGGTACCGGGCGGAGGCGGCACCATCACGGCCGGCGCCATGCTCACGGACGAGCTGGTGCACTCCGGCTCGTGGATCGGTCTGCGCGGCCTGAGCGACGGCGAATCCAAGGACGACTGGGTCGAGTCCCAGTCGCGCTGGGGCGAGCCGTCCCAGGCCCGCTGGGTTGCCGAGAACGGGATTCCCCGTGTGTCGGCGATCCTTCAGGAGGATGGCCAGGATCCGAACTCCGCGAAGGAGATCGCGACCCTGAACCTTCTGGCCGGCCTCTCCAACATCATGCTCGGCGACAACTTCTGTGACGCCGTCATCGATGGTGGAGGCTACCAGGACTACACCACCTTCTACACCCGGGCGATCCCGTACCTCGAGAGCGCCGTGACCATCGGCAACGCCGCAGGCGATGGGACGCTCACGGGTAACTACAACGATGGCGACGACATCGCCATGGCGGCCCACGGCGCGCTGGCCCGTGCCCACATGCAGTTGGGCAACTGGGCGGACGTCGTGACGCACGCGGGCGAGGTCGACACGGACTTCGTGTACGAAGCCGTGTATGACGACGCCGCGGGCGTGAGCAACATGCTCCGCTGGTGGGGCTACCTGCGGGACGAGACGACGGTCTGGGGTACGCCGTTCATGAACCTCGGGGACAACGTGGACGACCCCCTCGACGCAGGCGACCCGCGTGTGCCGTTCAACATCAAGCTGGACCCGGAGGAGTCCGATGGCTGGGCCAAGTCCGGTGACAAGCGCCGGCCCTTCTTCCGTCAGCTCAAGTATCCGACCTACAGCGCGGATATCGGCATGGTGAAGGGCACGGACGCCCGCCTCATGGAGGCGGAGGCCGCGCTGGTCCAGACCAGCGACCTCGCCGCCGTCGCGGCCGGCATCAACGCCGTCCGGGACGAGTATGGCATGGCGAACGTGGCGGTCCCCGGCTCGGTTCAAGATGCGTGGACCATGCTCATGACCGAGCGTGGCATCGAGCTGTGGCTCGAGGACAAGCGTCTCGGCGACTGGCGCCGGTGGGCGCAAGGCGAGCCGGGCGTGAGCTCCACGGTCTGGAACAACTTCACGGTGGTGCGGGACGAGGCCGCCGGCCAGCCGTACACGGCGGACGTCTGGCAGGCCCCGATCCTCGACACCGAGGTCTGGGCCCAGGAAAACGACATCTGCATCCAGGTGTCGAAGAACGAGAAGGACTCCAACCCGAACATCAGCTAGGCTGAGTCGCGGTTGGGCCGCCGGGACTCAGGCCCCGGCGGCGGCAGGACATGCGGCGCCCCCCGGAACCACTCCGGGGGGCGTTCGCATCTCCCCCACCGTCTCCCCCTCGCTTCATCCCCCTCGCCGTATCCCCGCTCGCTTGATCCTCCTCGCCGTATCCTCCTCGCCGTATCTTCTCGCTTCACCCTCCTCGCCGTTCACACCTCGCTTCACCGATCTCGCCTCATCCTCCTCGCCGTTCAGTCGTTGACCTGCCGCAGCGTGTTGCGGAGGCGGCGGCTCAGGGAGCGGTAGATCCCCTTGGCGAGAGCCGGGCTCCGGTCCACCAGCGCCTCGAAGCTGGCCTGGTCGATCCGGAGCAGGGTGACCGGCCCCAGCGCCCGGACGGAAGCGGAGCGGGGCTCACCGTCCAGGAGGGCCATCTCGCCGAGCCCTTCGTGAGGGCCCAGGGCGGCGATGCGGCGTGTGCCGCGCTCCACCGCCACGCTGCCGCTGACCACCATGTAGAAGGCGTCGCCCGGGTCGCCTTCCCGGAAGAGCAGCTCGTCCTCCTGGAGGTGGACGGTGCCGGCGAGGTCGGCGATGCGGGCGAGCTCCTGGCCGGGGAGGCCGCGGAAGAGGGAGGAGCTCTTGAGGAAGAACACGATTTCCATGAGCGGCAGCATGCCGGACTCCTTGTCGGCGGCGTGGGCGCCGGGTTCTCGTTCGTTCGCGACGTGGGCGGCGCAGGTGCGCAACCACGGATCGGGGTCGTCGCGCAGTGCGGCCACTGGATCCCGAAGGTCGAGGCCCGCCAGCCCGACCTGGGTCGCCGCCTCCTGTAGCCGAGCGGGATGCTGGAGGCTCTCCAGGAACGGCACGATGATGAGGCGGTCGTCGGGGCGCAGGATCTCTTCGAGCAGCTCCAGGGCGCTGCTGCGGGCCGCGCGGCTGTCGGAGCGGAGGTGGGGCGCGACCTGGTCGATCCGGCCGGGATCGTAGGACAGGGCGAGAGCCGCCAGCGCTCCCTCGGCCGCCCGGTGCTGACGGCCCTCCAGCTCGTCGCGCAGGAAGTCCCGTGCCATCCCCGGGCGGAGGCGGTTCATGGCCCGGGTGAGGAGGCCGTAGCGGGTGCCTTCCCGGACCGTAGAGTAGAGGATCCGGCGCATGCGGGCGCCGGGCACGGCGGACATGGCGCCCCGCCGTCGGGCCTCGTGAAGGGGTGGCAGCACGGCGCGGACCGCCGCCCGCTCCTCGGCGAGGGCCAGGAGGCGCTGGAGACCGGCGCCCGTCGGCGACCGGGCGAGGACCGCGGCGTCGCTGCGCAGCCGGGACTCGTCCACATCCGGGTCGGAGAGGAGGCGGTCGATCCACGGGAGCCCGTCTTTCGGGAAGGCGGCCAGCGCCGCCAGGGCGTCGCTCCGGGTCTCCCCGTCCTGTGCCGCATCGTAGATCCTGGGCAGGAAGCGGCCGTCCTGGAGGACGGCGGCGGCCTGCACGGCGGCGCCCCGGTCCTCCGGGCGTGGGGAGTCCAGGAAGCTCTCGACGCGGTCCCGCGCGTCGAAAGCGTCGTCTCTGGCGCTGAAACGGGCGAGGGCCAGGAGCGCCTGCCGGCGCACGTCCGCCTCCTCGTGGTTCAGCCAGGGCGTCACGAGGGTGGGCGGGTCCGGGAGCCGGTCGGCCACGGCGAGGAGCGGGCGGACCACGTCGGGAGCGGTCTCGCTGCGCAGCATGGCGGCCACCTCGTCGACATCTTCAGCCACGCCGCCGCGCCCCGCGACCTCCACCAGGGCCACGGCGGCTTCGGCGCGGACCTCGTTCACGCCGTGCCTGAGGAGTGCCGCCAGGCGCGGACGTGCTTCGGGCTCCGGTGCGTGGCGCAGGATCGAGATGGCGAAGAGGGTCACCGCCGTGTCTCCGTCTGCCACGGCCCGGTCGATGATCTCCAGGGCGTTCCGGTCCACGACGCTGGGGATGTTCCAGGCCTGGCCCAGGTCCAGCGTGTGCCGGGCCAGGGCCTCCTGGAGGGCGCTCCGATAAAGGGGCGGGTGCTTGCGGAAGAGGGCCAGAAGACCCAGCGCGGTGACGGCGGTCAGGACCGCGAGCCCGCGGACGCCCAGGATCGGCGCGATGCCGATGAGCAGCAGCCCCGTCGCCGCCTGGGAGAGCGGCTTGAGCACGCCGCCCAGGAGCGTGAACGCGGGCTTCCTGACGTCCGGTGGGAAGGGGGACAGGGAGACCTGCTCCACCGTCTTCTGCAGGGTGAAGCGGGAGGTCTCGTCCACGAAGCGGAGCACGGCCAGCACGGTGAGCCAGCCGGTGGCGGCCACGGCCAGCCCGGCCGCGCCGAGCATGGCGGCCTGGGCGTACGGGCCCGCCACGAGGCCGTAGCGGCGGAACAGGACGCGGGACGCCACCGCCTGGAAGATCAGCGTGCCCACGCCCACGGCTCCGGCCAGCACGCCGAACAGCGAGGTTATGGCATCCCGGTCGTACGACTCCTGGAGGAACACCTTGAACTGGTAGTCCACCAGCGTCGCGATGACGAAGCTCAGGACGAGCCCGCCGGCCACGAGGGCGATGAGGCGGTGCCGCCGGACCACGCCGGCGCCGCGTCGGACCCGCTGGAGAAAGGTGCCGCTGGCCGCTTCCAAACCCGTGCCCTCCCTGGGCGCGAGGCGGAGGATCACCGCGCCCACCAGGATGGAGGCGCCCGCCGCCAGGAGCAGGTTGGGCGTACCCAGGGCCTCCGCCGCCGGGGCCACGCCGAACCCGGCCGTGATGCCCGCCACGCTGGTACCGGCCACCAGGAGCGGCATCAGCCGCCGGGACTGGCGGCCCGTGAGCAGGTCCGCCACCGTGCTCCACGCCAGCGCCACCACGAGCCCGCCCACGATGGACAGCCACAGGTAGAGGACGAAGGCGCTGCGCGGGTCCGCCAGGAAGGCCGCCCGGGCCAGGACGAGGCTCGCCGCCGCCACCAGCCCGGAGGTCTCCAGCAGGGTGCGGCGGTCGTAGCGGCCGATGAGGCCCGTGAAGAGGACCGAGAAGATCGCCGTCACCAGCGCCGAGGCCACGATGACGTGCGGGATGAGCCGCGCCGGGTACGCGGACAGGAAGAGCCCGTTCTTCGCCGCCGAGAGGATGATGGCGGCGGCCGTGGTGAAGAAGAGGTGCCCCACGAGGAGGCCGGCGATCCGGCCTTCCCCTTCCCGCAGGTCGAGCACACGCTGCACGTCCACGGCGGTCCCCGTCAGCGGGCGTACACCGGGCAGCCCTGCACTGGCCTCATCTTCGGCCTCCGGTCACGGTCCGATCATGGGAGACGCCTCGCCGGAACGCCCGGCGGCACCGACGTGCGCGGCGCCGGTCAGTTTACCGACCCCGGCCGGTCGCGTCCAGTCGTCCCGTTCCGCCATGTCCCTGCGCCGGTGGCGGATACACCCTGCCAGAACGCCACCGACAGCCGGGGACCGCCATGCTCTCGACCGTGACATCCGCCGCCATCCTGGGCGTGGACGCCTACCTGGTCCGCGTCGAGGTCGACCTGGCCTCGGGCTTGCCGTGCATGCACGTGGTCGGGCTCCCCGAGAGCGCCGTCCGCGAGGGGAGGGAACGGGTCACCGCGGCGCTGGCCAACAACGGCTACGCCGTGCCGCCACGGCGCATCACCGTCAATCTGGCCCCGGCGGACGTGCGCAAGGACGGCAGCGCCTTCGACCTGCCCATCGCCCTCGGGCTCCTGGCCGGGACCGGCGCCCTGGACCGGGACCGCCTCGATGGGACCTGCTACCTGGGAGAGCTCGGCCTCGACGGCCGCCTGCGCCCCATGCGCGGTGCCCTCTCCGTCGCCCTGCGCTGCCGGGACGAGGGCGTCGAGCGGCTCGTGTTGCCCATGGCCAACGCCGCCGAGGCCGCCATGGTCGACGGGCTCGACGTGCGCGCCGCGGCCTCCCTGGACGACGTCGTCCTCGGCATCCGCGGCGAGCGCAAGCTGCTGCGCGTGGGGCCCGACCCCGAGGCGCTCCGGCAGGACCCCGCCGCCGGCGTCCTCGACTACGCCGACATACGGGGCCAGGACGCCGCCCGGCGGGCGCTGGAAATCGCCGCCGCCGGCGGACACAACCTCCTCCTCATCGGCCCGCCCGGCGCCGGCAAGTCCATGATCGCCCGGCGCCTGCCCACGATCCTGCCCCCGCCGGGCAGGGAAGAGGCGCTGGAGATCACCCGCGTCTACTCGGTGGCCGGGCTCCTGGCGCCCGGTCAGGCCCTCGTCGGCACCCGGCCGTTCCGCGCTCCGCACCACACCGTGTCGGATGCCGGGTTGGTGGGCGGCGGGTCGTCGCCCCGGCCCGGCGAGGTGTCGCTGGCGCACCACGGCGTCCTCTTCCTGGACGAGCTGCCCGAGTTCCGGCGCTCGGCCCTGGAAGCCCTGCGCCAGCCCCTGGAGGACGGCCGCGTCCAACTCCGCCGCGCCAGCGCCGCCCTCACCTATCCCGCCCGCTTCATGCTCGCCGCTGCCATGAACCCCTGCCCCTGCGGCTACCACGGCGACGGCACCGACCGCTGCATGTGCGGCCAGGGCGTCGTGGGCCGCTACCTGGGCCGTGTCTCCGGGCCGCTCCTGGACCGCATCGACATGCACGTCGAGGTGCCCCGGGTCCGGGCCCGGGACCTCACCGGACGACGCAACGGTGAGAGCAGCGCCGCCATCCGGGCCCGTGTCCTCGCCGCCCGCCAGCGCCAGACCCGCCGCTTCGCCGACCGCCCCGGGACCTTCGCCAACGCCCACATGGACGCCCGCACCAGCCGCGAGGCGTGCCGCCTCGGTCCCGACGCCGAGGCGCTGCTCCGCAACGCCATCACGCGCCTGGGCCTCTCGGCCCGGGCCTACGGCCGCATCCTGAAGCTGGCCCGGACCATCGCGGACCTGGCCGGGTCGGAGGCCGTGGCGGCGGACCACGTGGCGGAGGCGGTCCAGTACCGCAGCCTGGACCGGGACCGGTTGCCGGTTCACGAGGCGTAACATATTCCTGTCGAACGAGTTACGGTTTCCCGTCGCGTCGTTCTCCGGTTGCGATGTGGGCCGGATCGCTGTACGTTCCCGCCGCGCCGGGGCTGGCGGGCCTGCGGCGGTACGCGGAGGGAGGGTCGTGTTGACTCAGGAGTCGGGGGAGCTGGAATCCAGGCGGGATCGGCTGGTGTCGATCCTTCGGTCCTGCGGATCGGTCTGCATCGGCTACTCGGGTGGAGTGGACTCGGTGTTCCTGGCGGTGACGGCCGTGGATGTGCTGGGCCCGGACCGGGTGCTGGCGGTGACGGGCCGGAGCGCGTCGTACCCGTCGGATCAGCGTGAGCAGGCGCTGGCGTGCGTGGACGCGTTCGGCATCCCGCACGCCGAGGTGGCGACGGAAGAGCTGTCGGACCCGGCGTACGCGGCCAATCCCACGAATCGGTGCTACCACTGCAAGGCGGAACTCTGGTCGAAGCTGGCGCCGTTGGCGGCGGCCCGGGGCCTGGCGGTGGTGGTGGACGGTTCCAACGCGGATGACCTGTCGGACCACCGTCCCGGTGCGCGGGCGGCCCGGGAGCACGGCGTGCGCTCGCCGCTGCAGGAAGCCGGGCTGACCAAGGCGGACATACGGGTGCTGTCCCGACGACGCGGGTTGCCGACGTGGGACCGGCCGGCATCGCCGTGCCTGGCGAGCCGGGTGCCGTACGGGCTCGCGGTGACGCCGGAACGGCTGCGGCAGGTGGAGGTGGCGGAGGCGGCGGTGCGGGCGTTGGGCTTCCGGACGTTCCGGGTGCGGCACCACGGCGATGCGGCCCGGCTGGAGATCGACCCGGGGGAGCTGGACCGTGCGGAGGAGCGTGCCGGAGCACTCGCGGCGGCGGTCCGGCGGGCCGGGTTCCGCCGTGTGCTGCTGGACGTGGAGGGGTACCGCCGCGGTGCGCTGAACGAGCTGGTCCGGTTGGAGGCGTCGTGATGCCCGGACGGTTGCAGCGGGCCGCGGCGCTCCTGACCGGTGAAGGGATCGCGGGTGACGTCTCGGTGGCCGGTCACGAGGAGGACGTGCTGGTGGTGGCGGTCCCGGCCGTCGCGCGTAGCCGCCTCGAGGGGCTGGCGCCGCGCCTCAAGGCCATCGGGTTCCGTTACATCACCCTCGAGCTGAGCGCCCCGGACGAAGGGAGCGGGGCACCGACGCGGACCTGACCGGACGACCATGAGACTTTTCGTCGCATTGAATTTCCCCGCGAAGCAACGCCAGCGCTTCTTCCGTGCAGGCAAGGGCCTGCGGGAGGCCGGGCTGCCCATGCGCTGGGTGGACAAGAGCAGCCTGCACCTGACGCTGAAATTCCTCGGCGAGGTGCGGCCGGAGCGGGTAGGCGAGGTGAAGGAAGCGGTGAGCAGTATCGCGGCGAAGTCGCCGATCCTGGACGTGACGCTGCGCGGCTGCGGCGCCTTCCCGACCATGCGCCGGCCGCGGGTCATCTGGTTGGGCGCCGACGCGACGCCGGAGCTGCGCTGTCTGAAGCACGACCTGGAGTGGGAGCTGGCGCCGCTGGGCTTCGAGCGGGAGGTCCGGTCGTTCCATCCGCACATCACGCTGGGCAGGGCATCGAAGGAGGCGCGGGCGGGCGATTTCCGGCGGTTCGAGGAGCTGGCGGCGGAGTTCGACTTCGCGGCGACGATCCCCGTGAAGACGGTGGACATCATGGAGAGCCACCTCTCCTCGAAGGGTGCCCGCTACGAGCGCATCCTGGCGGCGCCGCTCCGGATGTCGCCCCCGGACAAGAAGAAGAAGAAGGAGGTGGCGGGCTAGGCTGCCATGTTCCAGCGACTCGGGGGATGCCTCAACCGCCTGCTGGCCCTGGCTCTGCTCGTGAGCGTCACGGCGGTGGCGTGGGTGTACCGCGCCGAGCTGGGACGCGCCTGGCGAGACCTGACGGGGCGTACCGCGGCCGCGGAGGTCTCGCCGGCGCTGGCGGAGTCGGCCCAGATCCGGCTCGATGATGCCCGGGCGGGCCGCGGGCCGGAGCGGGTGTCGCTGACTCAAAGCGAGCTGCAGAGCCTGCTCCGCTACCGCTGGTCCGACTCGCTGCCGGCGTGGGTCGCCGTACCCACGGTGGAGCTCATGGACGGGCGCATCCGCCTGGGCGCCGCCGTGCCGACCCGGATCTTCGGGGCGCTCCGGGAGCTGGACGAGATCGCCTCCTTCCTGCCGGACACGGCCGACATGGCGGCGACGGGCCAGTTCGTGCCGCTCACGGCGGGCTACGTGGCCCTGGAGATCCACGAGATCACCGCCGCCCGCATCCCGCTGCCGAAGCGGGTGATCCCGGCGATCCTGAACGGGGTGGGCCGCCGCGCGACGCCGGGCCTGGCGCCCGACGCGGTGGCCGTGCCGCTGCCACCGGGCATCACCACCGCCTTCGTGAGCGGCGACTCCCTCGTCTTCATCCGCACCGCGAGCTGAGGTCATGGCCCGCATCCTGATCGTCGACGACGAAGAAGGCATCCGCCGGGTGCTGCGCCAGGTCCTGGAGTACGAGGGCCACGAGGTGCGGACGGCGGAGGACGGGGGTGGGGCGTTGAGCGCCTACCCCGAGTTCGAGCCCGACCTGACGCTGCTCGACGTCAAGATGGCGCGGATGGACGGCCTGGAAGTGCTGCGGCGGCTCCGGGCGGAGGATCCGAACGCCGTCGTCGTCATGATCAGCGGGCACGGCAGCATCGAGACGGCGGTGGAGGCCACGCGGCGCGGAGCGTACGACTTCCTGGAGAAGCCGCTGGACACGGACCGGCTGCTGCTGACCATGCGGAACGCCCTGCAGCAGCGCGGCCTCGAGGAGGAGGTGGCCCGGCTCCGGGACGAGGTGGAGATCCACCACCAGATGGTGGGCTCGAGCTTCGCCATGCGGGCCGTGCTGGACCGGGTCGAGAAGGTGGGGCCCACGGAGGCGCGGGTCCTGATCACCGGCGAGAACGGCACGGGCAAGGAGCTGGTCGCCCGCGCTCTCCACCGTCTCTCGCCCCGGGCCGACCAGCCGTTCGTGGAGGTCAACTGCGCCGCCATCCCGGCCGAGCTCATCGAGAGCGAGCTGTTCGGTCACGTGAAGGGAGCGTTCACCGGCGCCCAGACGGACCGGACGGGGAAGTTCGAGCAGGCGGACGGCGGGACCCTCTTCCTTGACGAGGTCGGCGACATGAGCGTGGCGGCCCAGTCGAAGGTGCTGCGGGCGCTCCAGGAAGGTCTCATCACCCGGGTCGGCGGGGAGCGGGCCAAGCGGGTCGACGTCCGGGTCATCGCGGCCACGAACAAGGACCTGGAAGCCCAGATCGAGGCGGAACGGTTCCGCGAGGACCTGTACTTCCGTCTGAACGTGGTGCCCATCGCGGTGCCGCCGCTCCGGGACCGCCGCGACGACATCCCCATGCTGATCCGCCACTTCGTGGAACGGGCCGCGGAGGAGCAGCATCTGCCGCCGCGCCCGGTGGCGCCGGACGCGGTGGAGCGCCTGGCCCGCATGGACTGGCCCGGCAACGTGCGGGAGCTCAAGAACACGGTGGAGCGGCTGTTGATCCTGTCCAGGGGCGACCGGGTCACGGTGGACGACGTGGAGCGCCTGGTGGGCGGCGCCCGGGGGGCCGTCGGCCTGTCCGCCGACCTGTTGGAGGCGGCCACCTTCAGCGAGTTCAAGGACCGGGCCGAAAAGGCCTACATCCTGGCCAAGCTGCGCGAGCACGACTGGAACGTGAGCGAGACGGCCCGGGAGCTGGACATGCCCCGCTCGAACCTGTACAAGAAGATCGACAAGTACGGCCTGGTGCGGGAGGAGTCGTGAGCTCCGGCCTGTTCTGGGCCATCATGGTCGTGGTCTGGCTCGGCTGCTCCCTCGGCGGCGGCCTGCTCCTGGCCAACCTCGCCCGCCGCATGCACCCGGCCCTCTCCTTCCGCAGGCTCTGGCTCTTCTACTCCACCGTGCTCGCCCTGGGCACGGCGGCCGTCCTGGCGATCGGCTGGTTCTGACCCCGGGGCGGGTCCGGGCTTGCACCCGCACCGGAGCCGGCGCACCTTGAGCCCGTCGGCCGCGTAGCGGCCGGCCTGGAGGGCGCGGACGAGCCGCGCCGAACGGGTCTGGAGAGAGGTCACGAGCAATGGCTGACAAGTTCAAGAATTTCATCGCGGGCGAGTGGCGCGAGCCGTCGACCGGCGAATACCACGAGAACCGGAACCCGGCCCGCAACAGCGAGTTGATCGGCCTCTTCCCCAAGTCCGGGGCCGAGGACTTGGCCATGGCCGTCGAGTCGGCGAAGAAGGGCTTCGCCGCCTGGCGCAGCACGCCGGCGCCGCAGCGCGGCGATGTGCTGCGGGCCGTGGGCGACCTCCTCGCGGAACGGAAAGAGGAGATCGCCCGGGTCATGACGCGGGAGATGGGCAAGATCCTGGACGAGACGCGGGGCGACGTGCAGGAAGGCATCGACACGGCGTACTACGCTGCCGCCGAGGGCCGCCGCCTGTTCGGGCACACGGTGCCGAGCGAGCTGCGGGACAAGTGGGCCATGAGCTACCGACGGCCCATCGGCGTCGCCGGCGTGATCACGCCGTTCAACTTCCCCATGGCCATCCCCACGTGGAAGATCTTTCCGGCGCTGGTCTGCGGGAACGCGGTCATCTTCAAGCCGGCCCACGACGTGCCCCACACGGGCACCATGCTGGTGGAGATCCTGCTGGAGGCGGGGCTCCCGCCGGAGGCGGTCCAGTTGGTCCACGGCAGCGGGAGCAGCGTCGGAAACGCCATCGTGGAGCACCCGGAGATCCCGGTCATCTCGTTCACCGGTTCCACGTCCGTCGGCTCCAGGCTCGGCGAGACCTGCGGCCGCATGCACAAGCGCCTCTCCCTGGAGATGGGCGGCAAGAACGCACAGATCGTCATGCCCGACGCCAACATGGAGCTCGCGGTGGACGGCGTGCTCTGGGGCGCGTTCGGCACCACCGGCCAGCGCTGCACCGCGACCAGCCGGCTCCTCCTGCACGAGGACATCCACGACAGCTTCCTGGAGGAGCTCATCGAGCGGACCGAAGCGCTCAAGCTCGGCGACGGCCTGGATGAGACCACGGACATCGGTCCCATGATCAACCAGGCGGCCGTAGCCAAGACCGGCGAGTATGTCGAGATCGCGCGGCAGGAAGGCGACGATGTCCTCACCGGCGGCGCGCCGGCCGCCGGCGGCGAGCTGGACGACGGGTTCTTCTTCCAGCCCACCATCGTCACCGGCGTCCAGCCCGGATCCCGTCTCGCCCTGGAGGAGATCTTCGGCCCGGTGCTCAGCGTCATGAAGTTCAGTGACCTGGACGAGGCCATCCGCATCAACAACGAGGTCGAGTACGGCCTCTCCAGCGCCATCTACACGGAAGACGTGCGCTCGTCCTTCGTCGCCATGCGGGAGCTGGACAACGGCATCACGTACATCAACGCGCCCACCATCGGGGCGGAGGCCCACCTGCCCTTCGGCGGCGTGAAGCAGACCGGCAACGGCCACCGGGAAGGTGGCTGGGAGGTCTACGAGTTCTATTCCGAGACGAAGGTCATCTACGTGGACTATTCGGGGCGCCTGCAGCGGGCCCAGATCGATACATACGACCTCTGACGGGAGCGTGGGCGCGGCGGTCACGCCGGGGTGGCGTCACCGCCGCGCCACGACTATGATGCTGGGCCGCCGCTCCCGGCGGCCACCGCGCAGCAGGACGCCGGAGACCGCTCCGGCCCCGGGTGCACGCCGGTCACACGGCACGGGCCGAGCGGCGATTCGCAGAACGGGGTTTGCGTTGATCTCCACGGAGCCGCACGTTTAGCTTGGCTGCCGACGACCGACCGCAGGACGGACCCGACCAGGAGCTCCCCGGACAGGAGCCCGAGCCGCGCCGCAACCCGGTACGTCTCGCCGGACGCTGGCTGTGGGAATGGGCCAAGTCGCTCGTCATCGCGTTCACCTTGTTCCTGGTGATCAGGACGTTCGTGGTGGAGGCGTTCCGGATCCCCACAGGCAGCATGGAGAACACGCTGCTGGTCGGTGACTTCCTCCTGGTCAACAAGGCCGTGTACGGCGCACAGGTCCCGGGCACGCCGCTGCGACTTCCCGCGATCGATACGCCGCGGCACGGAGACGTCATCGTGTTCCTGCCGCCTCACGAGCCCGACAAGAACTATGTCAAGCGCCTCGTCGGCTTGCCCGGCGACACGCTTCAGATGCGTGACAAGGTGCTCTACGTGAACGGCGAGCCCGTGCCCGAGCCCTATGTCCGGCACGGCGACCCGAACGACGTTTTCGCACCCCGCATGATGTGGCAACTCGAGTATCTGGCGCCGCCGGCCGACCCCCGCACGTACCGGCCGACCCGGGACAGTTGGGGGCCCATCGTGGTGCCGCAGACGGCCTACTTCGTCCTGGGCGACAACCGGGACGACTCGGAGGATTCGCGCTACTGGGGGTTCGTGCACGACGACCAGATCAAGGGGAAGCCGCTGCTCGTCTACTTTTCGTTCAACCCCCACAGCTTTCACGCGCTGCCCTGGCTCACCGACATACGGTGGAACCGGATCGGCGGCACGATTCACTGACGCGGTCCGCGCCGCTCTCCCCGGCGGCCCCGTGCCCGCGTCGGGTATCGACACCGGAACGGCCTGAAGCCCTGCGGAGCAAGGCATGAGCTTTTCGCGCTCACGCAAAGCGTTCAAACAGAGCTCGCTGGATCAGTACCTCAAGGAGATCAGCGCCTACGACCTGCTCAGCCGGGAGCAGGAAGTGGAGCTCGCGCAGCGCATCAGGAAAGGCGACGAGGAGGCTCTCAACAACCTCGTCCGATCCAATCTCCGGTTCGTCGTCTCCGTCGCCAAGAAGTACCAGAACCAGGGCGTCGCCCTCGCCGACCTCATCAACGAGGGGAACCTCGGCCTCATCCGGGCCGCCCACAAATTCGACGAGACCAAGGGCATCAAGTTCATCTCCTACGCCGTCTGGTGGATCCGCCAGGCCATCCTGCAGGCGCTGGCGGAGCAGAGCCGGATCGTCCGGGTTCCGCTCAACCGCGCCGGCGCCCTCCACCGCATCGGCAAGCGGTCCTCCGCCCTCCTCCAGGAGCTCGGCCGCGAGCCCACCGTGGACGAGCTCGCCGACGAGCTCGACCTGTCCAAGGAAGAGATCCAGCGAACCCTCTCCCTCTCCCAATCGCACCTCTCGCTGGATGCCCCTCTCACCCCCGGCGAGGACAACCGCCTCCTGGACTACCTGCCCGACCAGTACTCCCCCGCTCCGGACGACGAGACCTACGAGACGGCCCTCAGCCACACCGTCGAAGAGGCGCTGGGCACCCTCAAGGAGCGCGAGGCCAAGATCCTCCGCCTCTACTTCGGCCTCGATGGCCAGGAGCCCATGACGCTCGAGGAGATCGGGTCCCTCCTCGGCATCACGCGGGAACGCGTCCGCCAGATCAAGGAAAAGGCCCTGCTGCGCCTGCGCCACGCCTCCCGGGCACGGTTCCTCGAGACGTTCATGCGGTAGGGCGGGGGCCTCTGCGCCCCGCCGGGCGCCGCCAGGACTTTCCCCGAAAATGGCCGGGGTTTCTCCGTACCCCGTTGTGGTGCGAGAGACAGCGTCGATCGGGAAGTGGGAATTCAACGCGGGAGCGCCGAATCCTTGCGCGGAGGCGCGGGACGCTCGCGGCCGGCCCTCACGTACGCGCCGCAGCCCGACCTTCGAGGCCTCTCGTCGGACGGCGGCGTGAAGCGCAACCGTTCACGACGACGGCTTCCGCGCAGCCGCCTCCCTCCGCGTTGCCGCGTTGTCCCGACCGCGAAGGTCGCCCTGCCGCGGGGCCCGGCGATCGACCGGATCCTCGCCGCGCTGCGAGCGGGAGCCCGACGGCGGCCCGATGTACCCCCGAGGAACCGAAAACGATGGGGACGGTCCACGGGCGCCGCGGCTTGACACAACCAACCCTCCCGTATACCCTTCAAAGCTGTCCCGCTTCGGGCGGAATTCAACGGACGGACGCATGAAAACGTACACGCCGAAGGCCTCCGAGATCGAGCGCAAGTGGTGGTTCGTGGACGCGGATGGGAAGGTGCTCGGCCGGCTGGCCAGCGAGATCGCGCAGGTGCTGCGCGGCAAGCACAAGCCCATGTATACGCCCCACCTGGACACGGGCGATTACGTGGTCGTGGTGAACGCGGAGAAGGTCCGGGTTACGGGGAAGAAGGAAGAGCAGAAGACCTACTTCCGCCATTCGGGGTACGTGGGTGGCGCGAAGGAGATTCCGCTGGAGCGGATGCGGGCGGAGCATCCCGAGCGGGTGATCGAGCTGGCCGTGAAGGGCATGATGCCGAAGAACAACCTGGGCCGGCTGATGCGGAAGAAGCTGCGGGTGTATGCCGGTCCGGATCATCCGCACGAGGCACAGCAGCCCGAGCCGCTGGAGATCTGATGGCGACGAAGCAACTCGAGCAGTACAACGGGGTGGGCCGACGCAAGACGAGCGTGGCGCGGGTGTATCTGCGGCCCGGGAGCGGCGATTGGTCGGTGAACGGGCAGGAGCTGGAAGCCTACTTTCCGCGCCTGGTGCACCAGCAGCACGCCCGGGAGGCGCTGGACACGACGGACACGGCGACCCGGTTCGATGTGAAGATCACGGTCCGGGGCGGCGGCAAGACGGGCCAGGCGGGGGCGATCCGCATGGGACTCGCCCGGGCGCTCCTCACGTACGACGAAGAGCTGCGATCTCCGCTCCGTGCGAAGGGGCTGCTCACGCGAGACGCCCGTCAGGTCGAGCGGAAGAAGCCGGGCCGGCCGAAGGCCCGGAAGCGCTTCCAGTTCTCGAAGCGTTGATCGCGGGCGATCCACGCTCCGAGTGTTGCGCCGCTGAGCGCGGCGCAACGGCGTCGAAGCGGTAGACTACATGCGGTGGTGCGCGGGGCGTGCCACCGCAAATCCACACACCGACCGGACGGAGGGCCGGGGTCCCCGCAACGGGGCGGCGTTCCGGGTGAAGGCGGTGGACGAGCAAAACCCGGTATGGAGAGGGAGCGCGAGGATGGTGAACGAGACGATTCAGGAGCTCCTGGAGGCCGGGGTTCATTTCGGCCATCAGAGGAGCCGGTGGAACCCGAAGATGCGGCGCTACATCTTCGCGGAGCGCAACGGGATCCACATCATCGACCTGCAGAAGACGGCGACGCTGCTGGAGCAGGCCCAGGAGGCGGTCCGTGAGCTGACGCTGGACGGGCAACGGGTGCTGTTCGTGTGCACGAAGCGGCAGCTCCGTGGCATCATCGAGCAGGAGGCGCAGCGGGCGGGTGCGTTCTACGTGACGGAGCGCTGGCTGGGCGGGATGCTGACGAACTTCCAGACGATCAAGAAGCAGATCCGTCGTCTGAAGGACCTGGAGCGGGGCATCGAGGAGGGCTCGTACGAGTTCTACACGAAGAAGGAGCAGCTCCTGCTGGAGCGTGAGCGGCAGAAGCTGGACAAGTACCTGGTGGGAGTGAAGGACATGGCGCGGCTGCCGGGCGCCCTCTTCGTGGTGGACGCGAAGCGGGAGGAGATCGCGGTCCGGGAGGCGAACAAGCTGGGCATCCCGGTGATCGCCATCGCGGACACCAACGCCGATCCGGACCTCATCGACTACCCGATCCCCGGGAACGACGACGCGATCCGCTCGGTCTCCGTCATCACGCGGGCCGTGGCCGACGCCATCGAGCAGGCCACGCGGGAGCTGCCGCCGGAGGTCCGGAAGCAGGCGGACCAGGCGGAGGCGGTGACGTACTCCACGGAAGGCGGCGTGCAAGAGGCCGAGAAGGCGGAGAAGAAGCCGCGGCGTCAGAAGCCGAAGCGCCGGCGCCGGCCGCGCCCGGAGGCCATCGCGGCGCGGACGACGGCGGAAGAGAGCTCGGAGTCCGACGACAAGGAAGCGGAGTCCGGCGAGACGGAGGACGAAGGCGAGAGCGACGAGGATTGACGGGGCGAGAGCGCTCGGATGCGCAGCGCGGGACCGGCGCTGCAGCGCTGCAGCGGCAGCGTTGCGGCGCCTTTTCACGATGATGAGAACGAACCAGGCTGGGGGATGGACATCATGGCGATCACTGCGGCGGACGTGAAGCAGCTCCGGGACATGACCGGGGCCGGGATGATGGATTGCAAGAAAGCGCTCGAGGAGACGGGCGGCGACTTCGACAAGGCGGTGGATGCGCTGCGGGCCCGTGGCGCGGCCAAGGCGGCCAAGCGTGCGGGCAAGGAGGCGTCGGAGGGTGCCATAGGCGGCCACACGACGGAGGACGGCCGGATCGCGGGCATGGTGGAGGTGAACTGCGAGACGGACTTCGTGGCCCGGAACGAGGAGTTCCAGGCGCTGGCCGCGGGTCTGGCGGAGCACGTGGCGGAGGCGGCGCCGTCGGACGCGGGCTCCGGTGAGGAGCTGTTGGGGCAGCCGTACGCCGGGGACGGCAAGAGCGTCGGAGAGGTGGTGACGCAGGCCTCGTCGAAGACGGGTGAGAAGATCGTGGTACGGCGGTATGTCCGGTACGAGACGGACGACGGCACGCTGGGCAGCTACGTGCACATGAACGGCAAGATCGGCGTGCTCGTGGAGGTGGCCGGTACCGGGACGGCGGTGGAGGTGCTGGCCCGGGACCTGGCGATGCACGTGGCGGCGTCGGCGCCGCTGGCCGTGGACCGGGCCGGCGTCCCCGAGGACGTCGTCGAGAAGGAGCGGTCGGTGTACCTGGAGCAGGCCCGGGCGGAGGGCAAGCCCGAGCACATCCGGGACCGGATCGTGGAGGGCAAGCTGAACAAGTTCTACACGGAGACCGCGCTTCTGGAGCAGCCGTTCGTAAAGGACACGGACAAGTCGGTAGGCGAGCTCCTGTCCGAGGTCGGCGCTACGGCCGGTCAGGAGGTGGCGGTGCGTCGGTTTGCCCGGTTCGCTCTCGGGGAATAGGATTCGGCGCATGGAACGCGCTTCGATGCCGGCGGTGGATCTCAAGTACGGGCGGGTCCTGCTCAAGCTGAGCGGGGAGGCGCTGGCGGGAGAGCAGGGCTTCGGCATCTCGCCGCCGGTCGTGGATCGGCTGACGGACCAGATCAAGCGCGTCGCCGGCATGGGCGTCGCGCTGGGCCTGGTCATCGGCGGCGGCAACATCGTGCGCGGGACCCAGGCCAGCGCGGAGGGGATGGACCGGGTCAACGCCGACTACATGGGGATGCTGGCCACCGTCATCAACGCGCTGGCCATGCAGGACCTGCTGGAGCGGAAGGACGTGACGACCCGGGTCATGACGGCGATCCGCATGGAGCAGCTGGCGGAGCCGTACATCCGGCGGCGCGCCCTGCGCCACCTGGAGAAGGGCCGGGTCGTGATCTTCGCGGGCGGAACGGGCAATCCGTACTTTTCCACGGACACCGCGGCGGTGCTGCGGGCCATCGAGATGGAAGCGGACGTGCTCATCAAGGCCACGAAGGTGGAGGGCGTCTACAGCGCCGATCCGGCCACCGACCCCGATGCCGAGTTCTACCCTCACCTCTCCTTCATGGACGTGATGACGCGGGAGCTGCGCGTGATGGACGCGGCCGCGGTGTCGCTCTGCAAGGACAACGAGCTGCCCATCGTCGTGCTGAACATCGAGCGCGAGGACGCGGTCCAGAACGCCATCCGCGGCGAGGCCGTGGGCACGCTGGTATCGTAGGGACACCCTACCTATCTTGTAACGGTTTCGGCGAACTCCAACGCGGGAGCACGCATGCCGACGATCGCAGAGACGCGGAAACACATGGAGGAGGCCGTGGCCGCCATGCGCCGCGAGTTCGCGTCCGTCCGTACGGGCAAGGCGAGCCCGGCATTGCTGGACACGGTCAAGGTGAACGCGTACGGCTCGAAGATGCCGTTGAACCAGGTGGCTACCGTGAGCTCGCCCGAGCCGCGCATGCTCGTGGTCCAGCCGTGGGACAAGAGCCTGATGCAGGACGTGGAGAAGGCCATCATGACCGCGGACCTGGGACTGAACCCGTCGAACGACGGCAACGTGATCCGGGTCCCGATCCCGCCGTTGAACGAGGAGCGGCGCAAGGAGCTGGTCCGTCTCCTGCACAAGGTGGCGGAGGAGGGCCGGGTCAGCGTCCGGCACCATCGCCAGGAGGCGAAGAAGACGGTGCAGCAACTGGAGAGCGAGCACGAGATCGGCGAGGATGAGGCGCGTCGCCGGCTGGACGAGATCCAGACGATGACGGACGACTACGTCGGCAAGATCGACGAGCTGCTGAAGACGAAGGAAGACGAGGTCATGGAGGTCTGACGCGTCGGCTCCGGGCCGGCGCGTCGCGTCCTGGACGTGACGTGGCGTCTTCCGCAAAAGGTACGATGGCTTCGGAAACACTCGAGCGAATCAGGGTGGACGGGCGCATCCCGACGCACGTGGCCGTGATCATGGACGGCAACGGGCGCTGGGCTCGTGCCCGTGGCCTGCCGCGGTACCGGGGCCATGCCGCGGGGATGACGGCGGTCCGGGAGACCATCGAGGGCGCCATCGAGGCGGGCGTGCAGATCCTGACCCTGTTCGCCTTCTCGCAGGAGAACTGGAGCCGGCCCGAGCGCGAGGTCAACGCGTTGATGCTCCTGCTCCAGCGCTACGTCGAGAAGGAGCGCGACGAGCTGAAGGAGCAGGGGGTCGAGGTCCACGTGCACGGCGACCTGGGCCGGTTGCCGAGCGGGCCGGCCCGGGCCATCGAGGAGATCCAGGAGCACACGGCGGGCGGCTCGACGCTCAGGCTGAACCTGATGATCAGCTACGGCGCCCGGGACGAGCTGGTCCGGGCCGCCCGGCGGATCGCGGAGGATGTCCAGGCCGGCGTGCTGAGCCCGGACGAGCTGGATGAGGACCGGTTCTCGTCCTACCTGTACACGGCCTCCTTGCCGGACCCGGACCTGCTCATCCGGACCTCGGGCGAGATGCGGATCAGCAATTTCCTGCTCTGGCAACTGGCGTACACGGAGCTGTACTTCTCCCCGGTCCTGTGGCCGGAGTTCGATCGGGACCGGCTCTTCGAGGCCATCGATGCCTTCCAGAAACGGGAGCGTCGATTCGGGCGCGTCTCGACAAGCTGAACGGGATGCCGGGGAGCGAGCTCGGTAAGCGACTCGTGGTAGCGGCGGTCGGGATCCCGGTCGCCGTCCTTGCGCTGTACGCCGGCGGCTGGACGCTCGGCTTGATCATCGCCGTCATTGCCGGCCTGGGCGCCGCGGAGTACTACCGGCTGGCGGCGCGCCAGGAGATCCGGGCCTTCGCGCTGCCGGGGGTCCTCTTCGCCGCCACGCTGGTCCTGACCTCTACCGCGCTGCCCGACCCGACCACCGCGGCACCGCTCCTCTGGCAGATGAGCGTGGCGTTCCTGGTCCTCCTCAGCGGGATCGCCATCTGGGACCGGGGCCCGGACGGGCGCCCCCTGGCCGCCGTGGCCGTGACGCTGACCGGCGCGCTGGTGCCGGCCGCCACGCTGGCCTTCGTGCTCTTCATCCGGCACATGCCGCCCTTCGATGCGCTGGAGCGCTGGACCGCCGGCTGGGGGTCGTGGACGGGAGCCGCCATCGTGGCCTATCCGCTGGCTGTGACCTGGGTCAACGACACGGCGGCCTACTTCGGCGGGATCCGGTTCGGCACGCGCAAGCTGATCCCGTCGGTGTCGCCGGGGAAGACCTGGTTCGGGATGGTGGCCGGCCTGGCGGCCGGTGTGCTGGCCGGCTTTCTCTGGAGCGTCTTCGTGCTGGACGCCTGGCGCAACGTGGGCCTGGACCCCTGGCTGGGCGCTTTGGGCGGGCTGGTCATCGCGGCCGTGGCCCAGGTGGGCGACCTGGCCGTGTCGGTGCTGAAGCGGGAGGCCGGCGTCAAGGACTCGGGCAGCGTGCTGCCGGGCCACGGCGGCGTGCTGGACCGGTTCGACGACCTCTTCTTCGTGCTGCCGGTGGCCTACTGGTTCCTGGTCCTGGCCTTCCGCTGGTCCGGGGTCGCGCCATGACGGGGGTCGCCATCCTGGGCGCCACCGGCTCCATCGGGCGGAGCGCCGCCGCGGTGCTGGACCGGCACCGGGACCGGTTCCGGGTCGTGGCCATCACGGCGCACCGGGATGCCCGGGGGTTGGCCGAGCTGGAGGCCCGGTTCGGGCCGCGGCACGTGGCGCTGGTGGACGCGGAGGCCGATGCGCCCGCCGGCTGGCATCGCGGTCCGGAGTCCGTGCGGCAGGCCGCGCAGCATGCCGACGTCGACGTCGTGCTCAACGCCGTGGTCGGGGCCGCGGGGCTGGAGGCCACGCTGGCGGCGCTGGAGGCGGGGAAGCGCCTGGCGCTGGCGAACAAGGAGTCGCTGGTGGCCGGGGGGCCGCTGGTCCTGGACGCGCTCCGGCGGGGTGGCGGCGAGCTGGTTCCGGTGGACAGCGAGCACAGCGCGATCCTGCAGTGCCTGCGCCGGTTCGACGACCCGTCCATCGCGCGGCTCATCCTCACGGCCTCGGGTGGCGCGTTCCGCGCCTGGGACGGCGACGCCCTGGCCCGGGCCCGGCCCGAGGACGCGCTCCGGCACCCCACCTGGGACATGGGCGCCAAGATCACGGTGGACTCGGCCACGCTGGCCAACAAGGCGCTGGAGGTCATCGAGGCCCACTTCCTCTTCGGCCTGCCGTACGACCGGGTGGATGTGGTGGTGCACCCCCAGTCCATCATCCACTCCATGGTGGAATACACGGACGGCTCCGTGCTGGCCCAGCTCGGCTTCCCGGACATGGAGCTGCCCATCCTGTACGCCCTGACCCACCCCGAGCGCCTGGTGGACGACGGCACGCGTCGCTTCGATCCGGTGGCCGCGGGCTCCCTGACCTTCGAGCCGGTGGACGCGGACCGGTTCCCCACCTTCGCCCTGGGCGTGGAGGCGGGCCGGGCCGGCGGCACGGCGCCCGCCGTCTTCAACGCGGCCAACGAAGAGGCGGTGGCCGCCTTCCTGGATCATAAGCTGGCCTTCCCGGGTATTCCCGACTCGATCCGCAAGGCGCTGGACGCCGTGCCCGTGGAGCCCGTGGTTTCGCTGGAGACCGTGCAAGCGGCCGATCGCGGGGCGCGTGACGCCGTCCGTTCCCTCGTACCGGAACGTTCGTGATCATCACCATCCTCGCCACCATCGTCGTGCTGGGCGTGCTCATCTTCGTGCACGAGCTCGGCCATTTCGTGACGGCCAAGCTCGTGGACATCGAGGTGCCGCGCTTCTCCATCGGCCTGGGCCCGAAGATGGTCGGGTTCAAGCGAGGCGAGACCGAGTACGTCATCTCGTGGCTGCCCCTGGGCGGCTACGTGAAGATGCGGGGGCTCGAGGAGCTCGAGACCATCGAGGGCGGGCCCGACGACGGCTCGGCGCGTCCAGGCGAGAGCGCGGGCCCACGCGACTTCGAGTCCAAGTCGCTCTCGGCGCGGACCCTGGTCATCTCGGCCGGCGTGATCATGAACCTCCTCTTCGCCGTGCTGGTCTGGGCCGGGATCGCCATGGTCTGGGGCGTGCGCCTGCCCTTCGAGCCCGTCTTCGCCGATGTCACCGAGGAACGGCTCCCGCCGGAGGGCCGGCCCTTCCTGGATGTGCCGTCCGGCGCACGGGTCCTCTCCGTGGACGGCCAGCAGGTGGAGAACTGGAACGACGTACAGCGCATCATCGCCACCGCCGCACCGGGCCGGGAGCTCACGGTCCGGTTCGCCGACGTGGCGCCCGTCTCCTTCACCGTGCCGGAGAGCGACAGCGCCCGTGCCAGCCTCGCCGCCGCCCTCGAGCCGGTCCTCCCCATGGAGTCCGTCATCGGTCAGGTCAATCCCGCCTCGCCGGCCGCCGAGGCGGGCATCCTGGCCGGGGACCGGGTCGTGGAGGCGGAAGGCGTGCCGGTGGAACGGTGGCAGCAGTTCGTGGACGTGGTGGAGCGCCGACCCGGCGAGGCCGTGGAGCTGGTCGTGGAGCGGGACGGCGAACGGCGCACCCTCACCGTGGTGCCGGACCCCGTGGACGTCCCGGCCACCGACGGCGCGATGCAGGTGGGCCGCATCGGCGTGGGCGCCGCCCTCGCCGCAAGCGCTGCCATGCCCAGAGACCGGAAGGGTCCCGTGGCGGCGCTGGGCTACGGCGTGGACCAGACCTGGTTCGTCACCGAGATGATCTGGGACTTCCTGAGCGGCCTCTTCACGGGGCGCGCATCGCCGCGGGATGTGGGCGGACCCATCCTCATCGCCCAGCTCAGCAGCCAGATGGCCCAGATCGGGCTGGAGGCGTTCCTCAACTTCATGGCGCTCTTCTCTGTCAACCTGGCCATCCTGAACCTGCTGCCCATCCCGATCCTGGACGGCGGACAGCTCGTGTTCCTGGGCGTGGAGGCGGTGCGGGGAAGGGCCCTGTCGTGGGAGCAGCGGATGCGCCTCAGCCAGCTCGGCCTCGTCATCGTCGTGGCCATCATGGTCTGGGCCCTCGCCAACGACGTGCTCCGGCTCTTCGGCCTCTAGCGCGAGGGGAACATCTCCATCTGCGGCGGCGCGTTCCTGCGCCGCAGCTCCTCCACGTCCACCGGCTCCATGGGCTCGGCCTGGCCGGCGACCCGGAGGGGGCCGCGGTACGGCGTCGTGGTCAGTCCTTCCCCCACCACGTCCAGGGCAAGCGCCGGTTCGTTGCACGCATCGCTGAGGTGCGCCAGCGCGACGCCGGCCAGGCCCTCGTGCCACAGCTCCGCCGCCAGCGCGGCCGACGCCCGGTTCGACAGGTGGCCGCGGCTCGACGCGATCCGCTGCTTCACCGACCACGGATACGGCCCGCTCCACAAACGGGCCTCGTCGTGGTTCGACTCCAGCACCAGGTAGTGACACCCACTCAACGCCGTGCGGACCGACGTGGTCGGACGGCCCAGGTCCGTGGCGATGCCCAGCTTGCTCCCGGTCGCCTCGTCCGTGATCGTCACCGCGACCGGGTCCACCGCGTCGTGCACCGTCAGGAACGGGTCGATGCGCAGTGGCCCGATGCGCACCGGCTCCGACGACGCGTACCGACGCACCAGCTCCGTGCCGCGCAGGAGCCCCGCACACGCCTCCCGCGTCCGCTCCGTCAGGTACAGCGGCGTGCCGTGGCGCCGGGCGAACACGCCCATCCCCTTCGTGTGGTCGCCGTGGTCGTGCGTCACAAGCAGCGCCGTCACCTCATTCGCGTCCACCCGGGCCACCGCCATCCGCCGCGCCAGATCCTTCCCGCTGAACCCGGCGTCCACCAGCAACCGCACTCCGCCGGCCTCCACCAGGGTGGCGTTCCCGCTGCTGCCGCTACCCAGAACGGTGACGATCATGCTGGAATGTTTCGGTCTCTGTTCGGCTCCGTCAACCGGCCCAGCCCCGGTCCCGGGCGTGGTGCCATGCGGCCTCGAGCATGGTCTGCTGGCGGTCGGACATGGCGATTTCGCGCCGGGCCATGACGCGGCGCGCGGTGTCGACGAACCGGTCCAGGCGGTGGACCTCGTCGGCGCCCCAGGCGAAGGGCGGCACGACGATGCCGGTCCGGGCGCCGAAGACGTTGGCGCCGGGTCCGATGACGGTCCCGGTGTTGAGGGTGGTGCCGATGGCGGTCTTGACGTGGTCCCCGATGAAGCAGCCGACCTTGATGGACCGGGTGTCTTCGGGGCCGGCGGGCGTCCAGACGCGGACGGTCCCGTAGTTGTTCTTCAGGTCGCTGTTGGTGGTGAAGGCCCCCAGGTTGGCCCACATGCCGACGATGGCGTGACCGAGGAACCCGTCGTGGGCCTTGTTGGCGTAGCCCAGGAAGACGGATTCCTCCACCTCGCCGCGGACCCTGCAGTGGGGTCCGATGCTCACGGCGCCCACGGAGCCGCCCAGGATGGTGGACCCGGCGGCGACGTGGGCCGGGCCGGCGAGGCGGGTGAAGGCGCGGACCGCGGCGCCGTCCTCGAGCCAGATCGGTCCGCGGGTCAGATCCAGGACCACACCGGGCTCCACCACGGTGCCCGGTGCCCGCACCAGCAGGTTGCGACCCATGGTGTCGACGCCGACGGGCGGCGACAGGCGGGACGGGCCCGGGTTCATGGCGGCGATGTCCCGTGCCACCTGCTCGGCGCTCGCGGCCATGATCTCCCAGATCCTGTGCAGGAGCCGGCCCGGCAGCTCGCGCACGGGGAGGTCGGGTGCGTTGCCGGGGTCGTCGAGAAAGGCCCGGTCGGGGCGCTCGGTGCCGGCGGGCGCGAACCAGCCGCACACGGACCCGTCCACGGCGATGAGGTGGGCCTCGGGCCCGAGCTCGTGCTTCTGCCACGCCGGGACGGCTCGTGCGGACAGGAAGACGACGTCGGCGTCGTCGTCCACCCGGTCCAGGGAGACCACGGGCGGGGCCCAGGGCTCGTCGTAGCCGGCGAGGTGCGGCGCTGCCAGGTGACCGGCGCAGGCGGTGTCCAGCATCCGCTCGGCCCTGGCGCGGAGGGTCATGGTGCCGAAGCGGAGCTCGCCCGCAGGTCGCGTAAGCGTGAAGGGCAGCCAGTCCCGGGCGGCGGCGTCATCAAAGAGGTACAGGGACCGGCTCACGGATCGCTCCTGAGATCGGGTGGTAGCTCGCGCAACAGGTCTTTGAGGTCCGCGGCCCGATCCCGGGGTGCCACGAAGGTGACGCCGTCGGTGTGGACCACCACGAGGTCGCGGGCGCCGAACAGGATGATGGGCTCGTCGTCGTCGGACCAGGCCACGCAACCCCGGGACTCGACGGCGTGGACGGGCCCCACGCCGACGTTGCCGTCGGCGTCGCTGGCCCGGCTGCGGCCGAGGGCGTCCCAGGTGCCGATGTCGTCCCAGCGGAAGGCGGCGGCCGCCACGGCCACGGTGCCGCTCCGCTCCAGCACGCCCACGTCCACGGTGAGGGTGGGCGCCTGGTGGAAGAAGCCCGCCACGTCGCCCTCGTCCAGGAGGGGGAGTAGGCCGGCCAGCTCGGGCGTGTGCCGGCGGATCTCGTCGAGGAAGTATCCGGCCCGCCAGATGAAGATGCCGGTGTTCCAGAGGTGCTCGCCGCCGGCGAGGTAGGCCTCCGCGGTGGCGCGGTCGGGCTTCTCCACGAAGGACCGGACCGCGTGGACCCGGTCGTCGTCCGGAACGGCCTCGCCGACGTGGATGTAGCCGTAGCCCGTCTCGGGCCGGTCGGGCCGGACGCCGATGGTGAGGAGGGCGTCGTGGTCGGCGGCGTAGCCCATGAGGTGCCGGAGCTGGTCCCGGAAGGCGTCGGGCGGCTCGATGACGTGGTCCGCGTGGAGGGAGGCCATGACGCCGTCGGGGTCGTGGCGGGCGATGGTGTGGGCGGCCCATGCGAGGACGGGCGCGGTGCCCTTCGCCTGGGGTTCCAGCAGCATGTGCTCGGGTCCCAGGCCCGTGTGGCTGCGGATCGGGTCGACCAGGTGCCGGCCGGTGAGGATGCGGATCCGTTCGTCGGGCATCAGGGGCCGTACGCGTTCCAGGGTGTCGGCGATGATGGCGCGGTCCCCGGCCAGGGGCAGGAGCTGCTTGGGTCGCGCGGGGGTGGAGACGGGCCAGAAGCGGGAACCGATGCCGCCGGCGAGGATGACGGCCCAGAACCGGTCAGTCTTCGAAGAGTTGGTCAATGCGGGCAAGCAGTTTCTTGGGGCTGAAGGGCTTCGTCATGAAGTCGGTGGCGCCGTAACGCTGGGCCCGCTCCCGGTCCGCGGCCTGGCCCTTGGCCGTGAGCACGATGACAGGTGTCTCGGCCCGGTGTGGCAGCTCGCGCATCCGCTGGAGCACGTCGAGCCCGTTCAGGTGCGGCATCATGATGTCCAGGAGCACCAGGTCGTACGGGGCCTGGGACCGAAGCCGCTCCATGGCCGCGCGGCCGTCGAGCGCCAGCTCGACACGATAGGGCCCGGCCTCCAGCTTGAGCTGGATGATGCGGCCGATGTACGGCTCGTCGTCGGCCACCAGGACCACACGGCGCGGGTCCTCGGTGCGGTGCATGCGATCGAGGGTGGCGGACACCTTGTGGCCGCGTACCGGCGGGCACGCGACCCGGACGGCGGAACGTAGAGGCGGCGTGCGCCGTACGTCAAGCATGCGCGCGGGCTTCCTCGGTTGACACCGGGCCGTGCCGCTCGCCATCTTCCGCGCTCCGAGAAGAGAACGTGGATGAGGCCATGCGAAGCAGGAGCTACACGACGCTGGCGGTGCTGGTCGCCGTCGTCCTGACCGGGTGCAACGACGATTTCTTCCGTCAGCAATTCGGCACCGTCCCGGACACGGTGTCCCTCTACTCCCTCTCCAGGCTGGAGCACGTCGGGTTGCCGTCGGCCTTCGACTTCTCCTCCCTGACGGGACCCAGGATGGTCACCGTCGAGGAGCCGAACATGACGGGGCAGTGGGACCTGGCCCTGCTGGACCACGAGTCCGGCCTGTCGCTGGCACCGGCGGGGTACTTCGCGGGGATCGACCTGACGCCGGCGCTGTCGCGCATCGAGAACGAGGTTTTTGCCGATCTGGGCTCGGCGCCCGGCGACGAGGACGTCTACAACGACTCGACGCCCGAGCTGGCGGAGGTCGGCGACGTCTTCGTGGTGCGTACCCGGCAGATCGAGGCGTGCGTCTACTACGCCAAGCTCGAGATCCTGGAGGTCGACGTGGCGGGCGGCACTCTTTCCTTCCACTACATCGCGAACCCGAACTGCAATGATCGGGCGCTGATCCCGCCCGACGACTGAGGCATGCTCGACGTCAAGCGGATCCGGGAGGACCCGGAGGGCGTCCTGCAGCGCCTCGCCGTGCGCGGCGACGACACCGTGGGCGGGCTGGTGGACCGCGTGGTGGGGCTCGACGATGAGCGGCGCGGCCTCGTGTCCCGGGTGGACGACATGCGGGCCCGCCGCAACGAAGTCTCGCCGCGGGTGGGAGCGCTCAAGAAGGAGGGAAAGGACGAGGAGGCCGAGGAGCTGATCGGGCAGATGCGGGCGTTGGGCGAGGAGATCGACGCCGTGGAGGAGCGTCTCGCGGCGGTGGACGACGAGCTGGAGCGGCTGCTCCTGGAGATCCCGAATCTGCCGGACCCGGTCGTGCCGCCCGGCGGCGAGGAGGCCAACGTCGTGGAGCGGGAGTGGGGCGAGACGCCGGCCTTCGACTACGAGCCGGTGCCCCACTGGGAGCTGGGCGAGCGGTTGGGCATCCTGGACCTGCCCCGGGGCGCGAAGGTGGCGGGCAGCGGGTTCCCGTTGTACGTGGGGCTCGGTGCCCGGTTGGAGCGGGCGCTCATCAACTTCATGATCGATCTCCACGTGCGGGAGCACGGCTACCTGGAGATCTGGCCGCCGTTCATGATCAACGCGTCCGCGGCGACGGGGACGGGCCACCTGCCGAAGTTCGGCGAGGACATGTACCATGTGGAGGCGGACGGTCTCTATCTGGTGCCCACCGCCGAGCTGCCGGTGACGAACCTGCACGGCGACGAGATCCTGGGCCCGGACGCGCTGCCCATCCACTACGTGGCCTTCACGCCGTGCTTCCGCCGGGAGGCGGGCGCCCACGGCAAGGACACCCGAGGCCTGATCCGGGTCCACCAGTTCGACAAGGTGGAGCTGGTCCGCTTCGAGCGGCCGGAGCACAGCGAGGATGCCCTGCACGCGCTCACGGCCCACGCGGAGACCGTGCTCCGGCGCCTCGGGCTCAGGTACCGCGTGCTGCTCCTGGCGGCGGGCGACCTGGGCTTCGCCAACGCGCGCACCTACGACCTGGAGGTGTGGTCGCCGGGTGTGGGCCGGTGGCTCGAGGTCTCGAGCTGCTCCCGCTACGCCGATTACCAGGCCCGGCGTGCGAACATCCGGTTCCGGCCGGAGCCGGGCGCGAAGCCGGAGTTCGTGCACACCCTCAACGGGTCGGGCCTGGCGCTGGCCCGGACCATGATCGCGCTGCTGGAGACGTACCAGCAGGGCGACGGGTCGGTCCGGCTGCCCGACGCCCTCGCCGAGTACGTCGGCACCGACGTGATCCGCTGAGGGCCCGGCGGGCCCGACCCGGACGCGTCCGGGAGGCACGCGCCTCCCGTGCTGTTACCTTTAGAGGCCCATGAGACTCCGCCACTGGCCCACGGTCCTGGCCCTGCTCGCCATCGCGGTGCTCGGCTCGTATCTGGTGTACACCGAGCGCCTGGTCCGCGACGTGCGGCGGGAGGCCGAGGTGCAGCGCCGCATGTACGCCATCGTGCAGCAGGGCCTCTTCTCCCTGGAGCCGGGCGCGGAGATCCAGGCCCTGCTGGAGCTCCAGGCGACCTTCCGCGAGCTGGGCGTGCCGGTGGTGGTGGTGAACGCCGAGGGCGTGCCGGTGGCGGTGGACAACCTGCCGTTCCGGACGGACCTGTCGGAGGCCCGGGACCGGCAGCGCGTGCTGGAGTACGCGTCGCGGCTGGACCTGCGCAATCCGCCGGTCGTGGACGAGGACCTGGGCACGATCCATTTCGGCCCACCGCCCATCGTGGGTCGCCTGCGGGGCGTGGCCTGGCTGCAGGTGGCCGGGGCGGGGCTGCTCCTCTTCATCGGGTACGTCCTGGTACGGGGCACGGTCCGGGCCGAGCGGGAGCGGGTGTGGTCGTCCATGGCCCGGGAGCTGGCGCACCAGATGGGCACGCCGCTGACCTCGCTGCGCGGCTGGGTGGAGATGCTGCAGCTGCCCCGGGAGCGCCGTGCGGAGCTGGCGCCGGACACCCGCATCGCCCACGAGGTGGGAGCGGACCTGGAGCGGCTGGAGCGGGTGTCCCGCCGGTTCGAGCTCGTCGGCAAGCCGCCCGAGCTCGGCCGTGTCGAGGTCGATGTGGTGCTCTCGGACCTGGAGCGCTACCTCCGGCCGAGGCTGCCCCGCTTGCGCCCCGGCGTGGAGCTGAAGGTGCGGGCGCGCCGGGGTCTGCCGCCGCTCCGGGCGAACCGGGTGCTCCTGGTCTGGGCGCTGGAGAACCTGGTGAAGAACGCGCTGGACGCCATGGCGGGGCGGAGCGGCCGGATCCGGGTGCTGGCGACGCGGGCCGATGGCAGCGTGCGGCTCATCGTGGCGGACGACGGCCCGGGGATCGACGCTTCGGTGCGTGACCGGATCTTCGAAGCCGGGGCCAGCACGAAGGAGGGAGGGTGGGGCGTGGGCCTGTCGTTGACGCGTCGCATCGTGGAGAACGTGCATCGTGGCCGAATCAGCTATCGCCCGCGCCAGCCTCAAGGCACAGTATTCGACCTGCGCATCCCCGCGGCGCGGAGACAGGAGCGCGAACCGAGAAAAAGGGCTCCTCGCTGATGCAAGTGGGCAATTCGGGCTGGCGTTGGTGCTGCTCGCAGCGCGGCGAGGATCCGGCCGATCCCCAGGCGCCGCGGCAGGGCGACCTTCGCAGTCGGCACAACGCGGAAATGCGGAAGGAGGCGGCTGCGCGGAAACCGTCGTCGCGAACGGTTGCGCTTCACGTCGGGGGCGACGAAAGGTCTTGCAGCTCAAGCTACGGCGCGTA
>CAYQCY010000002.1:0-89853 GCA_964416095.1 uncultured Gemmatimonadaceae bacterium
TGGACGCGTACCGGGCGGACAAGGCGCGCCTCTTCGAGAACGCCACCGTCGATAGCGTCTGGGTCCTGAACGGGGAGGATCCCGAGGTGCTGAGCCTGGCGGCGGACGCCCCGGGCCGGCGCCTGCTCTTCCATGTCGGCTCGCCCCCGCCGGACGAGGCGGAGGGTGGATTCGTGGAGGACGGCCGGCTGGTCCTGCGCATCGGCGGGGACGAGCACCGGCTCGTGGCCACTTCGGAGCTGCGGCTCATGGGCCGGCACAACCGGGCGAACGCCCTGGCCGCGGCGCTGGCCGCTTCCGTGGTAGCCCCGGACGCTTCGGCCCTGGCCGAAGGCCTGCGCTCCTTCGCGCCGCCGGTGCATCGCCTCGAGCCCGTGGTGGAGCGGGACGGCGTGCTCTGGATCAACGATTCGAAGGCGACGAACGTGGCGTCCACCCGTGTCGCCCTGGAAGCGATGGATCGGTCCGTGGTGCTGCTCCTCGGCGGCAAGGACAAGGGTGGCAGCTACGCATCCCTGGCCGATGTCCTGGACCGGGTGCGCACGGTGCTGGCGTACGGCGAGGCGCGAGACCGGATCGCCCGCGAGTTGCGGGAGACGGTCCCCGTGGAGGTCCTGTCCGGCGGCTTCGAAGCCGTGGTGGGCCGGGCCCGGGCGGTGGCGGAGCCGGGCGACGTCGTGCTGCTGTCGCCGGCCTGTTCCAGCTTCGACATGTTCCGGGACTACGAGGAGCGGGGTGAGCGGTTCCGAGCGCTGGTGCAGGGCCCGGCCGTGGGAGGTGGGGATGGCTAGCGCGACGCGGCGGGCCGGCAGCGCCGCTGCGGCGTCGCGTCTCGGCACCGGCTGGGAAGGGTCCGTGCTCTTCCTGCTGGCCATGCTGCTGCTCTCCTTCGGCCTGGTCATGGTGTACAGCGCCAGCTCGGTGATGGCCCGGGGCCTGGGCGTCCCCGGCCACTTCTTCCTGCTGCGGCAGGCCCTGGGAGGCGCGGTGGGTGTGGCGGTGCTGGCGGTGCTGGCCCCGGTGGACTACCGGCACCTGCGTCGTCTGGCCTGGCCGATCCTGGGCGTGGTGACGCTGGCGCTCATCCTCCTGGTGCTGCCCGGCACCGAGGCCGTCGCGCCCGAGGTCAACGGCGCGCGCCGATGGCTCACGCTGGGGCCCGTGCGGGTCCAGCCGTCGGAGGCGGCGAAGCTGGCCCTGATCATCTGGACGGCGGCATTGGCGGTGAAGAAGCAGGACCAGCTCGCCAGCCTGAGTCGGGGGCTGGTCCCCTTCCTCCTGGTATGGGTCGCGGTCGGGGGGCTGATCCTGCTGGAGCCGAACCTGTCCACGGCGATTCTCGCCGTGCTGCTGGCGGCGGTGGTGGTGTATGCGGCGGGTGCCCGGATCGGCCACTTCGTGCTGCTCGGGGCGGTTGCGCTGCCGCTGCTGTGGAGCCAGGTGGCGTCGGCGTCGTACCGCCTGTCCAGGCTGGCGGTCTTCGCCGACCCGACCCGGGACCCGGAGGGGATCGGCTACCAGGTCAACCAGTCGCTCATCGCCCTGGGCAGCGGCGGGGTCATCGGCAGGGGTCTCGGCCATGGCCAGCAGAAGTTCGGCTTTGTACCGGAGCCGCACAACGACTTCATCCTGGCCATGATCGGCGAGGAGTGGGGCTTCGTGGGGGTGGCGTTGACGGCCGTGGTCTTCACGGCGTTCGCCCTGGTGGGCTACCGGGTGGCGCGCCAGGCGCCCGACCTGTTCGGCTGCCTGCTCGCCATCGGGGTGACGAACCTGATCGTGGTGCAGGCGTTCCTGCACGTGGCGGTCAACCTGGCCCTCGTTCCCACCACCGGCATCACGCTGCCCTTCATCTCGTACGGCCGTTCCAGTCTGCTGGTGACGCTGGCCGGCGTGGGCATCCTGATCAGTGTGGCCCGGGCCGGCGACCGCGCCGTGCGGGAAGGGGGACGGTCATGAAGCGCGTCCTCTTCGCCGGCGGCGGCACCGGCGGGCACCTGTACCCGGCGCTGAACCTGGCGGCGGCGCTGGAGGCGCTGCGCGACGATGTGGAAGCGCACTTCGTGGGCGCGAAGCGGGGTATCGAGGCCCGTGTCTTCCCGGAAAAGGGCGTGCCCCACGTGCTGCTGCCGCTGGAGCCGATCCGGCGCTCGAAGATCTGGCAGAACTGGCGTCTGCTCCTCTCCGCCGTGGGCACCATGCGGGGGCTGCGGCTCGTGGGCCGCCGCCTGGACCCGGACCTGGTCGTGGGGACCGGCGGCTACGCCAGCGGCCCGGTGGGCGTGTGGGCCGTGCTGCGGGGGACGCCGCTCGCCCTCCAGGAGCAGAACAGCGTGCCGGGGCTGGCCACCCGCTGGCTGAGCAGCCGTGCCCGGCAGATCCACCTGGGCTTCCCGGAGGCCCGGGCCCACCTGCGGCCGGGCCCGGAGACGGAGGTCCTGGCGCTGGGCAACCCGATCGTCCCGCCGGAGAGCGTGGACCGGGGCGAGGCGCGGCGCGAGCTGGGCCTGTCGGAAGACGCGGTCGTGCTGCTGGTCGTGGGCGGCAGCCAGGGCTCGCGGGCCATCAACGAGGCGCTCCTGACCGCGGTGAACCGCGTGGCATCGGGGCTCCTGGAGCGGCCGTCAGGGCTGGAGGTCCTCTGGTCCACCGGTCCGGCCCACGAAGCCGGGGTGCGGGACCGCCTGGACGTGCGGCTGCGCGCGTGGGTCCGGCCCCTGGCGTACATCCAGCGGATGTCGGAGGCGCTGGCCGCCGCGGACGTGGCGCTGTCCAGGGCCGGGGCCATGGGCACGGCGGAGCTGCTGGCCTGGGGCATCCCGTCGGTCCTGGTCCCGCTGCCCACGGCCGCGGCCGACCATCAGCGCCACAACGCCGAAGCCCTGGAAGTAGCCGGCGCCGCCGTCCACCTGCCCGAGTCGGAGCTGGATTCGGAGTCGCTGTGGTCCACCCTGACGGCCCTGCTGGAGGACGCGGAGCGGCGGACCGTCATGGCCGCGAAGGCCCGGGAGCGGGCGCGGCCGGACGCCGCCCGGGCCATTGCCGAGCACCTGAGCCGACTGATCCCGTGATCGCCGAGCGCCATCCGGACCTCGACCTGCTGGTTCTGGCCCGAACGGGGCCGGTCCACTTCATCGGCGTGGCCGGCGCGGGGATGTCCGCGCTGGCGGAGCTCGTGCACCGGTCCGGCGGTCGGGTCACCGGTTGCGACCTCCATCCCGGCGTCGTGGGCGAGACGCTCCGCCGCCACGGGATCGAGGTGCTGGAGGGCCACGACCCGGCCCACGTGGAGGACGCCGTCGCCGTCGTCGTGACGGCCGCCGTGCCCGCCGACGAGCCCGAGCTGCAGGCGGCCCGCGCTCGGGGCGTCCCGGTCCTCAAGCGGGCCTCCGCGCTGGGCGCGCTCGTGGGCGGCGGGCGCGTGGCTGCGGTGGCCGGAACCCACGGCAAGACCACGACCACGGCGATGCTGGCTCTCGCGCTGGAGGCCGCCGGGCTGGATCCCACCGCCTTCGTAGGCGGGCGGGTGGAAGCCTGGGATGGCGGGCTGCGGGCCGGTGCCGGCGATCTGTTCGTGGTGGAAGCCGACGAGTTCGACCGGTCGTTCCTCTCGCTCCGGCCCGAGGCGGCGGTGCTGACCTCGCTCGAGGCGGACCACCTGGACAGCTTCGGGTCGCTGGAGAGCCTGGACGACGCCTTCCTCGCCTTCCTGGGCGCCGTCCCGTCCCACGGCCTGGTCGCCGCCTGCACGGACGACGCCGGCGTGCGCCGCATCATCGACCGTGTGGACGCCCCCGTCCTGGGCTACGGGCTCGGGCCCGAAGCGGCCTTGCAGGCCGCGGAGCTCGCCGTCACCGACCGGGGCAGCGACTTCGTGGCGCTCCAGGACGGCGCGACGCTGGGCCGGCTGCGTCTGGCCGTACCGGGCCGGCACAACGTGCGTAACGCCCTGGGCGCGCTGGCCGTGGCCCGGCACATGGGTGCCGCGTTCCCGGACGTGGCCGCGGCGCTGGCGGGGTTCGGCGGCGTGGCCGGGCGGTTCCAGGAGCTGGGCGCCGCCGACGGGGTGACCGTCGTGGATGACTACGCCCACCACCCCACGGAGATCCGGGCCACGCTGGCCGCCGCGCGACAGCGTTACCCGGGACGGCCGCTGGTGGCGGCGTTCCAGCCGCACCTCTACTCCCGGACCCTGGACCTGCACGAGGCCTTCGGCCGGGCCCTGGCGAAGGCCGACGGGGTGTGGGTCACGGATGTCTACCCGGCCCGCGAGCCGCCCATCCCCGGCGTGACCGGCGAGCTGGTGGCACGGGCCGCGGACGCCGCCGGAGCGCCGACGCGCTACCACCCGGACGTGGACGACCTCCCGGAAGCGTTGCTCATGGCGCTCCGGCCCGGGGACGTCTGCATCGTCATGGGCGCCGGGGACGTGGACCGGGCTGCCCGGAAGCTGCTCGAGCTCCTGGGCCACGGGCCGGGAGACGACTGATGCCGGGCCGAACGAAGGGCCGGATCCGGTTCCGGAAGCGGCACGTGGCGCTGGGCCTCGGCCTGGCCGCGACGCTGGCGCTGGGCGTGTGGGAAGCGCCCCGTGCCCTGCGCACGCTGGACGGATTCCGCGTGCGGCGGGTCGAGGTCATGGGCACACGGTTCCTGCCGCCCCACGTGGTGGTCGGGGCGGCGGGCCTGGTGCAGGGCGCCAGCGTCTTCGATCCGTCGGGGGTCTGGGAGGAGCGCGTGGAGCGGCTGCATCTGGTGCGCTCCGCCCGGGCGCACCGCCGGCTGCCGGCTACGGTGGTCATCGAGGTGGAGGAGCGGCAGCCGGTCGCCCTGGTCCGGACGCCGGAGCTGCGTCCGGTGGATCGGCACGGTCAGGTCCTGCCCATCCGTACGGCGGGTCGCAGGATCGACCTGCCCGTCGTGGACGGGGTCACCGGCCTGACCGCCGCCGGGCGCGTGGCCGACACGAGGGTCCGGGCCCTGGTCGCCTTCGCCGGGCGGACGGCCGAGCTGGAGCCGTCCCTTGCCGATCGCCTGTCCGAGCTCGGTCTCCGCGACGGCGTCCTCCGCTTGGCGCTGCGGGATCCGGCCGGCGCGTCGGTGATCCTGCCGCCTCGGCCCGAGGCGCTGCACCTGGCGGAGCTGCGCATGGCGCTGGCGGACCTCGCGGCGCGTGGCGAGCTGGAACGCGTGCGACGCATCGACCTGCGCTATCGCGATCAGGCGATCGTCGCATTCACCCGAGCACTGTGAGTCCATGATGCGCCCGATCGTCGTTGCAGGGCTGGATATCGGAAGCACGAAGACCTGCGCGGTCATCGTGGAGGTGGACCCGGAGGCGTCCGAGCCGGGCGTCCGCGTGCTGGGCGTCGGCCAGGCCCGCACCGCCGGGCTCCGGCGCGAGGTGGTCACGGACATCGAGGAGACCACCGAGAGCGTGCGCCGCGCCGTCCAGGAGGCCGAGCTCATGGCCGGCGTCCGCCCGGAGCACCTCTACGTCGGCATCGCCGGCGATCACATCGACGCCAGCATCTCCACCGGCGTCGTGGCCGTGGGCGGCGGCGAGATCCGACCCGGCGACGTGGACCGGGTCCACGAAGTGGCCCGCACCGTCGTCGTGCCCGCCGACCGCGAGGTGCTCCACGTGCTCCCCCAGGAGTACCGGGTGGACAAGCAGGACGGCATCCGGGATCCGGTGGGCATGGCCGGCACCCGCCTGGAGGCCGAGGTCTACATCATCACCAGCTCCGCCGCCGCCGGGCAGAACCTGCGGAAGGCCGTGGGACGGGCGGGATACACCGTGTCCGGCTTCGTCCACGAGCCCATCGCCACCGCCCGGGCCGTCCTCACGGACGACGAGCGCGAGGTCGGGGTGGCGCTGGTGGACCTGGGTGGCGGCAGCACCGAGCTGGCCGTCTTCCGTGACGGCAAGACGCGCCACCTGGCGACGATCCCCTGGGGTGGCGGCACCATCACCAACGACCTCGTGAAAGGGCTCCAGGTCCCCTTCGCGGAGGCCGAGCGGGCCAAGGAGCGGTGGGGCGTAGCGTCCACCCAGCTCGCGGATCCCAGGGAAACCATCGAGCTGCCCGGGCCCGGACCCGGCGCGAAGCGCGAGATCTCCCGGGAGATGCTGGCCCACATCATCGAGCAGCGCCTGGACGAGATCCTCGCCCTCGCGGCCCGGGACATGGAGGAGGCCGGCGAAACCGAGCAACTGGGCGCCGGCGTGGTGCTGACCGGAGGCGGCGCCGAGCTCGCGGGCACGGTCGATGTGGCGCAGCACGTGTTCGGCGTCCACGCCCGGGCCGGCGTGCCCGGCGAGGATCTGGGCGGCCTGGCCGATGCCGTGCGCAAGCCCAGGTTCGCCACCGCCGTGGGGCTGGCGCTGTACGGCGTGGACCAGGGCCTGTCCACGGGGATCGGCCTGCGCCTGGGACAGGGCATCCTGGGACGCATCATCGACTGGCTCAGGGAGTTCTTCTAATACGAGATCGAGTTCGACTTCGGTCGTGGGTGGGGAGCCGGAACCTCCCTGCAACGGAGGGCGGTGAAGGCGCTGCCCTCGTATGCAACCCTAACGGAGGGGGTATCATGATGATCTTCGAATTCGAAGATGCAGCGGTGGAGAACGCCCGCATGAAAGTGGTGGGCGTGGGCGGTGGCGGCGGCAACGCCGTCAACCGCATGATCGACGAGGACCTGGAGGGCGTCGAGTTCATCAGCGTGAACACCGATGCCCAGGCGCTGAAGCACTCCAAGTCCCAGCTCAAGATCCAGATCGGCAAGAAGCTGACCCGGGGCCTGGGTGCGGGTGCGCGGCCCGAGATCGGCCGGCAGGCCATCGAGGAGAACCGGGACGATGTACGCAAAACCATGGAGGGCGCGGACCTGGTCTTCATCACCTGCGGCATGGGTGGCGGCACGGGCACCGGCGCGGCTCCCATCATGGCCGAGATGGCCCGGGAGCTCGGCGCCCTGACCATCGGCGTCGTCACCAAGCCGTTCCTCTTCGAGGGCAAGAAGCGGATGCGCCAGGCGGAGCAGGGGCTCCAGGAGCTGAAGCGCACCGCCGACACCGTCATCGTGGTGCCCAACGAGCGCCTCCTTTCCGTGGTCGGGAAGGGCACGTCCTTCCGGGATGCCCTGAAGAAGGCGGACGAGGTGCTCCTCCACGCCACGCGCGGCATCAGCGACCTGGTCCACGTCACCGGGGAGGTGAACGTGGACTTCGCCGATGTCCGCACCGTCATGGCCAACCGCGGCCCCGCCCTCATGGGCACCGGCTGGGCCCAGGGCGAGAACCGGGCCGTCGAAGCGGCGCAGGAGGCCATCTCCAGCCCCCTGCTGGACAACGTGTCCATGGCCGGCGCCGTGGGCGTCCTCATCAACATCACCGGCGGCATGGACCTGACCATCGACGAGGTCACCACCATCGCCTCCATCATCCAGGAGGCCGCCGGCGAGGAATCGGAGATCATCTTCGGCGCCGTGCACGATCCCGACCTGGAGGGCGAGACCCGGGTCACGGTCATCGCCACGGGCCTGGCCGGCCAGGACGACGGCGAGAGCGATGTCCTCCGCCCATCGTTCAGCGGCCGTGAGTCGCGCATGCCGCCGCGGCGCGAGCCCCAGGAGGCCCAGGCCGTGGCCGTCGGCGCCGGTGGCCACGGCTACGCCGAGGCGATGCCGTTCCCGCGTCCGCCGGTGCGGCCCCTTGCGCGTCAACAGTTTACGGACCTAGATATTCCAACGTTCATCCGGAGGCAAATGGATTGAGGCGTAACCCGTGGAACCGGATCCGATGACGAGGGGAATCCGGGTGCTCCCGTTCCTGGTGGCGGCGCTCGTCGGCGTGGTGGTCGTCGGTGTGCGGGCCGGGGAACGGATCCCTGATCCGGAGGACGTGCCCCTTCTCGCCGCGGTGTACGCGCCGCGAGCGGAGGTCGTGGAGACCCACGCCATGACCTGGGGCGAGACGCTGGACGGCGTCCTGGCGCGCGGGTCGTTCCCGTCCCGGGAGCGTGCGGACCTGATCTTCGCGCTCCGTGAGCGCGTCGATCCCCGCAGGTTGCGATCGGGTACGGAGGTGGAGATCCGGCGGTGGGCCGCGGACGGCACGGCGCGGGCGGTGGAGGTCCGTCTGAACGCCGACTCCCTGATCCGTCTCGACCGGGGGCCGGTGGGCTGGTCCAGTCTGGTGTACGAGACGCCGATCCGGGAGGACACGGTGTATCTGGAGGGGCGCATTCAGGATGGCCGCTCCCTGTACCAGACGATCGTGGAAGACGAAGCCAGCGGGCTTCCGCGATCCGAGCGGGAAGCGCTCGTCGTCGAGCTGGCGGAGATCTACGGCTACAAGCTGGACTTCTTCCACGACATCCACCCCGGCGACGGCTATCGCTTCGTCTACGCCCGGGAAGCCCGTCCCGACGGCACTGCCCGGACCCGTCGCGTCCTGGTGGCCGTAGTGCGGAACCAGGGTGCGGACGTGGTGGGGGTCTTCTTCGACCCCCGGGGCGACGGCGGCGACTACTTCGACGAGGACGGCAACTCGCTGCACCTCATGTTCCGGCGGTACCCGCTGGATTTCGTGCGTGTCACGTCGTCGTTCTCGTGGCGTCGCTACCATCCGGTGCTCGGCGTTCACAGGGCGCACCTGGGTACGGATTTCGGTGCCCACGTCGGCACGCCGGTGAAGGCCACGGCCGACGGCACGGTCCGGTTCGCGGGCCGGGACGGCGGCTACGGCTACATGATCGAGTTGCGCCACATCAACGGCTATTCCACGCGGTACGCCCACCTGAGCCGGTTCCGGCCGGGGATCCGGCCGGGCGTCCGGGTCGAGCAGGGCCAGATCATCGCCTATTCCGGTGCGACCGGGTTGGTGAACGGTCCCCACCTGCACTACGAGCTCCGGCAGCACGGCAGGCCGCTCAATCCGAGGCGGGTCACCTTGCCCGCCGCCCCCTCCGTTCCGAAGGAGCGGCTGCCGGAGTACCGTGAGTTCGTAGCGCAACGGCTGGCCCTGCTCGACCGGTTCGCCACCCGGCCCGCTCGGGTGGCCGGAGGCGCCGACTCGAGCCGGCCCGCGATCAACTGAGCCCTGCGAGCCGGGGGACGGACCGACGCTTGCCGGCCGGGCGCCGCCGGGCGATCGTTCGTCCCGCAGCACTCGCGCTCGAACCCGCGCACCGGACCGGATGGATCGCTCCGCCTGGGCTCTCTTCGCGTTGACGGCCGCCATCGGCCTGGCCGTGGCGGTGGCCCTGTATCGCTTCCGGGAGCCGCCGGGCCCCGGCCGCCCGGCCCTCGTCCTGCTGCGGTGGCTGGCCCTCGCCCTGATCCTCCTCCTGCTCTTCAATCCGACCGTTCCGGTGGGCCGGGACGCGACCCCGCCGATGCCGCTCCTCGACCGTTCCCTGAGCATGGCCCTGGGCCGGGATACGACGCCGTGGGTGGACGCGGTGGCAGCGGTCCGCCGCACCTCGGCGACCCGGGTCACGCTCTTCGGCGACACCGTGCGGACCGTGCCCGTGGAGGCGCTGGACACCCTCCAGCCCACCGCGCAGTCCAGCATGCTGGAGCCGGCGCTCCGGGCGGCAGCCGAGGCGGGCGCCCGGAGCGTCGTCGTCTGGACGGATGGCCGGATCGCCGACGCCCGGCGCGCGGACCGTCTCGCACGGGATCTTGGCCTGACGGTGGAGCTGCGCCGCCTGGACGTGGACGTCCGGGACTTCGCCGTCGTCGAGCTGGACGCCCCCGCCTGGACCCGGGGCGGCGACCCGGCGGCGGTGCAGGTGGGCGTCGCCGCCCGGTCCGCCGCCGACGGCGACAGCGTTCGGGTCGAGCTGATGGACGACGGCCGGACGGTGGCGCGGGTGCGGCTGCCGGCGCCCGACCCGGGACGCGTGGCCACCGCCCGTCTCTCCTGGACCCCCGACGCGCCCGCCGGCGGACGCCTCGCCCACCTGCAGGTCCGCCTGACGTCCGGCGACGCGGTGCCCGACAACGACGTCCGCACGGCATACACACGGGTGACGGAGCAGCCCGCCGGCACCGTGCTGGTCAGCTTCTTGCCCGACTGGGAGCCCCGCTTCCTCGCTCCCGCCCTCGCCCGCAGTCTCGGCGCACCCGTGGCCGCGTATCTGAGCGTGGGCGGCGGGCGATATCTCGTCGTCGGATCGGGCGAGGAGGTGGGTCGGATGGCCGACGACACGGTCGTTCGTGCCGCCGTACGCTCCGCGGAGCTGCTGGTGGTGCACGGCTGGACCGAGAACGCCCCTGGCTGGGCCCAGGAGGCCGTGGAACGGGCCGGGCGGCTCCTGCTCCTGCTGAGCGGCCCGCGGGCGCCAGGGACGCCGCTGGAGGCCGCCGATGCGCTGTCCGGGGAGTGGTACCTGCGGGCTGATCCGCCCGCTTCGCCGCTGGCGGGACTGCTGGCGGGTCTGCGTGTGGACGGGCTGCCGCCGCTGGTGGACGTGCGGCTCCTGAACATCGGACCCGGAGGGTGGCCGGCGGTGATGGTGAGCCGGAGCCCGACCGGTGTAGCGGTGCCCGGGGTGGTCGCCGGAACCACGGAGGGTCGGCGTTGGGTGGTGGCGACGGGTCGTGGGTACTGGCGTTGGTCGTTCTACGGTGCGCGGGGGCGCGCGGTCTACGGGCGGCTGTGGTCGGCGCTGGCCGGCTGGCTGGTGGAACGGCTGGAGGAGGTGCGAGTGGCTACGGCGGGCCCGGTGGAGCGGGTGGTGCGACGGGGGGAGGCGGTGCGTTGGGAGGCGGCGGGCTCCGGTGCGGACTCGCTACGGATCCAGGTCACGGGCGAGACGGTGGTGGACACGGTGCTGGAGGGGATGTCCGGGCGAACCATGCTTCCGCCCGGGGACTATCGCTATGTTGTCACGGCGATGCGGGCCGGAGATGTCGTGGCGAGGGGAGCGGGTCCGTTGACCGTGGACCGGTACCTGCCGGAATGGACGCGGGACGTGGCGGGTCCGGTGACGGGCCGGACGGGAGGCCCGGCGCCGGTGGCGGAGAGGCGGCCGGTGCCGATGCGGGCGCTGGCGTGGCCGTATCTTCTGCTGGTCCTGGCGTTCTCGTTGGAATGGACACTACGCCGGTGGTGGGGATTGCGCTGACATGGCGAGACTGTTTCGGAAGGAAGAAGAGAAGAAGACGCTCTGGACCCGGATCAAGGATGTGGCGCTGACGGACGTCGGCGTGCTGGTCCGGGGCCTGGACCAGGAGGCGCTGGAGCGTCTGGAAGAGCTGTTGATCGCCGCGGACTTCGGGGCCGGCGCGGCGCTCCGGATCGTGGACAAGGTCGAGTCGCTGGTCCGAGGCGGCGCGATCAGCACCGGGGCGGAGCTGCACCGGGCGGTGGAGGACGAGATCGCGTCGATCCTGGAGGCGGGGAACGCGGACACCTCCCTGCACCTGGACGCGGAGCCTGGTCCCGCCGTCGTCCTGACGGTGGGCGTGAACGGCGTGGGGAAGACCACGACGATCGCCAAGCTGGCCCACCGGCTTCAGGGTCGGGGGCGTCGCGCGCTGCTGGCGGCGGCGGACACGTTTCGTGCGGGAGCGGTGGACCAGCTGGCGGTGTGGGCCGACCGTGTCGGTGCGGAGTTCGTGAGCGCCGAGACGGGGGCCGACCCGGCCTCGGTGGCGTTCGATGCCATCGACGCTGCCCGTGGCCGGGGCGCGGACACCGTCATCGTGGACACGGCGGGCCGGCTCCACACGCAGCGCGACCTGATGGCGGAGCTGGCCAAGATCGAGCGGGTCATCGGCAAGCGGGTCGAGGGCGGGCCCCACGAGACGCTGCTGGTCCTGGACGCGACGGTGGGGCAGAACGCCGTGCGGCAGCTCCGGCTGTTCGGAGACGCGCTGGAGCTCACGGGCCTGGTGCTGGCCAAGCTGGACAGCACGGCGAAGGGTGGCGTCGTGGTGGCGCTGAAGAACGAGCTGGACGTGCCGGTGAAGCTGGTGGGCACCGGTGAGTCGCTGGACGACCTGGAGCCCTTCGATGCCCGGACCTTCGCCCGGGAGGTGCTGGATGTCTGACCGCCCTGCGTCATGACCGACGCCGACCGCTTCAGCCTGCTGGACCGGCCCGCGCAGTACCTGAAGGCCGTGGGACCGAAGCGGGCGGAGGCGCTGGCCAGGCTCGGTGTCCGGACGGCCCGCGACATGCTCTTCCATGTGCCGCGGCGCTACGAGGACGCGAGCACGGTGACCAGCATCCGCAGCCTCGAAGTAGGGATGGACGCCACCGTGATCGGCGTCGTGGTGAGCAAGGGCGTCATCCCCACCCGCAAGGGCCTCCGCATCTTCCAGGCGGTGATCAAGGACGAAACGGGCCTGATCGAGTGCTCGTGGCCGGGCCAGCCGTTCCTGGACCGCTCCATCCGCAAGGGCGACCGTCTGCTGGTCACCGGGCCCGTGCGTTTTTTCCACGGCCGCCAGATCCAGCCGCGGGAGTTCGTGTTCCTGGGCCGTGACGACGAGGAATCCGACACGGGCGTCGTGCTGCCGATCTACCCGGCGACCGAGGGCCTCTCGCAGCGCATGATCCGGAACATCCTGGATGCGAACCTGGACACGCTGCTGGAGCGCGTCGAGACGGAGGAGGTGTTGCCGGAGGCGCAACGCCGCAGGCTTCATCTGCCCCCGCTGCGGCAGGCGCTGGAGCAGCTCCACCGGCCCGGAAGCCTCCAGGAGGCGGAGGCCGGGCGGCGTCGGCTCGCCTACGAGGAGCTCTTCTTCCTCCAGCTCCTCCACGCCCGGGTGCGTCGGGAGGTCACGGAGCGCCGGGGCCGGGCCCTGCGTCGTACGAACGAGCTCCTGAAGCCGGCCCACGACGCGCTTCCGTTCGAGCTCACGGACGCCCAGAAGGCGGCCATCCGCGAGATCTACGCCGACATGACGTCGGAGCGGCGCATGAACCGGCTGTTGCAGGGCGACGTGGGCTCGGGCAAGACCGTGGTGGCCTTCTTCGCGGCGCTGCTGGCGGCGGAAAACGGCTTCCAGACGGCCCTCATGGCGCCCACGGAGATCCTGGCGGAGCAGCACGCGCGCACGTTACGAACGCTGACGGAGCCGCTGCCCGTGGCGGTCGCGCTGCTCACCGGCCGGCAGGGCGTGCGGGAGCGGCGGGATGCGCGCGGGTCCGTCGCCACGGGCGCGGCGCAGATCGTGGTGGGTACCCACGCCCTCATCCAGGAAGGGGTGGAGTTCCGCGACCTGGGTCTCGTCGTGGTGGACGAGCAGCACCGGTTCGGCGTCCACCAGCGCAAGACTCTCACCGAGCGGGGCATCGACCCCGACGTGCTGGTCATGTCCGCCACGCCCATTCCCCGATCGCTGGCCCTCACGCTCTACGGCGACCTGGACCTGAGCGTGCTGGACGAGATGCCGCCGGGTCGCCGGCAGATCCGGACCGCGTTACGGGACGAGACGGCCCGGTCCGCCGTCCACACGTTCATCCGGGAGCAGGTGGAGGCGGGCCGTCAGGCGTACGTGGTGTATCCGCTGGTGAGCGAGTCGGAGAAGGTGGACCTGCGGGCCGCCACCCAGGAGTACGAGCAGCTCGCCCACGACGTCTTTCCCGACTTCCGCGTCGGGCTGATCCACGGGCGGCTGCCCGGCGAGGAGAAAGACCGGGTCATGCGTGCCTTCCTGGCGGGCGACCTGCACATCCTGGTCTCCACGACGGTCATCGAGGTGGGGATCGACGTGCCCAACGCCACCGTCATGGTGGTGGAGCACGCCGAACGCTTCGGCCTTTCCCAGCTCCACCAGCTTCGGGGCAGGGTGGGGCGCGGGGCGGAGCAGAGCTACTGCATCCTCATCGCCGCGCGCGGGCCCGAGACCACGGAGCGTCTGCGCGTGCTGGTGGAGACCGACGACGGGTTCGAGATCGCCCGGGCCGACCTCCGCATCCGGGGCATGGGCGACCTCTTCGGTGCCCGGCAGCACGGCCTGCCCGAGTTCCGCTTCTTCGATCCCGAGCGGGACGAGCTCCTGCTGGCCCGGGCCCGGGAGGATGCCCGGGCGATCATCGCGGAGGACCCGGAGCTCGCGCGGCCGGAGCATGCCGGCTTCCGCGCCGTCCTGGAGGAACGGTACGGCGAGCGGCTGCGGCTGTACGAGACCGGGTGAGGACGATACCTTCCGGCCCATCATGACTCACCGACGGAGGGCGGGATGGAGAAGGAATTCGAGATCAAGATGAAGCGCGAGAAGGACTACCAGATGACGGTGGACTTCGGGATGGACGGGGTCCCCGAGCTGCTCTTGGACGAGCCCGAGCCCCTGGGCGACGACGCGGGTCCGAATGCGAGCCGTGTCCTCGCGGCGGCCGTGGGCAACTGCCTGACCGCCAGCCTGCTCTTCTGTCTGGAGAAGTCCCGGGTCGAGGTGGGGGACGTGGAGACCGATCTCCACGTCACGATGAGGCGCAACGAAAAGGGACGCTGGAGGGTCGGCGGGATCCGGGCCCGGCTTCATCCGACCATCTCCGACGGAGAGCGGAAGCGCGTGGAGCGGTGCCTCGGGCTCTTCGAGGATTTCTGCGTCGTTACCGGCAGCATCCGTGAAGGGTTCGACGTGGACGTGGACGTCGAGATCGAGGAGGGCTAGCGGGCGAAGAGGCGCAGCTCGAGCCAGCTCGTCAGGGCGACCTGGGCCGCCGGGACCAGGATGGCGAAGGCCAGGTCCACGTCCGTGTACTCCATCCCGGCCACGCCCAGCCCGCCCAGGACGCCGGAGGCGAGAAGCTTGGTGCCGAGGCCGCCGAGACCCTGGCTGCCGAGGTGGACCCCCACCGGCGCGGTCACGGTGCAGCCGATGACGGCGCCCAGGCCCGCGCCCGCGTAGAAGTCGTCCGGCGTGGTGGCCGCACCGGCCAGGGCGCCACCCAGGTAGCCCACCGTCGCGCCCAGCACGCCGCCCATGATGATGCGGCCCCGGGTCATGCCGGCATCCAGAGCCATGACGGTGGGACGGGGGGCCTGGTCCTGGGACGCGGCCTGGCCCTGTTTGGTGCGGATCATCAGAACGCCGTTGCCGGCATCCCGGCCGTAGCGTACACCGGCTTCGGCGGCGCCCAGGAACTCGACCCGCGCCACGTCCGACGGGGAGATGCTACCCAGCATGTCCTGGGCGTCGCCGCCGGTGTAGATCAGGCCGTCCACCACCAGCGTGACCATGTCGCAGCCGCCGGTGTGGGTGCTCCGGTTCATCGCTTCCACGCAGACGGGGGCGCCCAGGTACCCCGCGGTCTGTACCATGACGCCCGACAGCCGGCGCACGATTCCGCCCATGCCGCTGGTCTCCGTGGCCAGGCTGTCCAGCTGGTTCTCGGTGAGAAGCCGCACGGCGGTTCCCCGTCGCTGTGCCTCCGCGCGCAGCGCCTCTTCCGCCGTAACCTCGATGGTGTCCAGCGGGATCGCCCGTGGCGTGAGCCGCACCGTGACGACCGCGACCTCGCCTTCGGTCACGTCCACCGTCTCCGTCTGCTCGCCGTATCCGACGTGGGAGAAGCGCAGCGTGTACTGACCGGGCCGGACCGCCTCGATCCGGAACCGGCCCCGCAGGTCCGTCGCCGTCTCCAGGCCGGCGATGCGGACGGCCACCCCGTCCACCGGCTCGCCCGTCTCCCCGTCCAGCACGCGTCCGGCGATGTGTCCGACCTGCTGCGCCGATGCCGGCACGGTGAGCCCGGCCGACAGGAGGAGGACGAGAACGGTTCCGGGTCTGTGCATGATGATGTCGGTTCAGTGTCGCCTGGTCGCGGAGCACGCGCTGTTCCAGCATCTGTATACCAGCGTCGTGGCCCGGAGTTCAACCCGGAAGGTGGCGCGGGGAACGGGCTCGGACAACACCCGCCGGCCCGGGCGCATGCCGTGCCGGGCGCCTGTCGGAGCAGCCCGATTGACACCCCTCGCCGCCCACCTCTACTTTCCGCGGCCCGGCAGGCCGTCGGGCAGCCCTCCAGACACGAGCGCGATGACGAAGACGGAAATCAGGGGCCTGGGCGAGCACGTCGGTGAGGACGTCGTCGTGTGGGGCTGGGTCCAGACCACGCGCGTCCACGGCAAGGTCGCCTTCATCGTTGTCCGGGACGGGACCGGTCTCGTGCAGTGCGTCGTCGTGCAGAGCCAGGTCCCGGACGCGCTGTGGTGCGCCGTGGAGACGCTGACACAGGAGTCCAGCGTGCGCGTGACGGGCACCGTCCGGGTCGACGACCGTGCGCCCGGCGGCTACGAGCTCGCCCTCTCCGACCTGGAGGTCCTGGGTCCCAGCGAGGACTATCCCATCCAACCCAAGGAGCACGGCGTCGAGTTCCTGCTCGACCACCGGCATCTCTGGCTCCGGTCCAGCCAGCAGCACGCCGTCCTGCGCGTCCGCAACGAGGTGGAGCAGGCCATCCAGGACTTCTTCTACGAGCGCGGTTTCGTGCGCCTGGACTCGCCCATCCTCACGGGCTCCATCGGCGAGGAGGGCACGACGCTCTTCGAGACCGACTACTTCGGCGAGTCCGCGTTCCTCGCGCAGACGGGCCAGCTTTACGGCGAAGCGGGCGCCGCCGCTTTCGGCAAGATCTACACCTTCGGTCCGACCTTCCGGGCGGAGAAGTCCAAGACACGGCGCCATCTCACCGAGTTCTGGATGATCGAGCCCGAGATGGCCTGGTACGATTCCGAGGACAACATGAGGCTCCAGGAGGAGCTCGTCTCCTACCTGGTCCAGCGCTCGCTGGAGAGCTGCGCCGGAGAGTTGGAGACGCTGGAGCGTGACACGGTGCCCCTGGAGCGCGTCGTGCCGCCGTTCCCGCGGGTCAGCTACGACGAGGCCGTGGAGCTGCTCCAGGCACGGGGCAGCGACATCGCCTGGGGCGACGACCTGGGCGCGCCCGACGAGACGATCATCGGCGAGGAGCATGACCGGCCCGTCTTCATCTACAACTACCCGAAGCGGGCCAAGGCCTTCTACATGAAGGAGAACCCGGACGACCCGCGCACGGTGCTGTGCAACGACCTCATCGCGCCGGAAGGCTACGGCGAGATCATCGGCGGCAGCCAGCGCGAGGACGACCACGACCGGCTCCTCGCCCGCATCCGGGAGGAAGGCCTGCCCGAGGAAGCGTACGGCTGGTACCTCGACCTGCGGAAGTACGGGACCTTCACGCATTCCGGCTTCGGCCTGGGCCTGGAGCGGACCGTCGCCTGGATCACGGGCCGGGCCCATCTCCGCGAGGCCATCCCGTTCCCGCGCATGCTGAACCGGATCTACCCCTGAAGGGCCGGCGCCGGGGGCGCCGGCGGGGCAGGGGCAAGGGCAGGCCCAGGCCCAGGCCCAAGGGCTACTTCGAGGGGATGCTGCGAGGAGCCGGCGCGCGGATCGTCAGACCAGCTCGATGTCGTAGGCGACCCGCCAGTTGCTCATGTGCTCCGGGTCTTTGCCCTTGCCGCCCTCGTCACGCGGGTGGTAGCTGCCCACCCAGGTCTCCGGATCGCCCGTGAACTCGCGCCTGTACGTGTCCAGGTGGTCGTTCGCGCTGAGCAGGTCGTGCTCTTCGCCGAGCAGCTCGACCTCCAGGTGGTCCTCCACCACGCCGTCGAAGATGACGCGGTTGAGCTTGTCCAGCTTGTTCCACGCCGGGTGGTCGGAGATGGAGATGTACCCCTTCTCCGGTAGACGGGTCTCCTGGAGGAGGTCCCCGTTGTCGCTCCTGACCCGGAATGTGAACGAGAACTCGCCGGTGTCATCGCCGACGCCTTCCAGGCTGTCCAGCACCTGGAGCCAGCGCAGGATCACACGAACCCGCTTTCCATTGCCTTCCGGCATGTCGCTACTCCTCTGCCCGTGGTATGGTATGGAATCGTCCGGGGATGCCCCGACCGCACGGTGCGCGGGAAGGGCTACAGCGCTGCCGCTGCCCAATGTCGGTCATGGAGGTGGCCGGGACAAGCCCCCGGTCGAGCGCCGGTTCAGCCTTCGCTCTCCTTGATCTCGTCCCAGAGGGCGTCCAGCTCCTCCAGCGACGCCTCTCCCAGGATGACGCCCCGCTCCCGTGCTAGCATCTCCAGGCGCTCGAACCGGGTCGTGAACTTGCGGTTCGCCCTGCGCAATGCGCTGAGGGCGTGCACGCCGGACAGCCGCGTCAGGTTCACCGCCGCGAAGAGCAGGTCGCCGAGCTCCTCTTCCAGGGCGGGGGACGGCTCCTCTTCCAGGGCGCGACGCACCTCCTCGAGCTCCTCCGCAACCTTTTCGAACGCGCCGTGCGCGCTGTCCCAGTCGAAGCCCACCGCGGCGACCCGGTCCTGGATGCGGTGCGCACGGGACAGAGGGTCCAGGGTGGAGGCGAGGCCTTCCAGGACCCGCTCCCGTTCGTCTTGCTTCATCGCGCGCTCGCGCCGCTTCAGCTCCTCCCACGCCGCCGCCTCGCCCTCTCCGTACAGGTGCGGGTGACGCCGCCTCATCTTGGCTTCCACCGTCGAGACCACCTCGGCCGCGGTGAACGCGCCCCGCTCCTCCGCAAGCACGATCTGAAAGGCCACGTTCAGCAGCAGATCGCCCAGCTCGGCGACCAGCGTCGCTCGGGGCCGCGCGCCGCCTTCCGCGGGCGCCGCCGCGCCGCTGGACGGTTCCGCCGGCTCCCCGGCGGGCATGGCCTCGATGGCCTCGGCGACCTCGTGGGCCTCTTCCAGGAGGTAGGGCACGAGCGAGCGGTGTGTCTGGGCGGCATCCCACGGACAGTTCGCGCGCAGGAACCGCACCAGCTCCAGCACGCGCTCGAGCTGTCCGGAATCCCCGGCGGCCCTTTCATTTACGGGCTTCTCGCCTTGCGGTCGACTCATGGCCGGTCTATTGTTCAAACCTTTACGAGCCATGTCAAACGCACATGATACGCGCGCATGGGTCGAGGTGGACCTCGACGCCGTGCGCGCGAATTTCGGGACGGTCGCCGAGACGGCCCGACCCCGGGTCGGGGTCCTGCCCATGGTGAAGGCGAACGGGTACGGCCTGGGCGCGGAGCGCCTGGTTCGCGCCCTGGAGCCATTGAGCCCCTGGGGGTTCGGCGTGGCTGCCGTGGCGGAGGGCATCGCGCTGCGGGAGCTCGGCGTGGAGCGGACCATCGTCGTGTTCAGCCCTGTGCCGGTGGGAGAGGTGGAGGCGGCGGCGGATGCCGACCTCGTGCCGGCGATCTCGGATCTGGGCGGGCTGGAGCGCTGGGCGGAGCAGGGTCGGAGGCGTGGCCGTCCCCTGGCGTACCACCTGGAGATCGACACCGGGATGGGCCGGTGCGGGTTCGACTGGAGAGAGGTCGGCACGTGGGGCCCCGCGGTGCGGGACGCATCCACGGCACGCTGCGCGGGCGTGTTCACGCACTTCCACAGCGCGGACGAGGCGGACCCGTCGGTCACGGAGGTCCAGTGGGAACGTTTCCAGGACGCGCTGGTACAGCTTGGCGTGGACCGGGACGAGGTGCTGGTCCACGCGGCCAACAGCGCCGCCTCGGTCCGGTGGCCGGAGCTCGGTCTGGACCTGGTCCGGCCGGGGATCTTCCTGTACGGCGTACAGGCTGCGGTCTCCGACGAGCTGGCGCCGCGTCCTGTGCCGGTGGTGGCGGTCCGGTCGCGTATCATCCTGGTGAAGGAGGTGCCGGCGGGCACGACGGTAGGCTACGGCGCGACGCACGCCGCCGAGCGGCCGGAACGCTGGGGGACGCTGGCCATCGGGTACGGCGACGGGCTGCCCCGGGCTCTGGGCAACCGCGGCTCGGCGTTGGTGCGGGGCCGGCGGGTCCCGATCATCGGTCGCATCTCCATGGACCTGACCGTTGTAGACCTGACGGATGTGCCCGACGCAGGCGTCGACGACGTGGTCACGCTCATGGGCACGGACGGGGCAGGGGAGATCCGGGTGGAGGAGGTCGCGGGCATCGTCGGAACGATCGGCTACGAGATCCTCGCCGGGCTCGGGCAGCGGCTTCCCCGTGTCGAGGTGGGCCGTGGCTGACCTGGCCGGCGCGGCGAGGCGGGCCCGGGAACGGGCGTACGCGCCCTACTCCGGCTACAAGGTGGGGTGTGCGCTGGAGACGGCCGACGGCAGCGTCTTCGAGGGCTGCAACGTCGAGAACGCGTCGTTCGGTCTGGCGATGTGCGCGGAACGGGTGGCCGTGGGGGCCGCCGTAGCGGCAGGCCACCGGTCGTTCACCCGGCTGTTGGTGATGACGGCGGGCAGAGAGCCGGTGGCGCCGTGCGGGGCGTGCCGGCAGGTGCTCATCGAGTTCGGTGGCGGTGTCGAGATCGTCTCCATGACCGTGAGCGGCCGAACGGCGTCATGGCGGCTGGAGGAGTTGCTGCCGGCGGGATTCGAGCTGCACGAGAGCGACACCGCGAACGACGACGCGACGTAGCGTCGCAGCGAAAGGCAGGACGAGGAACGGCGTGAAGCGAATCGGGTTTGTCTCCCTGGCGGCGTTGATCGCGATTGCGTGCGGCGACGAGGTCCCGACGGAGGTGGGTGGCTCGCTGACGGAGGGCGCGCTGCGCACGTACGAGGTCGTTCTGGATCCGGCGACGTTCCTGGCCGCGGACACGACCTACGGTGGCCTGCGCTCCCCGGCGACGGTGGGGTTCAGACTCGTGGCCGGGTCTTTCGAGGGCCAGGTGAATGCCCACACGCTGCTGCGGTACTCGGCCCCGACGTCGGTCACGTACACCGACTCCACGGACAACAGCACGACGGACACGATCCCACGGTTCGTCGGCGCCCGCCTGCTGCTGGAGCTGGACACCAGCACGACGACGGCACCCGCCGGCTCGACGCTCGAGGCGTACACCATCGTCGAGGAATGGCACCGCGTCACGGCGAGCTGGTCGTTCCGCGTGGACACGACGGGTGCACGATTGCCCTGGACCCAACCCGGCGGTACCACGGGGATGCTGCTGGGCACGGGCGTCTGGGAGCCCGAGCCCGCCGAGGACGACACGGTCGGCATCGACACCGTGACGGTCGAGATCGATTCGACCGGCGCCGTCGCCCTGGCGGACACCGTGAACGACGTGGACGGGATCCTGCTCCGGGCCGGGGCCCCGGACACCCGCTACCGGATCCGGTCCAGCAGACTCTTTTTCCAGGTCCGTCCGCTTGCCCGGCTCGACACCGTCATCGAGGTGTCGACGACCCAGCTTTCGACGTTCGTCTTCGACCCGGAACAGCCGGACCCCGGCCAGGGCGTGGTTCGGGTCGGAGGCACGCCGGGTTGGCGGGCCGTCTTCTGGTTCCTGCCCATGATGGGCACCGAGCTGGACCTGGGTGCGGACTGCGGTGCCGCCGACTGCACGGTGCTCATCGACGAGGTGACCCTGAACTACGCAGGGCTGCTTCTGGAGCCGTCCTACCCGGGCGGGTTCAGGCCGGAGGCCGAACTGGTCTTCGAAGCGCGGGAGGTCCTGGAGACGCCGGGCGTCCCGCTGGCCCGATCTCCGTTGAGCGCATCGCGCTCCCCCCGCTACCCTCCGGCGGTGCCCGAGGACCGGTTCACGGCGTCGCCGGGCCCCGGTGCCGTGGACGTGCCCATCACCGATTTCGTCCGTCGTCTCGTGGATCCGGACATCGAGGACGAGGACCGGATCCGGACCCTCGGTCTGCTGCCCCGCGACGAGGGCGGGACGTTCGGCTACACGGAGTTCTTCTCGCTGGAGACGGCGAGCCCGCCCCGGTTGCGCCTGGTCGTGTCCGTCGTGAACCCGGAGCGGATCCAGTGATGCGTCGCGTGCTGCTGATGCTGGCGGGGGTCGTCGCTCTGAGCGGGCCCGTCGAGGCACAGTCCCTGTTCAGCGCGCGCGGGCTCGGGGTGCCGGTGGCGCCGACGGACGGGCGCGCGCGCACGCTCGGCGGGATCGGCGTCGGGCTGCTGGGCCTGAACCCCTCCATGGTCAACCCGGCATCGGCGGCGGGCATCGTCCGGAAGGGCATCACGGCGGGCGTCCTGTCGTCGCCCCGCACCATGGAGCTCGAAGGGGCGACGGCCGACGTGGCGACGACCCGGTTTCCGCTGGTCCAGGTGCTGTATCCCCTCGGTACGCGCATGGTGGCCACGGCGGGATACGGTGCGTTCCTGGACCAGTCGTGGGCCGTGCGCAGCGAGGGCACGGAGGTGGTGGGGCCGGATACGGTGTCCGTGACCGACATCACCGAGTCCGTGGGCGGCCTGGGCCAGGCCCGGGTCGGCCTGGCCTACTCGGTGACGCCGGGCTTTGCCCTGGGTGCAAGCGTGGGCGCGTACAGCGGCCAGCAGACGGTGACGCTGACGCGCACCTTCCCCGATTCGGGGGTGGCGCTCCAGGGGTTCGAGCGGCGCGTCGGCTGGAGCTATGGTGCGCCCACCGCGGCCTTCGGCTTCCGCTGGGACCCGGCGCGGATCCTGCGCATCGGCGGGAGCGTGACGTGGGGCGGCTCGCTGACGGCGACGGCCAGGGACCCCGCCGTGTCGGACCGGACCATCGAGCTGCCCGTCCAGGTGGCCGTCGGCACCAGCGCGTACCTGGCGCCGCCGCTGCTGCTGGCCGTGTCCGGGCGCTGGGCGGGCTGGAGCACCGCGGCCGACGCGCTGGACACCGGTTCCCTGCCGCCGGGCGTGGCGGCCGCCCGCGACACGTGGGAGGTGGGTGGGGGGCTCGAGTGGGAACGCGCCGGGCGCCAGGCCCGGCCGCTGCCGGTCCGTCTCGGGTTCCGTTACGCGCAGTTGCCCTTCGCCTTCGGGCAGGCAGCACCGTCGGAATGGTCCGTGAACGGCGGCGTCGGCCTCCGGTTCGGAGAGAGCCGTGTCAACCCGCTGGCCGTGGTGGACCTGGACGTGGAGCGCGGCGCCCGGGGCGACACCGACACGACCGGACTGACCGAGACGTTCTGGCGGGTCAACCTCTCCATCACCCTGTTCGGCCGCTGAGCACCGTGGAGCAGAAGACGACCCCGACCACCATGGATGCGCCCCGCAAGGGACACCAGCGTAGAGCGTACGTCGAGACGTACGGCTGCCAGATGAACATCAGCGACGGCGAGCTGATGCAGGGCATCCTGGCGGCCCGGGGCTTCGACCTGGCCGAAACGCCCGACGAGGCGGACGTGATCCTGGTGAACACCTGCGCGATCCGGGAGCACGCCGAACGGCGCGTGCTGGGCCGGGTCGGCGAGCTGAACCGGCTCAAGAAGGGACGTCCCGACCTCGTCATCGGCGTGACCGGCTGCATGGCCCAGCGGCTGGGCGAGTCGCTGCTGGACCGGGCATCGTATGTGGACTTCGTCATGGGCCCCGACGGCTACCGCAAGCTGCCCGAAACGCTGGCAGCGGTCCGGCCCGGGTGGCTCGAAGGCGACTCCCGGCCGGACCGGGAGCGCAGGCCCGGCGGGGACGCACGCCGCTCCCTCCCGGTGCTGCCGGCCGCCGGGGCACGGGGCGGGCGGGGCGGGCCAGCCGATGGGCGCAGGGCCGCGGTCCTGGACCTCGAGGCCCACGAGAACTACGAGGGGCTCGAAGTCCACAGGACCAGCAGGACCGGGGCGTGGGTCCCGGTACAGCGCGGCTGCGATTACCGCTGCACGTACTGCATCGTGCCGTACGTACGGGGCTCCGAGAAGAACCGGCACCCCCGTGAGGTGCTGGACGAGGTCCGGGCAGTCGCGGAGCAGGGGATCCCGGAGGTGACGCTCCTTGGCCAGACGGTCAACTCGTACACACACGGCGACTGGGATTTCGCCCGTCTGTTGCGGGACGTGGCCCGGGTGGATGGGATCCGCCGGGTCCGCTTCACCTCGCCGCACCCGAACGACGTCACGCCGGGCCTCGTGGCGGTCATGGCCGAAGAGCCGGCGGTCTGCCGCCAACTGCACCTCCCCGTCCAGGCCGGCCACGACCGGACCCTCAAGCGCATGGTTCGGCGGTACACCGTGGCCGGCTTCCTGGAAACGGTGGACCTGCTCCGGGCGAGCGTCCCGGACCTCGCCCTCTCCACGGACGTCATCGTCGCGTTCCCTGGAGAGACGGAGGCGGAGTTCGAGGCCACGCTCGACCTCCTGCGTCGAGTCCGTTTCGACGACGCCTTCCTCTATCGCTATTCGCCGCGGGACGGCACGCCGGCGACACGCCTGCCCGTGGACGATGTCGTGCCGGAGGATGTGGCGCGGGAGCGCCTGGCGCGGCTCATCGAGGTCCAGCGCGGCATCCAGGCCGAGATCAACCGCGCCGAGGTGGGGCGCGTGGAAGAGGTCCTGGTGGAGCGGGCGGCTCGAAGCGACGGCGACGTGCTCGGGCGCACGGAACGGGACAAGGTGGTGGCGTTCCCGGGAAGCGTGGATCTCATCGGCCGGTTCCTGCACGTCCGGCTCACCGGCACGACCGGCGCGACGTTCGTGGGCGAGCGCGTGGACCCGAACGAAGCGCAACGCGTGGCCTGACACGAGCCCCGTGGAGGCCCGATGACGGGTCTCCCACCCATCGCCCGGGCCACCCTGGCGCTGGCCGGTGGCCTGACGCTGGGATTCCGCCTGCCCGTCCCCGACGGGGGCGGGCTTTTCTTCGTTTCGCTTCTCCTTCTGGGCACCGCGCTTCTGGCGCTCCGCAGCCGGATCCCCGAGCTGGCGGCCGTGGTGGCGGGCGTGCTGGTGGGCATCGCCGGGCTCCGTTCCGCCGAATGCGGGTGCCTGTCCGCCCTCCCCGACGGCGCTCGCGTCGGCGTGTTCGGGGTCATGGCCGGCGCTCCCCTTCCGGACGCATCCGTGCCGTTTCTGCTGCGGGGATTCACGGAGGTTCCCACTGCCCGCTGCCACGAGTACGTTCGCGCCCGGCTCTCGGACCGGGCCGTAGCCGCCGGCGTCGAGGTGCGTGCCACGGGGCTGTGGCTGCAGACACCCGACCGGGGTCCCTGGCCACGGCCCACGCTCCGGACCGGGACGCTCGTTCTCGAGGACATCGTACCCACCGGCGAACGGGGCGACCTGTTGCTGCGCACGCGGGGCGGGCTCCAACTGCGCATGCGCCGGCTCTTCGGGCACAGGGCGCCGCTGGCCGAGGCGTTGCTCCTGGCCCGGAAGGAGGGGCTGGATCCGGAGCGCAGGGAGCGGTTCGCGCGGGCCGGGCTGAGTCACGTGCTGGCCATCTCCGGGCTCCACGTGGCGATCATCTTCGGCTTGGCCGTGAGTCTCGGAGCGATGACCGGAGTCGGCCGCACCGCCGTGTACGTCGTGGCAGGCCTGTTGACGCTGGGATACGTGGCGTTCCTGGGTGCTCCCCACTCCGCCGTCCGGGCGACGCTCATGATCCTTCTCTTCGTCGTCGCCCGCATCCTCCAGCGCCCCGCCGATCCCTTCGCCCTCCTGGCCGCCGCCGCAGCGGCGATCCTGGTCCTGGATCCCTTCGGCATCCTGGATGTGGGCTTTCAGCTCAGCTTCGCCGGCGCCGTCGGCATCGTTGCCCTGAGGGGCTCGTTGCGGACGCGCCTGGCCCGACTGCCCGGCCCGATCCGGGACGGGCTCGTCACCGGCGTAGCTGCGACCCTCGCGACGGCGCCGGTGGCGGCGTTCCATTTCGGTCGGGTCGCGCCCATCGGCGTCCTGTCCAACCTGGTGGCGATCCCGCTCCTGGGTCTGGCCGTGCCGGCAACGGCCCTGGCGGTCATGACGGATGTGGTCAGCCATGGGCCGGGACAGTTCCTGGCGGGTGGTGCCGGCGTCCTGCTCGGGCTCCTGGACGCCACGGCGGGCGTCGCGGGTGCCGTTCCTTTCGGCCACGCCTATGTGCCCCGGGGCACGGCCCTGGCCCTGGGCCTGGCCGGGTTGACGGCGGTCGCGGTGGCTCGCGGGACCCGCTTCACGCCGCGACGGATGGCCGTGGCCCTGCTTCTGGCGGCCTGGCTGGTCACGGGCCAGCGGGCGGCGCCGGGACGGAACGGATCCGTGGAGGTCCACGCCATCGACGTAGGGCAGGGCGATGCCATCGCCGTCCGATCACCACGGGGGCGCTGGATTCTGGTGGATGCGGGGCCCCGATCCGAAGACTGGGACGCCGGCCGTGCGCGGGTCGTGCCGTACCTCCTGGAACGGGGCGTAGATCGGCTGGAGGCCCTCGTCCTGACCCACCCGGACGGCGACCACGTGGGCGGCGCGGCCGCCGTCCTCGAGGCGCTGTCGGTGGGCGCCGTCCTCGACCCGGGCCGCGCCACCGGCAAGCCGCTGTACCTGGAGCTGCTGGGGACGGCAAAGACCCGGGAGACGCGGTGGTTCGCCGCCCGGGCCGGACGCCGCCTGGAGCTGGACGGCGTCACCGTCCAGCTGCTCTATCCCGAAGCCGGCTCGCTTGACGCAAGTGAAAGCGCGAACGACATTTCGGTAGTGGTACGGCTGGAGTATGGCGCATTCTCCGCGCTGCTGATGGGGGACGCGCCGGCGGCCGTCGAGCAGTATCTTGTCGCCAGGCACGGGACGGCGCTGGAGGCCGAGCTGGTGAAGGTGGGACACCACGGGAGCGGGACGTCCACCACGGCGGCGCTGCTGGATGCCGCTACGCCGAGCGTGGCGCTCATACCCGTGGGGCGCCGGAACCGCTATGGCCATCCCCATCCCGGAGTCCTGGACCGCCTGCAGCGACGGTCGATCCGGATCCTGCGGACGGACCGGAACGGATCCGTCGTGGTCCGGGGCTTGCTGGACGGTACGATCGAGGTCGAGACGACACGCTGAGCCCGCGGAGCGAAGTGCGGGTATCGCCCACGGTGAACCATGGGCACACAGCAGGGCAGCATGGGTGGGTCCGGCGATGGACGGGACGGTCGCGAAGACGACGAGCCCCCGGCATCGATCGCACATCATCGGCCGACGCCATTGCCCGGCGTGCGGCTCGTTCGATCACGCGCCCTCACGAGCCTCGCCGGCTGGTTGTCGGGCATGGGCGGCCCCGCCGCCGCGGTGACCCTCGGTCGGACCATCGTGCTCCGGCCCGGGGTCCGGCTTACCGACCGGCTCGTGCAGCATGAGCTGGCGCATGTGCGGCAGTGGCGGCAGCATCCCATCAGCTTTCCTCTCCGATACCTTGTCGGCCATCTCCGGTACGGCTATCACGCGAATCCATACGAGGTCGAAGCCCGGGCGTCGGAACACCCGGATCAGCGACGGGGATCCCTGGAGGTGAACGCATGACGAACACCCCGGTCATCACCATCGAGCGGCACATCATCGAGCAGGAGCGCAAGTATCCCGAAGCGACGGGCGCGTTCAGCGACATCCTGTACGACATCGCGCTGGCCGCCAAGATCATCTCCCGGGAGGTGAGCCAGGCCGGGCTTGTAGACATCCTGGGCGCCACGGACAAGACCAACGTCCACGGCGAGGTGGTGAAGAAGCTGGACGAGTACGCCGACGACGTCATCTACCGGGCCCTGGACCACACCGGTCACCTGTGCTGCATGGCGTCGGAGGAGCGCGAAGGGATCATCCCCATCCCGGACCGGTTCCCCGCGGGAAACTACGCCCTGCTGTACGACCCCCTGGACGGGTCCTCCAACATCGACGCCAACGTCTCCATCGGGACGATCTTTTCGGTGCACCGCAAGATCTCCGACGGTGACCGCGGCACGATGGCGGACTGCCTGCAGTCGGGCCGGAAACAGGTGGCGGCGGGCTACATCGTGTACGGCTCGGCCACCATGCTGGTGTACACGGACGGACAGGGCGTGCACGGGTTCACCCTGGATCCGTCCATCGGCGAGTTCCTGCTGAGTCACCACGACATCCGGCTGCCCGACCCGCCGAAACGCATCTACAGCGTGAACGAAGGCTACTACGACCGTTGGACCCGCGGACAGAAGGAGTTCATCAAGCGGCTCAAGGGCGTGGGCCAGGAACACGAGGCCTCGTTCTCGCTCCGCTACATCGGGTCCATGGTGGCCGACTTTCACCGGACGCTGCTGTACGGCGGCATCTTCATGTACCCCGGCGAGATGAACCGGCCCGAGGGGAAGCTCAGACTGCTCTATGAAGGTGCGCCGTTGGGCTACGTCATGGAGCAGGCCGGTGGGCGGGCCATCGACGGCGAGCGGGACATCCTGGACATCGATCCCGAGTCCCTGCACCAGAAGACACCCATCTACATGGGCTCCAAGGAGTTCGTGGACATGGCCCAGGAGTACCTGGCCTTGGACCGGGAGCCGGCCCCGGCCGACTGACCCGGGCTGCGTCGGCGGTGTCCGGCGGGGCGGAAGCTCAGTCTGCGGCTTCCGCCCCGTCGTCGTATTCGATGGTGAGCCGCCGGATCTCGGCGTCCACGTCCGTCAGGAGCTCGAGCCGTTCCTGGTGGGGCAGGAAGGCGCTCTCGAAGCCCATGCGCGCCACGCGCGTGAGGTCGTCCCAGGTGAAGCTCAGGTGGTGGTGGGCACGCCAGTACTCGTCGGTGACGGTGGTGCCGCTCATGAGGCGGTTGTCCGTGTTGAGCGTCACCACGATCCCCTCGTCGTAGTAGAGGCGAACGGGGTGTTCGGCGAAGGAGGGAACCGCCTGGGTCTGGACGTTGCTGGTGAGGCAGATCTCGAGAGGGACCCGGAAGTCGTTCACGTACTGCATGAGGTCCTCGTCCTCGAAAAGCCGGGTCCCGTGGCCGATGCGCCGGGCGTTGCAGTGGTGCAGCGCTTCATGGATGGACTCGGGGCCGTACGCCTCGCCGGCGTGGATCGTGGCGGCGACGTTGGCGTTGCCCACCGTGTAGAACGCCTCCCTGTGCTTGCGCGCCGGGTAATTGTACTCGGCCCCGGCGAGATCGAAGGCGACGACGCCCCGGTTCTTGAAGGCTACGGTCAGATCGGCCAGGTCCCTGGACGTCTCCGGGCTCATGTTCCGGATGCCGCAGATGATGACGCCGGTCCGGATCCCGTACACTTCTTCGGCCCGGCGCAGGCCCCGCAGGGGCGCCTCGACGGCCGCTTCCAGGTCCAGGCCCTCCAGGACGTTGAGGACCGGTGAGTAGCGGACCTCCATGTACCGGACGTTCTCCCTCGCGGCGTCTTCGGCCAGCTCGAACGCGATGCGCTCCAGGGCCGGCGCCGTCTGCATGACGGACAGCGTGATGTCGAACCGTTCCAGGTAGTCCACCAGGTCCCGGGCGTTCCGGACGTGCATGAGGCCCGCGAGAGCCTGGGGGTCCGTGGAAGGGATCTTCTTGCCGTACTCCTTCGCCAGCTCGATCAGGGTTTCGGGTCGGACCGATCCGTCCAGGTGGACGTGGAGATCCGTCTTGGGCAGGCGCTCGAGGCGCTCGCGGGTGACGGTCACCATGACGACGGGGGCTCTCCGGTCATCCGGAGCCTCGTTTCGCCCGGCGCCTCCACCGGCGCGGGGAGGTGCTGCAGGTACTCGACCAGGGCGTCCAGGTCGAGTATGCCGGTGTCTTCCGAGACCAGCGCTTCGGTCAGGACCTCGAACCCATCGCCGCCTTCGGCCATGAAGTCGTTCACCGTGACGGCGTACAGACTGTCGTCCCGAAGAGGGTCCCCCGTGTCCAGCCGCGCCGTCAGCACCCGGTTCCCCGGTTCCCTCGACGTGTCGTACCAGACGGTGAGCCCGCTGACGTGGGCGATGGGTCGGTCCCCCGCCACGGTGTGCTCCAGGGCGGCCCGGAGCTGGGCCCCGGTGAGCTCGAGGCGCACCAGGCTGTTGCCGAACGGCTGGAGCCTGCTCAGGTCGCCCCACGTGACGGCGGTGTCCAGCTCGGTGCGGATGCCGCCGTTGTTCATGAGGGCGACCTGCCCCTCCGTGATCCAGCGCTGGGCATCAGCGATGAGGCGACCCAGGGCGTATTCGTGGCCTGTCCGGTCGAGGGGACGGTGGAGGGTCGTGATGGTGCGTCGTACCAGCGGCTCGATGGAGGCTGCGAACTCGTCGACCAGGGCGGCGATGACGGAGTCCGGCTCGACCGGGTCCACAAAGGTGTCGGGCAAGCCCCGGATCCAGGCGTGGACGCCGTCCGCCGTGCGGGTCAGGTCCACCACGGCGTACCGGGTGCCGCGGGAGCCGGCCTCCACCACGGGTATGCCGTTCACCGTGGTCCGGACCAGGCGGTGCGTATGCCCGCCGACGATGAGGTCCGGCTTGTGATGGAGCGCCCGGGCGACATCGAGGAGTGCTCCTTCGCACGCCTGGCCGGCCGCGTCGCATTCGGCCCCCTCGTGGGCCACGACCACGACGAAGTCCGCGGAATCGCGTAGCACGGGGACCCAACGATCGATGGCGTCGGCCATGGAGCTGAACGTCAGGTGCCGCACGTTGCTGGGGCGCGTCTCGTACGGCGTGTCCTCCGTGGTCACCCCGATGACGCCTACGCGTACGCCGTCGACCTCGATGAGGGCCGTGGGTCGGATCCAGGACGGCGCCGTGTCGGCACCCGCGAGAGCGATGTTGGCCGAAAGCCACGGGAACGCAGCCTGCTCCACCCGCTCCTCGAGCACGTCCACGCCCCAGTCGAACTCATGGTTTCCGACGGCCGCCACGTGGTAGCCCATGGCGTTGTAGACGGCCACCGCGGACCGGCCCTGCACGAGCCCCGAGATGGGCGTGCCCTGCATCACGTCCCCGGCGTCCACGAGCAGGGTGGGTCCCGCGAATCCGCGCTCTTCCGCCTCGAAGAACGCCTCCAGCGCAGCGGACCCGCCCACCAGGCGTCCTTCGGACCCGTGGTGGGCCTCCGGCTCCAGGTGTCCGTGGAAATCGTTCGTGGACAGGACCCTGAGCCGGCGGACCGGTCGCTGCTGCGGGGCCGGACCGGGCGCCCGCTCGGCGAGAGCCGGGGCCGCGGCGGCCTCGGGCACGATCCGCCAGTTCTCGCGGAAGTAGTCGTCGGGACGGACCGTGCCCCGGCGGCGCACCTCCTCGATCAGGAGCTCCCGGATCTCGTTCTGCCGGTCGTACACCACCGGCGCATGCGCGAGCATGTCGTAGCCGCCGCCCCCGCCCTGACGGTAGTTGTTCAACGCCAGGGTGAACGTCTGCTCGTCCCGGACCGGGTGCCCGCGGTAGTCGAGCTCCGTGATCCTGGCGCCCACGGGCTGCCGGAGATCGATCGTGTAGTCGACGCCGGCGACCACGTCGAAGGTGTAGCCGGGAGCATTGCCGGTGACCGGCCCGGTCCCGTCCCACGTACGGTAGTACTCCGCGGACTTCTCCAGGTACGCCCGGAGCTGGGCGCCGGTGATGCGCACGGCCTTGAGCGTGTTGTCGTATGGGTAGAGCGCGGCGACGTCCGCAACGCGGACGGGCCCCGCGGGGATGGCCGCGTCCAGGTTGAACGCGGCCGTGCTGGACAGGTCCGTTCCCGCTGCCTGCCGCTGGACCTCGTTGACGAAGTCCAGCACGGGCGTGTCCCGTACCCGCGCCTCTCGCGCTTCCATGCGTGTACCGGACCGGCCAAGCACGGAGCCCACGTGGGCGACGGCCCGCTCGTGCTCCCAGCGGAGCGAATCCATGAATGCCGTGTCCGCGGCGGCCGGATCCGGGCGCAGCACGCGGCCCCGGGCCCCGGCGACCTGCCAGGCTCCCGCCGGACGTTCCAGGGACAGGGTGGCCACGGCGAGGCTACGGGCCCGGTCCCGAGCCTGGAGCAGCAGCACCCCGTTGATCGTGGTATCGGCCACTTCCCGGTGCGTGTGACCCATGAAGATGACGTCGATGCCGGGCACCTGCCGGGCCAGCGCCGCGGCGGCATTCTCCGGCGGAACGTCACCCCCGTAGGTGCTTCCGTCCAGCCCCCCGTGGGAGAGCACCACGACAACGTCCGCGCCCGCGCTGCGCAGGGAATCGACCACCGGCCGGAGGGACTCGACCACGTCCCGGAACTCCAGCACGCCCTGCACGTGGTCCCGGTCCCAGAGCCGGACGCCGGGGGGCGTGCCCGCGGTCACCCCGATACGGATCGTGTCTTCGTCGACCACGCGCTCGAGCAGGGCTCCCGGGGTGTACGCTCGGTCCTCACCGCCCGCGTGGAACACGTTGCCCGACAGGAAGGGGAAGTCGGCGTCTTCGATCGCCTCGGCCAGGCGGGTCAGGCCGTAGTTGAACTCGTGGTTGCCGATGGCCGCCGCGTCGTACTCCAGCAGGTTCATGGCCCGGATCACGGGGTTGGGCCGGGGCGCACCGTCGCGAGCGTAGTAGTAGGCCAGGGGGTTGCCCTGGAGCAGGTCACCGGAGTCGAAGAGGAGCGTCCTGCCCGGGTTGGCCGTCCGGATGCTGTCGACCAGCGGCGCCACCCGGGCAAGGCCGTACCCGGTCTCGCCACCCGTGTAGTAGTCGTAGGGGTAGAGGGTGCCGTGTACGTCGGTCGTTCCGAGGAGCACGATCCGGGCCCGGGCATCCGGCTCGACCGTGGTGCCTTCCGGGCCGGGCAGCCACGGAACGCACCCGCCCGAGCCCACGACGACGAGCAGCAGCAGGTGCCACGCGCGGACGAGCGGCCGGAAGCCGACCGCTCGCCTGGTGTTCGGGTGATGCATGGCCGCCATTCTAGATGTCCGACAGGATGCCGGCAAGCTCATGCACCGGCGCCCACCTCCTCCGCTTCCTCTTCCGGCTTCCCGGCGTATTCATCGTCCGGCTCACGCTCCACGCCCTTCTCTTCGAGAGCGGCGTGCGCCGCCGCCAGTCGGGCCACCGGCACCCGGAACGGTGAGCACGAGACGTAGTCCAGGCCGGTACGGTGGAAGAACGCCACCGATCGAGGCTCGCCGCCGTGCTCCCCGCAGATGCCCACCTTCAGGGTCGGCTTGGCTTCGCGCCCTTCCCGGGTCGCCAGCTCCACCAGCCTGCCGACGCCGGCCTCATCCAGGACCTGGAAGGGGTCGTGCTCGAGGATCCCCTCCTCCACGTACCGCGGCAGGAAGTCGCCCGCGTCGTCGCGGGATATGCCGAAGGTGGTCTGGGTCAGGTCGTTCGTGCCGAAGGAGAAGAAATCCGCTTCCTCGGCGATGCGCCCGGCCATGAGCGCCGCCCGGGGCAGCTCGATCATGGTGCCCACGAGGAAGGAGACCTCGTAGCCCTGCTCCTGGAACACCTGCGCGGCCGCGTCGCGGATGAGGCACGCCTGGGTCTCCAGCTCCGCCGCGTCACTGACCAGGGGGACCATGATCTCCGGCTGCACGTCCACGCCATCCCGGGAGGCCGCCACGGCCGCCTCGAAGAGGGCCCGGGCCTGCATCTGCGTGATCTCCGGGAGCGACATGCCCAGCCGGGCGCCCCGGTGTCCGAGCATGGGGTTCGCCTCCCGGTGCCGCTCCACCTCGTGGCGGACCGCATCCGTTTCCACGCCGGCCCGCTCCGCGAGCTCCCGCACCTCGTCCTCGCCCAGGGGCAGGAACTCGTGCAGCGGGGGGTCCAGGAGCCGGATGGTGACCGGGAGCCCGTCCATGGCCCGGAAGATCCCCTCGAAGTCGGCACGCTGCATGGGCAGGAGCTGCTCGAGGGCCCGCTTCCGCGCCCCCTCGCTTTCCAGCACGATCATCTCCCGGATCGCCCAGATGCGGTCGCCCTCGAAGAACATGTGCTCCGTGCGGCACAGACCGATTCCCTGCGCTCCGAACTCCCGGGCGGTCTTTGCGTCCTCCGGCGTGTCGGCGTTGGTGCGGACCCCGAGGCGCCGGTGCTTGTCCGTCCATTCCATGAGCCGCTCGAACTCGGCGGACATGGTCGGCTCCACGAGAGGGACCCGATCCTTCATGATCCGGCCCGTCGCCCCGTCGATGGTGATGCAGTCCCCGCGCCGGACCTCCACGCCATCCGCCGTGAACATGCCTTCTTCGTAGTCCACCCGCACGCCGCCGGCGCCCACCACGCAGGGCTTGCCCATGCCCCGGGCGACCACCGCCGCGTGGGAGGTCATACCGCCCCGCGTCGTCAGGATGCCCCTGGCCGCGACCATACCGGAGAAGTCGTCCGGCGAGGTCTCCTTGCGCACCAGGATGACGTCTCTGCCTCGGCTCGCTTCCTCCTCCGCCTCGGAGGCCGCGAAGACCACGCGCCCCGACGCGGCGCCCGGCGAGGCGGGCAGCCCCTCGCTGATGATCTCGTACTCGGCTTCCGGGTCCAGGCGGGGATGCAGGAGCTGCACGACCTGCTCCGGCTGGGTCCGGAGCAAGGCCGTGGTCTCGTCGATCAGGCCTTCGTCGACCATGTCCACCGCGATCTTCACGGCGGCGGCGGCCGTCCGCTTCCCGGTTCGCGTCTGGAGCAGGAAGAGACGGCCACGCTCCACGGTGAACTCCAGGTCCTGCACGTCGCGGTAGTGCTGCTCCAGCGTATTCTGGACCTGCAGCAGCTCCGTGTACGCCTCGGGCAGGAGGTTCTCCATCTCCTCGATAGAGACGGGGTCCCGGATCCCCGCCACCACGTCCTCGCCCTGGGCGTTCAGGAGGAACTCGCCGAAGAACTTCTTCTCCCCGGTGCCCGGGTGACGTGTGAACGCCACGCCCGTGCCCGAATCATCGCCCATGTTGCCGTAGGCCATGGCCATCACCGTCACGGCGGTGCCCAGGTCGGCCGAAATCCCGTTCACGCGCCGATAGTCGATGGCGCGCTGGTTGTTCCAGGAATCGAAGACGGCCCGGATGGCGCCCCACAACTGGTCGATGGGGTCCTGGGGGAAGGGTTCGCCGGACTGGTGCTCCACGAGCTTCTTGAAAGCGACGACGAGCCGTTCCAGCGCCTCCGCCGAGAGCTCCGTCTCGTGCTCGACCTGGTTCTTGGCCTTCTTGTCCCGGAGCAGCCGCTCGAACTTGTCCGCGTCGATGCCGAGGACGACATCGCCGTACATCTGCACGAGGCGGCGATAGGAGTCGAAGGCGAAGCGGCGGTCGTTCGCCGCGCGGGCGAGCCCTTCCACCGTCTCGTCGTTCAGGCCCAGGTTCAGGATCGTGTCCATCATGCCGGGCATGGAGATGGCGGCTCCGCTGCGGACGGAGACGAGGAGAGGGTCTCTGCCGTCGCCGAAGGAGCGCCCGATGTTCTTCTCGAGGCGCTTCATGGCGGAGTGGACCTCGTCCTCAAGCCCTCCCGGCAGGTCCCCGGTCTTCATGTAGCGGCGGCACGCGTCGGTGGTGATCGTGAATCCCGGGGGCACCGGTACGCCGATCCTGGTCATCTCGGCCAGGTTGGCGCCTTTGCCACCCAGGAGGCGCTTGTCCTCCTTGCCGCCTTCGGCGTCGCCGTCAGCGAAGTAGTAGACGAATTTTTCGGACCTGCTCGATGTCCCCACGATGCCTCCTCTAGCCTCGAAGCCGGCCGTTCAACTCGACGAAACGACGGGAAACCCCTCTTCCAGGTCCACCAGCGGCGCCTGGTAGTCGCCGGAGAAGCACGCGTCGCAGAACGGCCCGTACTCCGCGACCGCCGCCTTCATGCCGTCCAGCGACAGGTAGCCCAGGGATTCGACGTCCAGGGCGGTCCGGATCTCCTCGACCGTCCTGGAGGAGCCCATGAGCTCTTCCTTGGTCGGCATGTCGATGCCGTAGTAGCAGGGGTGGCGCACCGGCGGACTCGCGATTCGCAGATGCACTTCCCGTGCCCCGTTCTCACGGATCATCCGGACCAGGCCCATGCTCGTGGTGCCGCGGACCAGGGAGTCGTCCACTACGACGACACGCCTCCCTTCCAGCAGCTCCCGCACCGGGTTGTACTTGATCCGTACCCGGAGGTCCCGGCCGGCCTGCGTGGGATGGATGAACGTGCGCCCCACGTAGTGGTTCCGGATCAGGCCCAGCTCGTACGGGATGCCGGATTCCTCGGCGTAGCCCAGCGCGGCGGAGTTGGACGAGTCCGGCACGCTGATCACGCAATCCGCTTCCGCCTGCTGTTCCCGGGCAAGCTGCCGGCCGAACGCCCTGCGGGCCCGGTCCACGCTCACGCCCCAGAGCCGCGAGTCGGGTCGGGCGAAGTAGACCAGCTCGAAGATGCACGGCGCCCGGCGGTGCTCCGGGCCCACGCTGGGCAGAGCGGTCACCTGGCCATCCTCGATCTTGATCATCTCGCCGGGGTCCAGGTCCCGCATGAGCTCGGCGTGAAGGATGTCCAGGGCGCAGGTCTCGCTGGCAACCACGTACCCGTCGTCCCGCCGCCCCAGCACGAGCGGCCGGAACCCCCACGGGTCCCGGGCCGCGTACAGCACGTCGCCGATGGTGATGATGACGGAGAAGGCTCCCTGGAGCCGGGACAGTGCCTCGGCGATCTGCTCCTCCGCCGTGGGACAGCGGGACCGGGCGATGAGGTGGACCATCACCTCCGTGTCGATGGTGGCCTGGAACAGGGCACCTTCCTCCACGAGCTCCCGCCGGAGAACCTGTGCGTTCGTCAGATTGCCGTTGTGGACCAGGGCCATGTCGCCGTTCCGGTAGCGAGCGACCAGCGGTTGCGCGTTCTCCAGTCCGGCACCGCCCGCCGTGGAATAGCGCGTATGGCCCAGGGCCGTACGCCCCGGCAGGGAGCCGAGCGTCGCGTCATCGAAGACCTCGGAGACGCTGCCGCGGTCCTTCCGCACGGCGATGGACCCATCGGACCGGACCGCGCTGATGCCGGCGGCCTCCTGGCCCCGGTGCTGCAGGGCGTACAGCCCCATGAACGCTGCTTCCGCGGCGGGCTCGATCCCCGTCACGCCCACGATTCCACACATCGTCGTCTAATCTTCCGAAACGGGTTTTCGGAGTCTCTCGTTTGGCCGGCTCGCCGATTCAGGCACCCTGGACCAGCCTCGCGACCACCGCCGCAGCCACGAGGAAGTAGCCGGACAGCCACCAGCGCCAGCTCCGGCGCCACACGCCGGCGCCGAAGGCGAGGAGGCCGAGCACGCCCAGGATGATGACCGCCGGCGACCCCACGTCACGCCTCCTGCCCACCCACAGGGAACCCATCCAGCTCGTACCCGGTGAGGAGCCGGAAGATGCGCAGGTAGCGCTCCGTCGTGGCAGCCACCACCTCCGGCGGCAGCTCCGGGGCCGGCGGGGTCTTGTCCCAGGCGCCTTCCCGCGTCAGCCCTTCCAGGTAGTCCCGCACGGGCTGCTTGTCCAGGGAGGGCTGGGACCGGCCCACCTCGTAGTGCTCCTTAGGCCAGAACCGGGAAGAGTCCGGGGTCATGACCTCGTCGATGAGCAGGACGGTCCCGTCCGCCAGGCGGCCGAACTCGTACTTCGTGTCCGCCAGGATGATGCCCGCGTCGTCGGCGATGTCCCGACCGCGGCGGTACAGCGCCAGACTCGTGCTCTCGAGATGCTCCGCCAGCTCGGGCCCGATGCGCCGCCGGACCGTCTCGAACGTGATGTTCTCGTCGTGCCCGGACTCGGCCTTCGTGGCCGGCGAGAAGATGGGCTCCTCCAGCCGGGCACCCTCCTCCAGGCCTTCGGGCAGGGGCTCTCCGGCCAGCGTCCGGCTGTGCCGGTACTCGGCCCAGGCCGACCCGGCGATGTAGCCGCGCACCACGCACTCGACGGGAATCGTCTCGGCCCTCCGCACGAGCATGGCCCGACCACCCCAGATGGACCGGGTATCCGCCAGGCCCGGGACCGCCCCGGTGATCGTGTCCGGGTCGGCCGAGATCAGGTGGTTCGGTGTCAGGTCCGCCAACCGGGCAAGCCACCACGCCGTGATCTGGGTGAGCACCTCGCCCTTGCAAGGGATGGCCGGCGACAGCACGACGTCGAAGGCGCTGATCCGGTCGGTGGCGACCAGCAGCAGCCGGTCCTGACCGACGTCGTAGATGTCCCGGACCTTGCCTCGGGTGAGGAGGGGGAAGGGAAGCTCGGTTTCGGCGATGGCGTCGGGCACGTCAGACTCGCGGCTCGGGAGGGGGTTCGGTGGGCTCGTAGCGGTCGAGGACGGGCCGGACCCAGCGTTCCAGGAACGCATCCACCTGCTCGGGCGCCCGCCCGATGTGCCGGTCCGGCGCCAGGATCTGGCGGATCTCGTCCAGGCCCAGGGGGAAGGCGTCGTCGGCGGCGATGCGCTCCGGCAGGTCGTTCTCCCCACCTTCGGTCTTCAAGCGCTCGGACGCGGCGACGGAGTGCTGCCGGATGCGCTCGTGCAGGTCCTGGCGGTCGCCGCCCGCCCGGGTCGCGTGCATCAGGATGGACTCGGTGGCCAGGAACGGCAGCTCCTGCTCGAGTCGGCGCCGGATGACGGCGGGCCGGACGACGAGCCCGGCGGCCACGTTGTGGTACAGAAGGAGCACGGCGTCCGCCGTGAGGTATGCCTCGGGTATGACGATCCGGCGGTTCGCCGAGTCGTCCAGGGTACGCTCGAGCCACTGGGTCGCCGCGGTGAACCCGGCGTCCACGGTCAGGGCCAGCGCGTGCCGGGCCAGGGCGGTCATCCGCTCGGCCCGCATGGGGTTCCGCTTGTACGGCATGCTCGAGGAACCGATCTGCTCCTCCTCGAACGGCTCCTCAAGCTCCCGCAGGTGCTGGAGCAGACGGACATCGTGGGCGAACTTGGAGGCCGACGCCGCGATCCCGCCCAGGGCCGCGAGCATGGCGTAGTCCAGCTTGCGGGGGTACGTCTGCCCCGACACGCCGTACAGCCGGTCGAAGCCCATACGCTCGGCCACCCTGCGGTTCAGCTCCCCGACCTTGTCGTGGTCGCCGTCGAAGAGCTGGAGGAAGGAGGCCTCGGTGCCGGTGGCGCCGCGAACGCCCCGGAACCGCAACGCGGCGAGTCGATGCTCCACGTCTTCCAGGTCCAGGAGCAGGTCCTGCAGCCACAACGTGGCGCGCTTGCCCACGGTCGTGGGCTGGGCGGGCTGGAAATGGGTGAAGCCCAGCGTCGGCAACGCCCGGTGCTCCTCGGCGAAGCGTGCCAGCGCCGCGATGCACGCCAGGAGACGGTCCCGGACCAGCTCCATGGCGTCCCGGTGCTGGATCAGCTCCGTGTTGTCCGTGACGTACGCGCTGGTGGCGCCGAAGTGGATGACGCCCCGGGCCTGCGGTGCCACCTGGCCGAAATGGTGGACGTGGGCCATCACATCGTGGCGCAGCTTGTGCTCCAGCTCCGCCACCCGCGCCAGATCGATGTCGTCCAGGTGCGCGCGCATGGCGGCCAGCGCCTCGTCGGCGATCTCCAGACCCAGCTCCTTCTGGGTCTCGGCCAGTGCGAGCCAGAGGCGGCGCCAGGTCCCGAACTTGAAGGCCGGCGAGAAGATCCGGCTCATGGCGTCCGATGCGTACCGTTCGATCAGGGGGTTTTGATACGACGTCGGGGCTTCACTCATCGCGTCCGCTTCCTGTCGCTGGGTCCGCCATGTCGCCCCTCACCGGATGTAGAAGGATACGCTGCCCACGCGCCGGTTGCGCTCGTAGTACAGGACCACCGTGCCGCGTCCCGACAGTCGGCCGAGAAGCTCGGCCGCTTCCTCCGCCGAACGGGTGCGCTGCCGATTGATTTGTAGGATCACATCCCCTTCCCGCAACCCCAGGTCGCGGGCCGCGCCCGAGAGGGAGACGATGAGGGCGCCGCTCTCCGCCGCCACGCCGCGCTCCGCCCGGATCGCCGGCGTCAGGGTCACCAGCTCGAAGTCCTCCAGCGCCTGGATCCGCTCCGCCGTCAGGGACGGCAGGTCCTCCGGTACAAGCCGTACAGTGCCCCGGTCCGTGCGCACCACGAGGGGCTCTCCCGGCCGTGCCTGCAGGACGGCGGCCTCCCAGTCCAGCGGCGTCCGTACCGGCTCGCCGTCCACGGAGCGGATGATGGATCCGGCGCGCAGACCCGCCTCCGAGCCCGGTGAGGGCTTCGCCACCCGCGCCACCTGGATGCTCCTGCTGCGGCCGAACCGGTTCGCCTCCGCAGGCTCCACCTCCACACCGAGCCAGGCCCGCCGGACCATGCCGTCCCGGGCCAGGTCCGCGGCGACCCGGCGCGCCCGGTCGATGGGGATGGCGAACCCCAGCCCCTCGCTCCCCCCGGTCCGGGACAGGATCGAGGAGTTCACGCCCACCACCTCGCCGCGGGCGTTCACCAGGGGGCCGCCCGAGTTGCCGGGGTTGATGGACGCGTCCGTCTGGATCATGTCCAGGTAGTAGCCCGACTCATCCTGACCGCTGGGGATGATGTTGCGGCCCAGGGCGCTCACCACGCCGGCCGTGACCGTGGGCTCCGGGTTGGAGAGGAGGTACCCCAACGGATTGCCGATGGCCACTACCCACTCGCCGATCATCAGATCGCTGGACGTGCCGAGATCCACCGTGGGCAGGGGTTCGGGTCCGGGCTCGCCGATGCGCAGCACGGCCAGGTCGTTGACGTCGTCCGTGCCCACCAGTTCGGCGGCGAAATCGCGACCGTCGGCCAGCGTGACCACGATCTCCTGGGCGCCGCGCACCACGTGCTCGTTCGTGAGGATGAGCCCGCTGGCATCGTAGATGAAGCCCGAGCCCAACCCCTGCACCACGCGCTCGTAGCCGCGAGGCACGAAGAAGCTCTCCCACAGGGACCGGGGCTGGACCGTCTGGCGACGGGTCACGTTGACGCTTACGACCGCCGGCGCCGCCCGCTCCGCCGCCCTGACGATGGCCGTGCGGCGGGAGGCGTCCAGCACCGTCTGCACCGTGTCCGGCCGCGGGAGAGCGGCCGGTGAGGCCGTGTCCCCCCCGGTCCGCTCCACCGGGGCAGAGGACGGGGGCGGCGCGGCGTAGGCCGTTCCCTCCGGGCCCGGCGCCTCGTCGCAGGCCGAGCAGGCCAGCATGGCCGCGAGGCCGAGAACGAGCCAGGGACGGGTCATGGCCCCCATCTCGTGCCTGCAGCCTCCCCGCGGCCCGTCACGTTCATGCTTCCAGCTCCTTTCCGCTCCCGGCGTAGCGCACGTGATCCAGGAACAGGCCCTCCGGCGGCGCCGGCGGCGACGTGGTGAGCCCGTTCGTCTCCGACAGCAGGGCGGCCAGCTCGGACAGGGGTCTGCCGCCCCGCGCCACGTCCACCATCGTGCCCACCAGGTACCGGACCATGTGGTGCAGGAAGCGGTTCGCCGTGATGCGAAACGTGTACCCGACGTCGTCCCACGGACGCCACACGGCCTCGTGCACCACACATCGGTGGCCCCGTTCCTCCTGGCCGGACTTGGCGAACGCGCGGAAGGAGTGCGTTCCCACGAACAGCGCCGCCGCCTCCATCAGGACATCTCCGTCCAGCGCGTCCCGGACGGGCCAGCACCAGCGCCGCCGGAAGGGCGACCAGGCGATGTCCGCGGTGCCGACGCGATAGACGTAGGAACGAGCCACCGCGTCCCGCAGGGCATGGAACGAGCCCGATACCTCCTCGGCCGCCGCCACCCAGATGTCGGGCGGGAGGATCGCGTTCAGGGAGCGTCGGGCGTCCGTTGCCGTCCATCTGTCGGGCATGGCTGCCGAGACCACCTGGCCCGTGGCATGCACGCCGCGGTCGGTGCGCCCCGCCGCGATGGTTCCCACCGGACGGTCGGCCAGGCGTGAAAGGGCGGCTTCCAACTCGGACTGTACCGTCCGGACGCCGGGCTGGACCTGCCAGCCGTGGAACCCGCTGCCGTCGTAATGGAGCGTGAACTTGATCCGCCGTTCGGACGCCGTCACGGAGCCGAAAGCTACGCTCGGGCATGCGGGTGTCAAGCGAGTCCCGGCGGACGAACAGGCGCCTCTCGCCTGGCCATCCGGCCGCATCGCCGCCCGCGGCGCCAGGACTTTCCCCAAAATGGCTGGGGCTTCTCCGTATCCCGTTGTGGTGCAAGAGATGGCGTCGATCGGAAAGTGGGAATTCAACGCGGACGCGCTGAATCGTTGCGCAAAGACGCAGGACGCTCGCGGCCTGCCGTTGCGTACCCGCCGCAGCCCGACCTTCGAGGCCTCTCGTCGGACGGCGACCTGACGCGCAACCCTTCGCGACCGCGGCTTCCGCGCAGCCGCCTCCATCCGCGTCCCCGCGTTGTCCCGACCGCGAAGGTGGCCCTGCCGCGGGGCCTGGCGATCGACCGGGTCCTCGCCGCGCTGCGAGCGGGAGCCCGACGGCGGCCTGATGTACCCGCCCGCATCAGCGGGGAACCGGAAAAATGGGGAAAGTCCGCCCGTGGCCGCACGTTGACACTTGCCGACCGGGGCCGGTAGCTTTCGCCGCTCGATCCCGGACCGATGCGCCATGTCTGAAGCCCACGAAACCGACGCGCCCACCCTCAAGGCGCTCATCGCGACCATCGCGGCCGGTGCCGACCTGAGCGTCCAGGACGCCGAGGCGGCGTTCGACGACGTCATGCAAGGCCGCGCTACGCCGGTCCAGATGGCAGGGCTGCTCGTGGGCCTCCGGGCCAAGGGCGAAGCCGCGGATGAAGTCGCCGGCGGCGTCCGCGCACTCCGCAGCGCCATGATCGCCGTGGAGGTCGACCCGGGCGGTGCCCCCGTGGTCGACACCTGCGGCACCGGCGGCGGTAGCCTCACCACCTTCAACATCTCCACCGCCGCGGCGCTCCTGGCCGCCGGCGCCGGCGCCCGCATCGCCAAGCACGGGAACCGGTCCTTCACCTCGCGCTGCGGCAGCGCCGATGTTCTCGAAGAGCTCGGCGTGGTCATCGAGCTGCCGCCCGATGGCATGGCGGAGGTGCTCCGCGAGGCGGGCATCGTCTTCATGTTCGCCCCGCTCCTGCACCCCGCCATGCGCCACGTCGCGCCGGTGAGGAGAGAGCTCGGCATGCCCACCATCATGAACGTACTCGGGCCCCTCACCAATCCGGCCGGCGCCCGGCGGCAGGTCGTGGGCGTGGCCGACCCCGTGCTCCTCGAGCTCGTGGCTCGCGCCCTCCGTACTCTCGGTCACGAGCACGCGCTGGTCGTCCACGGCGAGCCCGGCATGGACGAGCTGAGCCCCCTGGGGCCCACCGAGATCATCGAGGTGGCCAACGGCGAGCTCCGCCATCAGCGCCTGGACCCGGGAGAGACCTTCGGGTGGGACGAGTTCCATGCCGAAGGCCTGGCGGGGCAGGAACGACGGCACAACGCCCGGGTCATCCACGACGTGCTGGCTGGCACGCTCCTGGGTGTCGCCCGGGCCGCCGTCACGCTCAACGCCGGGGCCGCCCTCTACGTTGCGGGAGAGGTCACCAGCCTGGAAGCGGGGGTGGCACGGGCGGAGGAGGCGGTGGACGCCGGCGTCGGCCTGGAGGCGCTGGACCGGCTCCGCACGGCGTCCCAAAAGGCCGCCAGCCGGGTGAGGGGACGCTAACGTTCCGACGGGGCGGACTCTGGCCTGCCCGTCACCACGCCGCGGAGCGTGAAGGGGCCACGAATCGGCGCCGGCGCCTCCCGCAGCACGACGACACGCGTACCGCGCTCCGTCTTCGTCCCCACCAGAAACGGTTTCGCCTTCATCCATACCTCCGCAGCACGCCCACCACGATGCCCTGGACCAGGACCCGGTCGGCCGAATAGTACATGGGCTCCATGGCCGGGTTCGCCGGCTGCAACCGGATGCGACCGTCCGGCTCCCGGTACAGCTTCTTTACGGTGGCGGACTCGCCGTCCACCAGCGCCACGACCATCTCGCCGTTCTCCGCCGACGGACGGGCGTTCACCACGATGTAGTCGCCGTCCCGGATCTGCTCGTCGATCATGGAATCGCCGCTGACCCGCAGCACGTAATGGCTTCCGCGCCGCCGCAGGAAGTCGTCCGGCACCGCCACCATCTCGTCATCCCGGATCGCCTCGATGGGCATCCCCGCCGCAACCGCGCCCATGAGCGGCAGCTCCACCGCCGAGACGCGGGACCCCGTCGGGATCAGTTCCAGCGACCGGCTCTCGTTGTAGCTCTTTCGGATGAACCCCTTTTGCCGCAGATTCTCGAGGTGTTCGTGTACCGTGGCAAGCGAGGAATAGCCGAAGTGCCGCGCGATCTCCTCGAAGCTCGGCGAATAGCCGTTCTCCTCCACGAACTCCCGGACGAAGTCCAGTATCTGTTTCTGCCGTTTCGTCAGCGGCATGGTTGCCCTCCAGGTCTGCAAGGCGGTGCCGAACAGGCACCGAACGAACATACCCGAATGGAAACCGAAACGCAAGGATGAACGTGCTGGACGGCATCATGGCGCGGAAGCGGGTGGAGGCGGCGTCGCTGGCGCGGTGGGAGTCTGCGTTGCGCGACCAGGCGGCGGAGGCACCGGGTCCGCGGTCGCTGGTGGGGGCGTTGCGGCGGGACGGCGAGGTGTCGGTGCTGGCGGAGGTGAAGCGAAAGTCGCCGTCGGCGGGGTGGATCCGGGAGGGTGCGGATGCGGCGGGGACGGCGGCGGTCTACGAGGCCGGGGGTGCGGCGGGGGTGAGCGTGCTGACGGACGAGGAGGGGTTCGGCGGCACGCTGGACGATCTGCGGGCGGTGCGCGGCGCGGTGTCGGTGCCCGTGCTGCGGAAGGACTTCATCGTGGCGCCGGCCCAGGTCTGGGAGGCGCGGTCCGCGGGCGCGGATGCGGTGCTGCTCATCGTGGCGGTGCTGGATGCGGAGAAGCTGGAGGAGCTGCTGGCGGCGGTGAGAGACGCGGGCATGGAGGCGCTGGTGGAGGTGCACGCGGCGGATGAGCTGGAGCGGGCGCTGGCAGCGGGAGCGTCGCTCATCGGCGTGAACAACCGCGACCTGAGCACGTTCGAGGTGGATCTCACGGTGGCGGAGCGGCTGGCGGCGGAGGTGCCGGACGAGGTCGTGCTGGTGGGGGAGAGCGGGATCCAGGGGCCGGAGGATGTGGAACGGCTCGGTGCGGCCGGGGTGGATGCGGTACTGGTGGGCGAGTCGCTGATGCGGGCCGCGGACGCGCTGACGGCGACGGAGGCGTTGACGGGCCGACGCAAGGCGCGTCGTCGACCGTGATGCGGAAGGCCGCCGGCTTCGTCCGCGGCCGTGATCTGCACGGACAGGACGAGAGAGAAGGAGTGGCGAAGGTCAAGATCTGCGGGCTCTGTCGACCGGAGGACGCGGCCCACGCGGTGGCGGCGGGCGCCACCCACGTGGGTGTCGTTCTGGTGCCGGGTAGCCGTCGGGGGCAGGAGGTGGAGCGGGCCGCCGAGATCTACGCGGCGGCGACGGGCGCCGTTCGCGTGGGCGTCTTCGCGGATGAGGACCCGGACCGACTCGTCGAGCTGGGTGAGGTGCTGGGCCTGGACGTGCTCCAGCTCCACGGCGACGAGAGCCCGGGCACCGCGCGCCGGGTCCGGGACGGGGGGCCGTGGGCGGTGTGGAAGGCCATCCGTCCGCGGAACCGGGCCGAATACGATGCCGGCGTGATCAGCTTCGCGGCAGCCGCCGACGGTGTCCTGGTGGACGGCTTCAGCGCGGGTGCGCGAGGCGGCACGGGAGCCCGGGCCCCGTGGTCGGAGCTGGCGGGCGCGGGCGAGGCCGTGCCGGAGGGTCTCATCCTCATCCTGGCGGGCGGGTTGACGCCGGCGAACGTGGCGGAGGCCGTGGCGCGGGTGCGCCCGGCGCTTGTGGACGTGAGCTCGGGGGTGGAGTCGGAGCTGTGCCGCAAGGATCCGGGTCGTGTGGAACGGTTCATCGTCGCCGCCCGCCAGGCGACGGACGCAGTGACGTGAAGGGTTCGGGAGGAGTCTGTAGGACATGGAAGCGAAGACGGTGACGGGTCGGTTCGGGGACTACGGTGGCCGGTATGTGCCGGAGACGCTCACGGGCGCTCTCGACGAGTTGACCTCCGCGTACGAGGCCGTCCGGTCCGATGCGGCGTTCTGGGATGAGCTGAACGGGCTGCTCCGGGACTACGTGGGCCGGCCCACGCCCCTGTATCGGGCACGGCGGCTCGGGGATGCGGCCGGGGTGGAGCGCCTGTATCTGAAGCGGGAGGACCTGAACCACACCGGCGCCCACAAGATCAACAACACGCTGGGCCAGGTCCTGCTGGCCCGGCGCATGGACAAGCGCAGGATCATCGCGGAGACCGGGGCGGGCCAGCACGGAGTGGCGACGGCCACGGTGTGCGCCCTCTTCGGGCTGGACTGCGTGGTCTACATGGGCGCGGAGGACGTGCGCCGGCAGGCGCTGAACGTCTACCGGATGGAGCTCCTGGGCGCGGAGGTGCGGACGGTGGAGTCGGGGACCCGCACGCTGAAGGACGCGACGAACGAGGCCATCCGCGACTGGGTGACGAATGTGCGGGACACGCACTACATTATCGGCTCGGTGGTGGGGCCCGACCCGTATCCCCGGCTGGTGCGGGATTTCCAGGCCGTCATCGGACGTGAGACCCGGGACCAGTTCCAGCGGATCGAGGGCCGGTCGCCGGCGGCGGTGGTGGCCTGTGTAGGTGGCGGCTCCAACGCCATGGGCATATTCCACGAGTTCGTGCCGGACGAGAGCGTGGAGCTGGTGGGCGTGGAAGCGGCCGGAGAGGGGCTGGACACGGGACGCCACGCCGCGTCCCTGGTGGCGGGGGTGCCGGGCGTGCTACACGGGTCCCTGAGCTACCTGCTCCAGGACGAGGCCGGGCAGGTGGCGCCGGCCCACTCCGTGTCCGCGGGGCTGGACTACCCGGGCGTGGGCCCGGAGCACGCGTACTTGCGCGACACGGGGCGTGCCGAGTACGTCAGTGTGTCGGACGGGGAGGCGCTGGACGCCTTCCACCGGATGTCCGAGCTGGAGGGGATCATCCCGGCCCTCGAGAGCGCCCATGCGGTTGCCTGGGTGCTGAGCGAGGGGCGCCGCTGGCAGGATGACCCCGTCGTGATCTCGCTCAGCGGTCGCGGCGACAAGGATGTCGCTGAAGTCGCCGCGCTGGGCCAGGACTGAACGAGCGAAGTCGATGGCGGACGGACCCGGCGAGACCATGGATGAGCTCGACCTGACGCTCCCGCCCCGGGAGCTCGAGGTCTCGGATGTCGAGACGCTGCTCTCGACGTTGGGGAAGGCCGTCCGTGCGTTCCAGATCTACAAGGCCAACAACCCGGTGCTGCAGCGCTTCATCGAGGCGCTGCGGGACGGGTTCGAAGGACTCTGGGACAAGACGGACCGCCTGGAGCTCCGCGTGGTGGAGAAAGGCCTGCGTTGGGGGGACCGGACCTTCTCCATGGGCGAGGGCCGCGAGAACCTCGCCTTCCTCTTCTACAAGGACGGCATCCGCTACCTGACCTTCCTGCCCGGCTTCGAGGACGAGATGCCCGCCTTCCTCGAGGTCGTGCACCGGGCGCGGCAACTGGACCATGATGCCGAGGACGACCTCATCACGCTCCTCTGGGAGCAGGACTTCGCATCGTTCCAGTACGGCTACATGGACCAGCTCGTGGAGGGGCTCACGCTGCCGGAGGCGGAGGGGAGAGAGCCGGAGCAGGTGACGCCGACCACGGTGCAAACGGACGCCGTGGACCGCGGTGCGGAACGGGCGGACTCCGGCCAGCCCGTGTCCCTGGTGGACGACGAGGAGCCCGTACAGCCCCTGGGCACCGTGTCCCGGGATGACTTCGAGGACACGCTCTACTTCCTGGATCCGTCCGAGCTGGCGACACTCGAGAAGGAAGTGTCGTTGGAGATGGAGCGTGACCTCCACACGGCTGTCCTCCGCGCCCTGTTCGACCGGGTCGAGGACCCGGATGAGAAACGTCAGCGCGAGGTCCTGGACATCCTCGACCAGTTGCTCCCCATCTTCCTGAGCCGTGGCCACCTGTCCTCCGCCGCCCACGTCCTCAAGGAGCTCGATGCCCTGAAGGCCGGCGATGTGCTGGGCGGCGAGTTGAGCGGGCGCGTGGAGCAGCTCTTCGAGACGCTCAGCCAGCCCTCGATCCTGGAACAGTTCGTGGAGATCCTCGAGCATGGCCAGATGGAGCTGGACGCAGCCGATCTCGGCCTCTTCTTCGCGCGGCTCCGGCCCAAAGCCTTGCCCGTCCTCATCCGGTCGGCCCAGCTCACGGAGGTGGAGAGCGTCCGTACCCGGCTCCATGCGGCCATCGACGGGCTGGCCCAGTCACACCCGAACGAGGTGATGGCCCTCTTCCGGGCCGAGGACCCCGCCATCCTCCGGGGCGCCGCGGCGCTGGCGGGCCGAACCGGAATGAACCAGGCCACCCCCGCGCTGAAGGCGTTGTTGAACAGCCACGAGGATGCGGACGTGCGCCTTGCCGTGGCCCGGGCCCTCATCGCCATCCGGTCCACGGCGACGCTGACCGTGCTCATCGACGCCCTGGAAGACGATGAGCGCGAGGTCCGGGTCGCCGCGGCCCGCGGCCTTGCCGCCGCACGCTTCGCCTCGGCCAAGGAACGGCTCGCGGCGCTCATCGACAGCAAGCAGGTGCGTGAGGCGGACCTCACCGAGATGATCGCCTTCTTCGAGGCGTACGGCATCATCGGCGGTGCGTCCGCCGTCGCCACCCTCGACGAGATGCTCAACTACAAAGGGATGCTGGGTCGCCGGAATCCGGCGGAACAGCGGGCCTGCGCCGCCCTGGCCCTGGGCAAGATCGGGACGCCGGAGGCCCGGAAGGCCCTGCAAGACGCCGGCGGAGACGAAGATCCCGTGGTCCGGAACGCCGTGAACCGGGCACTCCGCGGAGAAGACGCCGACACCGCGGGAAGCGCGTGATGACGACGACGAACGGCGCACCCCTGGTCGACAGCGGCGGGGCCCTGCAGCGGCACGGCCAGACCCTTCTGTACGCCTTCTACTCGGCACTCCAGGCGATGAAGCTCTACCCCCTCGAGAACGCCACCGTTCAGAAGGCCATCGACGAGCTCCACAAGATCGCGTCGCGCATCGCCGAGCGTGAGCAGGTGGTGGACGTCAGCTTCGTGGGCGACTTCGTCTTCCTGAACGACGTGCGCCTGCGCCTGGACCTGTCGAGCTACGCGGCGTACTCCCTCGTTTCCAACTCATTCTCCCGCAATGGCATAGGGGATCTCGAGATCCACCAGGGGGTGGAGCGGTCCGAGTGGCCGCCGTTCCTGTCGCTGCTGATGGAGAAGGTCGGCGAGGACGAGGAGGACCCGTTCCGGCGGTTCATGAACCGGCTGGCAAGGACGGCGGTGGAGCACATCCGAGTGGGTCCGGAACCGGAGCGGCGTGACCCCGGGGTGGAGAAGGAGGGGTCGAAGGAGGCGGCGAAGCGGGCGTACGCCCAGACGGTGCAGGTTGCGCACGACGTGCTGACGGACGTGCGTTTGGGCCGGGCGGTCAACGTGCGGCGGGTGAAGCGGGCGGTCCAGTCCATCGTGGATCAGGTGCTGAACAACGAGACGTCGATCGTGGGGATGACGACGCTACGGGATTACGACGAGTACACGTTCACGCACTCGGTGAACGTGTGCATTTTCAGCGTCGTGCTGGGCCAGAAGCTGGGCCTGGACAAGCTGCAGCTGTACGAGCTGGGTCTCGGGGCACTCTTCCACGACATCGGCAAGATGCGGATCGACCCGGAGATCACGAACAAGCCGGAGGCGTTGTCGGACGAGGAGTTCGAGATGATGAAGCAGCACCCTACGGAGGGGCTGCTGGCGCTCTTCAACATGCACGGGTTCGGGCACGTTCCGTTCCGGGCCATGCTCATGGCGTACGAGCATCACATGAAGACGGACCTGACGGGCTACCCGCCGAACAAGCGGGAGCGGAAGCCGACGCTGTTCAGCCGGATCGTGGCGGTGGCGGACGGGTTTGACGCGGCTACATCGCAGCGGGCGTACCAGACGGCGTGGCGGCCGGAGGATGCGTTGCGGGAGATGAAGGACAACCCGCGTCGAGGCTTCGACCAGCTACTGGTCAAGGCCATGATCAACGTCACGGGAATCTACCCGGTGGGGCAGGTCGTGATCCTGGACACGTACGAGCTGGGCGTGGTCGTGGCGCCGAACCCGGACCCGAAGAAGCTGAACCAGCCGGTGGTGAAGATCATCATCGACTCCATGGGGATCCCGCTGCCGGAGCCGCAGACGGTGGACCTCGGGGAGGTAGACCCGGAGACCGGCGAGGCCCGTCGCACGGTCATCAAGACGACCGATCCGGAGCGGTATGGCATCAAGGTCAGCGACTACTTCGTCTGATTCGGATCCCCTGGCCGCCCGGTTCGCAGGCTGGGCCGGGGCCGGGCGGCGTGCATTGATCCCCTACCTGACGGCGGGCTTTCCGACACCGGACCGGACGGTCCCGCTCCTCCGGGCGCTGGCCGGCGCCGGCGCCGACGTGATCGAGCTCGGGGTTCCCTTCAGCGATCCGCTGGCGGACGGTCCTACGATCCAGCGCGCGTCCCAGTTGGCCATCCAGGCCGGTGGCTGCCTCGCAGGTGCGCTGGACGCGTTGCGAGCCTTCCGGGCGGATGCGGATACCGCCGTGGTGCTGTTCAGCTACCTGAACCCGGTACTCCGGTACGGCGTGGACCGGTTCCTGGAGGATGCGGTGGGGGCGGGGGCGGACGGCGTGCTGCTGACGGACCTGCCGTTGGGATCGGATCCGGACCTGGAGTCGAAGTTCGAGGGCGCGTCGATCTCGCTGGTCCGGCTCATTGCCCCTACGACGTCCTGGAGCCGGGCGCTGGACATTGCGCGCCACGCGCAGGGCTTCGTCTATTTCATCTCCCGGACGGGAGTCACGGGAACGCGGCGGGAGCTCCCGCCGGAGCTCACGGAGGCTGTGGGCCATCTCCGTGGCGCCGCGGCTGTGCCGGTGGCGGTGGGGTTCGGCATCTCCACGCCGGAGCATGCGGCCCGGGTGGCGACGGTCGCCGACGGTGTCGTGGTGGGGAGCGCCCTGATCGAGGCTATCGAGCGGGACGGAGAGGATGGCGCGACCCGGTTCCTGTCCGAACTGCGCGCGGCCATGGACGCGGTCTGAGCCGGGTCCGACGCCTCTTTGGCTAGGCCCTGAGCCTCCGTTCGAGGGCCTCGTCGGGCTCGACGAACACGGTCTCGACCCGGTCCGGGGCGACCAGGCCCGGGGGCGCGTTCCGGGGCTTCCTGACGTATTTCCGGCGGGTCCAGTCCACGGGCACCGTCCCCGACGTGCGGGCCTTGCTGTGCCACGCGGCCAGCGCCGCGGCCTCGTGGAGGTCCCGCTTGGGCGGGTTCTGCTCCCGGTTCGGCCAGCGCAGCACGACGTGGGCACCGGCCGCGTCCCGGGCGTGGAGCCAGATGTCGTCCGGGGACGAATGGTGGAAGGTCAGGGCATCGTTGGCCTTGCGGCCGCGCCCTACCCGGACCTCGAGGCCGCCGGAGGTGCGGTACGTGCGGTAGGGGAGCCTCTTCCCCTGACTTCGTGGGCCTTTGTCCCGGTCCGCCTCGAGATCGGCCAGGAGCTGGCGTAGCCCGTCGTGGTCGGGCGTGCCGCCCTCGACGCCTTCGAGGAGCGCCTCGAGTCGCTGCAGCCTCGCTTCGGTGGCGGCCACCACGGCCGGAAGCTTCTCCGCCGCCCGTTCCCGCTTGGCCGCCTGCTCGTACATGAGCTCCGCGTTGTGCGCCGGGCTCTTGCCCGGATCCAGCGACACCTCGACCGTCTCTCCCGAGAAGTCCTCCAGCTCGACCCGTTCCCGGCCCCTCTCCACCTGGTTCAGGCGCGCAAGGAGCAGGTCGGCCCGGGAGCGCAGGGTCAGAGCCGCGTCCGGAGCCGCCCGCAGCTCGGCACGAAGGGCTTCGAGCCTGCGCTCGAGGGACGCCCTGTGCTCTTCAAGGCGGTCCAGGGCTTCGGGGGTGACCGCCGCCTCCGCCTCGGGATGCGTCACGGCCGCCATGGCGTCCAGGATGGTATCCACGGGCTCGTCGGCCACGCCCGGCAGGGGCACGGGGTAGGCGGTGGGCCCGCGCGGCAGGTCCAGCACGCGGGGCGCCGGATCCGGTGCCGACGGCGGCGCCAGCGTCCGGTAGCGCTCGAGTGCATCGGGCAGCGCCCGGTCCGCGTCGGCTCGGGACGCGTCCGGATCCCCCGCGCGTCCGAGGATGGCGCCGGCGTTCAGCGGGCTCGTCCACGCCACGGACCGTACCAGGGCTCGCCGTCGGTCCCGGGGTGCCTCATGGCCCAGCAGGCGGTTCCAGGTCCCGGCCGTGAGCACCTCGTCGTGCCCGGCCCGGGGTCCGCCCGGCGGCTGGGGCGCAGTGTACACGGCACCCGGCACGAGCCGGCGCCCGCCGGCCTCCCGGGACCAGAGAACCGCCGCGATGCGCCCACCGCCGTCCAGCGCCAGGGCGTTCCACTGATTCGTCAAGAGCTCCACGGTGAGGCGGTGGATCCGGCTCCTGCCCGCCCCGGAGAGCACGAAGGACAGGACCCGTTCATCACGAACCGCCTCCACGGCCGCGATGCGTCCCTGGCGGGGCAGCCGGATACGGCCCGCGGCGGCCGTGGCCTCGGGGTCGCGGACGGGCGGCCGGTCCAGGCGCTGCAGGCGGCCGCGGGCGGGGTGCAGCTCCCAGACCAGCACGACCCCGTCCAGCTCCAGGACGATCCGGCGTGCGGATGCATCCATCTCGAGGCCGCGAATGCGGCGTCGTACCAGCGTTTCGTCCAGCTCCCGGGCGAGGTGGTGGACCAGGAGCGAATCGTACAGGATCGGGTTTGACACGTCCCGAAGATGCGTATAGCTTCGCACCACCGTCAACTGCAGGAATGGTGCGTATTTACGCGCTTTTCCCGACCCCGACCCTGGCTGACAGATGAGCACCGGCGCCGACGGTGTGCGTCCCGTGAGGACGCGCGAGCTTCTGGAGATGAAGCGGCGTGGCGACGCCATCGTCGCCCTCACGGCGTACGACTACCTGTTCGCGCGCCTCGTCGACGCCGCCGGCGTGGACATCGTGCTGGTGGGCGACTCGCTGGGCCAGGTGGTGCTGGGCCACGATTCCACGATCCCGGTGACGCTGGACACCATGATCCATCACACGCGGGCCGTGCGGCGCGGCGTGAAGCGAGGGCTCGTGGTGCTGGACATGCCCTTCATGACCTACGGCGTCTCGGAGGAGGAGACGCTGCGGAACGCGGCCCGGGCGATGCAGGTGGGCGGTGCGCAGGCCGTGAAGCTGGAGGGGGGCGGGGCCGAGATCTGCCGCCATGTCGAGCGCCTGGTCCACGCCGGCATCCCGGTCATGGGCCATATCGGGCTGACGCCGCAGTCCGTCCACGCACTGGGCGGCTACCGGGTCCAGGGCCGGGAGTCTGCGGAAGCCGACCGGCTGCGCAGCGAAGCGCGAGACCTGGCCGAGGCCGGCTGCTTCGCCGTCGTCCTCGAGCTCGTCCCGGCGACGCTCGCGGGGGAGATCACCCGGGCCATCGAGATTCCCACCATCGGGATCGGCGCCGGACCGGATGTGGACGGCCAGGTCCTCGTGCTCCACGACATGCTCGGGCTGAACGAGGCGTTCGCGCCGAAGTTCCTCAAGCGGTTCGCCGACCTGGCGGGGGCGGCCCGGGAAGGCATCGAGGACTACGTGCAGGCCGTGCGCGAGCGGACGTACCCGTCCTCCGAGCATTCCCACGAGTGAAGATCGTCGAGACGAAGGCGGCGGTCCGCAGCGAGCTGGCGCACCGGCGCTCGTCGCGTATCGCGCTGGTCCCCACGATGGGGTACCTGCACGAGGGGCACCTCTCCCTCGTGGACCGGGCCCGGGAAGTGGCCGATCACGTGGTGGTTTCCATCTTCGTCAACCCGCTCCAGTTCGGCGCCGGCGAGGACCTGGCCACCTACCCCCGGGATCCGGACCGGGATGCGGCCCTGGCGCGGGAACGGGGCGTGGACCTGGTCTTCGCGCCGTCGGCCGAGGAGATGTACTCCGGGGAGTCGGCCGTGCGCATCGTGCCGGTCCGCATGGCGGATCGCCTGTGCGGCGCCTTCCGGCCGGGCCATTTCGAGGGCGTGCTCACCGTGGTGGCCAAGCTGTTCAACGTGGTTCAGCCCGATGTGGCCGTGTTCGGGCAGAAGGACTACCAGCAGGCGGTCCTGATCCGGGCCATGGTCCGGGACCTGGACCTGCCGGTGGAGATCGACGTGGCGCGCATCGTGCGGGAGCCCGACGGGCTCGCCATGAGCTCCAGGAACGAGTACCTGGACGCCGCGGCACGGCGCCGGGCCACCCGGCTGTGGCAGGGGCTGCGGGCCGCGGCCGACGCCTTCCGGTCCGGCGAGCGGGACCCCGCCCGGCTGTGTGGATGGGTCGAGGATGCGCTGGGCGGAGCGGACATCGAGCCCCAGTACGTGGAGCTGGTGGACCCCGAGACGTTGGAGCCCCTGGAACTCGCCCGGCCCGGTGGCGTACTTGCCGTCGCGGCCGTGGTCGACGGCACGCGCCTCATCGACAACATCGTGCTGGAGTGAAGGGGTATGGAGCGCACGCTCTGCAAGTCCAAGATCCACCGGGCGACGGTAACCGACGCCGACCTGGACTACGAGGGCTCGATCACGCTGGACCCGGTCCTCATGAACGCGGCGGACCTGGTGGAGTACGAACGGGTCCAGGTGTTGAACATCAACAACGGCAGCCGGTTCGAGACCTACGTAATGAAGGGTGAGGCACGGTCCGGCGATGTGGTCCTGAACGGCGCGGCCGCGCGCCTGGTCCAGCCCGGCGACCGGGTCATCATCATCAGCTACGCCGCGTACGACGAGGCCGAGGTGGAGGACCACCGGCCCCGCCTCGTCTTCGTGGACGACGCCAACGCCATCCGCTCCATCGGTCCGGACGGCGACCTCCGGGTGCGCGAGGCCTGAGGATGCCCACCGCCACCGCGGTCCTCGAGGACGCCGCCGAAGGCCGGTTGCCGACCTGGGCCCGGGCGGGTTCGGGCCGCCGGGCCCACATGGCCCGCGTGGCCGGCCTCCTGGACGAGTGGGCGGCGGCCCTGGACAGCGATCCGGACGACCGGATCCGGGCCCGGGCCGCCGCGTGGCTCCACGACGCGCTGCGTGACGCGGATCCGGAATCCCTGCGACGCACCGTCGAGGAGGGATTGCGCGACCTGCCCGGCAAACTGATCCACGGGCCGGCGGTCGCCGCCCGGCTCCGGGCCGAGGGCGTCGAGGACGAGGGCCTGCTCCACGCCATCACCTACCACACCCTCGGCCATCCCGATTTCGACACGGTCGGCCGATTGCTCTACATCGCCGACTTCCTGGAGCCCGGCCGCAGCTTTCGCCCCCTCTGGCGTGCCGTCCTGCGGAGCCGTATGCCCCACGCCGCGGACGAGGTGATCCGGGACGTCGCGGCCGCCCGTGTCCGGCACCTCCTGGAGCGCGGCATGACCATCCGACCGGAAACCCTGGCGTTCTGGAACGCCATCACGCACCCATGAGCCGACCGGCCACCCGCCGCCGAACGGGCCGCATCCGGACGGCCCTCCTCTTCGTCGCGCTGGGTGTGTCCGCGGCCTTCGTCGTCTCGGCGCTGGCCACCTACTTCGGGGACCGCGGCCCCGGCGCACCCGATGCCCTGAACCCCGCGGAGACCACCGTCCGTGTCGAGGTCCTCAACGGTGCGGGTATCACGGGACTCGCCCGCAACGCCACGACCCTGCTGCGGCAGCGAGGGTTCGACGTCGTCTTCTACGGCAACGCCGACACCTTCGGCCGGGACTCATCCGTCGTCCTCGCCCGCACCCACGATCCGGCCGCCGCCGAGGCCGTCGCCCGCGCCCTCGGCATCGGCGCCGTCCGCATGGCGCCGGATTCGAGCGTGGTTCTCGATGCGACGGTGGTTTTGGGGAGAGACTGGCGATGAAGCGAGGTGGGTGCGGCGAGGTGGGTGCTGCGAGGTGTGAACCGCGAGGAGGGTGAGTCGATGGGGTGAAGCGAGGGGGATACGGCGAGGGGGATACGGCGAGGGGGATACGGCGAGGGGATGAGGCGAGGGGATGAGGCGAGGGGGTTAGGGTGCCTGGCTGAGGTGGTGGAAGGGAGGGGGTGGTGACAGCTCGCTCTCGGCGCGGAGCTGGCCGCAGGCGGCGGCGATGTCCTGGCCCCGGTTCTCGCGCACGGTCACGTTCACGTCGTGACGCTCCAGAGCGCGGGCGAAACGGGTGAGGCGGTCGGGCGGTGTGGCGCTCCAGCCCGTGCCGGGGACGTCGTTGAAGGGTATGAGGTTCAGGTGGGCCTCGAATTCGAGGACGATGTCGGCGAGGTCCGGAACCAGGGCGGGATCGTCGTTCACGCCGTCGATCATGACGTACTCGAAGGTGATGCGCCGGCCCCCGGCCGCATCGAACTGACGGAGCGCCTCCAGCAGCTCGGGCAGGGGATACTTCTTCTCGATGGGGACCAGTCTCTCCCGCAGCTCGTGGGTCGGCGCGTGGAGCGAGATGGCGAGCCGGAACTGCTCCGGCCGGTTTGCCATCTCGAGGATGCCCGGGACCACGCCTACGGTGGAGACCGTGATGCGCCGCGCACCGAGCCGGTAGCCGTGGTTCAGCAGCATGAGCGCCGGCATGACGGCCCGGCGATTGGCCAGCGGCTCGCCCATGCCCATGAAGACCACATTCGTGATGATGCCCAGCTCCTGCTCGGCGGCGTACCGGCGCGCACCCCGGAACTGGGCCACGATCTCCGCGGTGGACAGGTGACGCCGGTAGCCCGCCCACCCGGTGGCGCAGAAGACACAGCCCTGCGCGCACCCCGCCTGGGACGAGATACACAGCGTGAGCCGGTCGTCCGCCGGGATGAGGACGGATTCGATGAGCTCGCCGTCGTGGAGGCGCCAGAGGTGCTTCACCGTGCCGTCCCGGGAGACGGCGGTCCGCGCGAGCTCCGGTGCCGTGAGGTCGAACGCTTCCGCCAGCGCCGCCCGCTCCGCGGCGGGCAGGTCCGTCATCTCCTCGAAGGCACGGGCGTCCTTCTCGTAGATCCACGGCAGCAGCTGGCGTATGCGGTAGTCCTGCTGCCCCCGCTCTTCGAAATGGCGTCGCAGGCGGGCCTCCATCTCGTCCGGCTGCAACCCGATGGCGTCCACCCGTTTCGTCTCTCTGGCGTCCACGTCCGCTCCGTCTCCGGTGTCTGGGTCCCGCCCCATTGTAGTCCGAAGCTGCGGAAACGTTCGTCGGCGTTTCGCTTGATGGGGTGTCAGGGGCCGGTTAATTTATCAAACTTCTGCGCTTTGGCGAAACTCGAGCCGGGACGTACGTGCTGCTCACAGAGCTGTTGTCACCGGAGCGTGTCCGCATACCGTTCGAAGCGACGGAGCGGGACGCCGTGGTCCGGGAGCTGGTGAACCTGCTGGCCGCGGACGGGGGCGTGACGGATGCGGACCAGGTCTACCGGGCGGTCATGGAACGGGAGGCGGTGCTGTCCACCGGGATCGGGCACGGCGTCGCCATTCCGCACGGGAAGTCGCGTGCAGCAACGGAGCTGAGCATGGCGGTAGGCGTGACCTCGACGCCGGTGCCGTTCGATGCGCTGGATGGAGAGCCGGTCCGGCTCGTGTTCCTGCTGGTGGGCCCGGAATCGGCGGCGGGTCCGCACATCAAGGCGTTGAGCCGGATCTCGCGGCTGGTGAGGGAGCCGTCGATCCGGGAGCGTCTGCTCTCGGCCGAGAGCGCCGAGGGCTTCCTGGACGCCCTTCGTGAGGCCGAGGGCGCGTGAAGCGGGTCTTCCTGGCGTACCTTCCTGCCGTGGCGTGGGCGGCCTTCGTGCTGGTCGTGGGCGGGCTGCCAGCGGTGCGGGCGCCGTCGTTCTTCGACTTCCCGGGAGCGGACAAGGTGGCTCACTTCGGCCTGTACGGGGTGCTGGGCGCCCTGCTGCTGGTGGGGCGGCACCTGGCCCGGTCGCGGCACCCGGGCGCGTGGCCGCTTCTCGTGGTGGCGATCATGGCTGCGGGGGACGAGGCCCGGCAGGGGGCCGTTCCCGGTCGCAGCCCGGAGGTGACGGACTGGGTGACGGATGTGCTCGGGGCGGGCGCGGGGTTCTTGGTAGCGGGGACACTACTGGGGTCGAAGGAGCGGGGTCGACGCGATGAGTCTTGAGCTGGCGACGTCGTACCGGAGCACGCTGGCCGGTACGTTGCGGATCGAGGACGAGGGCACGGAGGTCCGCCTGGCGGGGTGGGTGCATCGGCGCCGGGACCTGGGCGGCCTGATCTTCCTGGATCTGCGGGATCGGTCCGGGCTGGTCCAGCTCTCGCTGGGTCCGGACTGGACGGAGGGTGAGGCGCTGGAGCGCGCCCGCGAGCTGTCCGCCGAGACGGTGATCCAGGTGGAGGGGGTGGTGCAGCCCCGTCCGGAGGGCCAGGCGAACGACGAGCTCGCGACGGGTGCGGTGGAGGTGCACGTGCGCCGTCTGTCGGTGTTGTCCCGGTCGGAGCCGCCGCCCATCCCGGTGTACCGGAACCCGGGCGAGGAGCTGCCGTCGGAGGACCTGCGCCTCCGGTACCGCTACCTGGATCTGCGACGCGAGGCGCTGCGGGACGCCCTGGGGGTGCGGCATCGGGCCATGCAGTCGGTGCGGCGGTACCTGACGAGCCAGGGCTTCTGGGAGATCGAGACGCCGCTCCTCACCCGACGAACGCCCGAGGGCGCGAGGGACTACCTGGTCCCCAGCCGGGTCCATCCCGGCGAGTTCTACGCGCTGCCCCAGTCGCCGCAGCTCTACAAGCAGCTCCTCATGGTGGCGGGGTACGACCGGTACTTCCAGCTCCCCAAATGCCTGCGGGACGAGGACCTGCGGGCGGACCGTCAGCCCGAGTTCACCCAGATCGATGCCGAGATGGCGTTCGTGGACGAGGAGGATGTCTTCGCCGTCGGCGATGGCATGATGGCGGTGGTGTGGAAAGAGACCCTGGGTGTCGGGCTGGAAACGCCGTTCGTGCGCATGCCGTACGCGGAGGCGCTGGAGAGGTACGGCACCGACAAGCCGGACCTCCGCTTCGGCATGCCGTTCGTGGATGTGACGGAGCCACTCCAGTCCTCGGACTTCCGTCTGTTCAGCCAGACGGCCGGCACGGGGCAGCGCATCCGGGGTATCGTGGTCGAAGGCGGCGCCGACGCCCTCTCGCGCAAGGACCTGGACGCGCTGGCGGGTGTGGCGCAGGAGGCGGGCGCGCCCGGTGCCCTGTGGGTCAAGCGGACGGGCGACGGCTTCTCGGGCCCGTTCGCGAAGGCGCTCGTCGGCGGCCTCGATGAGAGGTTCCTGGACCGGACCGGGATGGCGGCGGGCGATCTGTTCGTGGCGGTGATCGGTCACTTCCGGACGGTGTCCACGGTGGCGGAGAGCCACGAGGGCGCCACGGACGCCGAACGGATCGGCGGCGCGGAGACGGCCCTGGACGCCCTGCGCCGCCACCTGGGCGAGGCGCTGGGGCTCCGTGACCCGGCGAAGCACGTCTTCGCGTGGGTCACCGAGTTCCCCCTCTTCGAATGGGACGTGGAGGCGGACCGGCTCGTGGCGGCCCACCACCCCTTCACCTCGCCGCACCCGGGCGACGTGGACGCGTTGACGGCGATCACGGCGGGCGGCCCGGTGGACGGGGAAGGGGGCCGGGCTCTGTTCGACGCCGGCATCCGTTCCCGGGCGTACGACCTGGTGTACAACGGCCACGAGCTGGCGAGCGGTTCCATCCGGATCCACGACTCGGAGCTCCAGCGCCATGTGTTCCGGGCGCTGGGCATGAGCGAGGAAGCGGCGGAGGCGCGGTTCGGCTTCCTGCTCGAGGCGTTCCGGTACGGGCCGCCGCCCCACGGCGGCTTCGCCTTCGGCTTCGACCGCATGGTGATGCTCCTCGTGGGCGCGGGGAACCTGCGGGATGTCATCGCATTTCCGAAGACGACGGCGGCCAGGGCCCGGTTCGAGGGCGCCCCGGCGCCCGTGGACGACGCGGAGCTGAAGGAGCTCCACGTCAGAATAGTGGATTAACGCGAGGACAGGGTGGAAGGAACGGTCATCCAGCACAGGCTCCCGGCAGAGGGCGCGGATTACCTCCTGCTGGCCGGGGTCAACGACGCGAACCTGCAGGAGCTGGCTCGGCGCTCGGGCTGTCGGGTCATCCTGCGGGGTGACTACCTGATCCTGTCCGGGGAGCTGGACGCGGTGGAGGGCACGATCCCGGTGGCGCAGCAGCTCATCGACATGGCCCGCATGGGCACGCCCTTCGGTGTGGACGACGTGCGTCGCTTGAGCGAGGAGCTGGCCGGGACATCGAAGCCGCTGGCGGAAGCGGACCGTGACGAGTTCCGGATCCTGCTGTCGGGCATGCGGAAGGTGATCACGCCGCGATCGGACGGCCAGCGTGCCTACCTGGAGGCCATCGCCGCGGACGACATCGTCATCAGCATAGGCCCCGCAGGGACCGGCAAGACATACCTGGCCGTGGCCATGGCGGTGGATGCCCTTCTGAAGAACCGGGTCAAGCGCATCATCCTTGCCCGACCCGCCGTCGAGGCGGGGGAGAACCTGGGCTTCCTGCCGGGCGACCTACAGGAGAAGGTGGACCCGTATCTGCGGCCGCTGTACGATGCGCTGGAAGACATGATGCCCCACGACCGGGTCCGGCGGGCGCTGGAAGCCAGGACCATCGAGATCGCGCCCCTGGCCTACATGCGGGGTCGCACCCTGAGCGACGCCTTCGTCATCCTGGACGAGGCGCAGAATGCGACGACGGCCCAGATGAAGATGTTCCTGACGCGTCTGGGCCTGAACTCCCGGACCGTGATCACCGGGGACAAGACGCAGATCGACCTGCCGCGCCGGGAGGAGTCCGGACTGCTGGAGATCGAACGGATCCTGCGGGAGATCGAGGGGATCCGCTTCATCTACCTTGACGCGTCGGACGTGGTGCGACACCGCCTCGTGAAGGACATCATCGACGCCTACGAAGCGGCGGGATCCCCGGAGGAGGCCACCCAGGATGGCTGAGCCGGTACGGTCGCTGAAGGACGCTCTCGCCTTGGTGAGCCGCAGCCCCGAGCGGGTTTGGCCGGACGGGGTCGTGCATCACGGCGCCCGGGTCGCGCTGCTGCTGGCGCTGGCGCTGGTGGTGCAGTTGCTGTTCCCGGCCGCCCCGATCCCCGACCTGCCCGCCCTGGAGCGGGGCATGGTGGCGGAAGAGGACATCATCGCCCAGGCCGACTTCCCGATCTACAAGACGGAAGCCGAGCTGGAGCGGGACCGCCAGGACCAGGCGGCCAGCGTCGCGCCCATCTTCGTGTACGACTCCACGGCGGTGGACACGGTCATCGCCAGGATCGACCGGTTCCTGGGCTTGGTGGATTCGGTGGTGGACCTGGACGCCGACTCCCTCGTCATCCGGGACGAGGTGCGGGCCATCCTGAACGCGTACGGCCAGCCGCGACCCACGCCGGAGGCCATCGACCTGCTCCTGGACGAACGGCGTCGCCGGGCCCTGGAGCGGTCCCTCAAGTCGGCGGTGCGGGACGAGCTGCCGCAGGGCGTGGCCGCCAGCGGCGATCTCGAGGACGCCGCCGCGCCCCAGATCCGGATCCGGCGGCCGGGCAACGAGCGCATCGTGCCGACCGACTCGGTGCGTATCGGCGCGGACTTCCTGAACCGGGCGGCCCGGTTCCACCTGGACGCGAGCCGTCAACCGGAGATGGCGGAGTTCCAGCGCCTTCTTCTCATCCGGTTCTTCGAGCCCAGCTACCGCTTCGACCGGGCGGCCACGGAAGCGGAGCGGGAACGTGCGCGCCAGGCGGTTCCGCTCGTCAAGGGCCGGGTCCTGCGCGGCGAGCGCATCGTGACCGCCCACGAGCTGGTCGGCGAGGAGGAGATGGAGCGGTTCCGGGCGTATCAGCAGCACCTGGCGCGGACCGGGCAGCTCGACGGCGGGGCCGTGGGCCTCCGGGCCGTCGGCGCCTTCCTGTTCAATCTCACCGTCCTCTTCCTGTTCGGGCTTCTCCTCTTCTTCTTCCGGCGCGAGGTCTATGCGGACATGCGCCAGGTCTCGGTCCTCGGCTTCCTGGTCCTGGCCGTGGTGGGCGGCGCGGCGATCATCGCCGGGACCGCCGCGCCCAGCGTGCTGATCCCCATCGCCTTCGCGTCCCTCGTGGCGGCTGCCCTGTGGGACGGGCGTCTGGCGCTGAACCTGTCCCTGATCCTGGCCGTGCTGCTGGCTGGACAGGCGCCTTTCCTCGGGGTCTCGGTCCTGACCACCCTGGTGGTGGCGGGTGCGGCGGCGTCGCTGAGCGTACGGGTCGTGCGTCGACGCGCCCAGACGTGGGGGTTCATCGTCATCATCCTCGGAGCGTATCTCCTGAGCTCCGTGATCCTCGGCATGCTGCGGTCGTGGACGGTGGACGAGGTCTTCTGGACGACGGCGTGGGGCGCGCTGAACGCCGTGGGCAGCGGCTTCGCGGCCATGGGCTTCCTGCCGCTGTTCGAGGCATGGACCCGCATCACCACGGACCAGACGCTGCTGGAGCTGGCGGACGCGAATCGGCCCCTGTTGCGGCGGCTCTCCCGCGAGGCGCCGGGCACGTACGCCCATTCCATCAACGTGGCGAACCTGGCCGAGGCGGCGGCGAGCGCCATCGACGCCAACGCGCTGCTCACCCGGGTCGGCGTGTACTACCACGATGTGGGCAAGATCGCGAAGCCCCAGTACTTCATCGAGAACCAGCCGGGCAATCGGAATCCCCACGACAAGCTGAAGCCGGCCACGTCGGCGGTGGTCGTGCGGGGCCACGTCCTCGAGGGCCTGCGCCTGGCGGAGCAAGCGAAGCTGCCGGCCTCCGTCACGGCGTTCATCGCGGAGCACCACGGGACCCAGCCCATCAGCTTCTTCTTCGACAAGGCCCAGGAGCTCGACCCGGACGCCGAGCTGGACGAGGCCGAGTTCCGCTACCCCGGTCCTCGACCCCGATCCAAGGAGACGGCGGTGGCCATGCTCGCCGACAGCGTCGAATCGGCGGCCCGGGCCCTGCCGGACCCCACGCCGGACCGGATCCGGGAGCTGGTGGACCGTATCGTGAAGGTCAAGATGGACCTGCGCCAGCTGGACGACACGCCTCTGACCCTGGCGGAGCTCGGCGCCATCAAGGACCAGTTCGTGAGCGTGCTCACCGGGATGTACCACCAGCGAATCGACTATCCCGCTCCCCGGGAAGACGAGAGCCCCACCCCGGAGACGGCCCCGGTCGGCGGAACTCCATGACCCTCCGGGTGCAGGTGAACGCCCTCGTGGATGCGCCCCGGGCGCTGGTCGAGCCGGCCGTCCTGGCGACGCTCCGCGATGCCGGCCTCGGCGAGGCCAGCGTGTCGGTGACTCTCCTGGATGACGCCGCCATCGCCGACCTGAACGACGCGTACCTGGGCCGGACAGGGCCCACGGACGTCATCGCCTTCGCGCTCCACGACGACGAGCCGCCGCTGGGCGACATCTACATCGGCGTGGACCGGGCCGGCGCCGAGGCGGAGGAGCGACGCATACCCCTCGCCCACGAGCTGGCCCGCCTGGCGATCCACGGCACCCTCCACGTGCTCGGGCACGAGCACCCGGACGAGGAGCGGGAGTCCAGCGACATGTGGCGGCTTCAGGAGCGGCTGCTCCAGGCCGTGCTGGAGGAGTCCGGATGAACACGCCGGGGCTGCGCACCCTGCGCCGCTGGCTCCTGGCCGGCCTCGTGGTCACGGCCCCCGTGGGCGTGACCGTCATCGTGCTGCTCTGGCTGTTCCGCACCCTCGACGGCATCCTCGGCGAGTTCCTGTTCAGCGTTCTCGGCTTCCGCGTCCCCGGGCTCGGCCTCCTCCTGCTGGTCCTGATCCTGCTGGCGGCCGGCTGGGCCACCGAGCGCGCCGTCGGGTCCCGGGTCCTCGGCTGGTGGCACGAGTGGCTCGAGCGCCTGCCGCTCATCAGCAGGCTGTACGGTGCGTCCAGCCGCATCGTGCGCACCGTGTTCGGGAGCGGGAAGCGCTTCTTTAGCGGGGTCGTGTTGGTCCAGTACCCATCACCGGGGCGCTGGAGCATCGGCTTCGTCACCTCGGACACGCCGTCGCTGCTGACGGAGCAGGTCGAGGACGCGACGACGGTGTTCGTCCCGACGGCGCCGAACCCCACCTCCGGGTTCCTGGTCATCGTTCCCCGTCGGGACACGATCCCGCTTCCCATGTCCGTGGAGGACGGGTTCACCTTCATCCTCTCGGTGGGCGCCGTCGCGCCGGCTCCCGCCGGTGCCCCCCTGGAGCCGGAGCCCGGGTCGTGACGGACATCGCGCCGCAGGTCACGGACGAGTTCAAGGAGCGGCTCCTGAAGCTGGAAGGCCTGCTGGAACGCGGCGAAGACGACGCCATCGCCGAGCTGCTGGCGCCCCTCCACCCCAGCGACATCGCGGACCTCATCGAGCAGCTCGAGGAGGAGGAACGGGTCCGGACCCTGGACCTGCTCCCGGCCGAGCTCGCGTCCGAGACGCTGGCCGAGATGGAGAGCGAGGAGCACCCGGAAGAGATCCTCGCCGCCCTGGAGCCGGACCGCATCAGCGAGCTCATCTCCGAGCTGGCGGACGACGACGCCGCCGACCTCATCGGCGAGCTGTCGCCGGCGGAGCAGACGCGCGTCCTGGCCACGCTGGCTCCCGTGGACGCCGGCGAGCTGCGCCAGCTGCTCGAGTACCCGGAGGAGTCGGCCGGCGGCATCATGACCACCGAGCTGATCGTCCTCTCGGTTCACCTCACGGCGGACCAGGCGATCCAGCAGGTGCGGGAGCAGGCGCGAGAGATGGGGCCGGACTTCTACAGCATCTTCGTGGTGGACTTGCTCCGGCGGCTGCTGGGGGTGGTGGCGATCCAGGACCTGGTCCTGGCCGACCCCGACACGCCGCTCCGCGAGTTCGTCCAGGAGCCGGCGGCCACGATCCCGGTGGACATGGACCAGGAAGACGTGGGCCTGCTCATCGCGCGCTACAACGTTCCTTCGTTGCCGGTGGTCGGGCCGGAGAACGTGCTCCTGGGCCGGGTCACCTTCGACGACGTCATCGACATCATCGAGGCCGAGCGCACCGAGGACATCCTGCGGCTCGCCGGCTCCGACCCGGAGGAGGAGGTGCGGGGTGGTGCGCTGGAGGCCGTCCGCGCCCGGCTCCCCTGGCTCCTCCTCAACCTGGCCACCGCCGGTGTGGCGGGCGTCATCGTGGGCCTGTTCGAACACACCATCGAGCAGTTGGCGATTCTCGCCGCGATCATGCCCGTCATCGCTGCGCTGGGCGGGAACGCCGGGACCCAGTCCCTGGCCGTGACGCTGCGGCGCATCGCCCTGGCCCGTGGCACGCCGGAACGCCACTGGGACGTGGCCTTCAAGGAGCTGTTCGTCGGGTTCGTGAACGGCGCCGTCATGGGGGTCGTCATCGGCCTGGCCAGCTTCGCCCTCCCCAACGTCCCGCCCCTTTTCGGCCTAGTCGTCATGCTGGCCATGTGGGGCAACCTGATCGTCGCTTCCTTCGCCGGCGCCCTCGTGCCCCTGACGTTGGAGGGCATGGGGCTCGACCCCGCCGTGGCCTCCTCCGTCTTCATCACGGCTATGACGGACATCGCCGGCTTCTTCCTGCTCCTGTACCTGGCCAGCACGGTCCTGCTATGAAGCGGTTCCGCCGCACGCTGCGCATCCTGCTGCGCCTCACCCCCTACGTCGTGGCGTTCCTGCGGGACCGACGCCGCTGGGTCCTGTTCGGTCGGCCCCGCAGCCTGACGCGGTCCCGGCACGAGCGGCGCGCCGAGCGCCTCACCGCCGCCATCGCGGCCCTCGGGCCCACCTTCATCAAGCTGGCCCAGGTGTTCAGCGCCCGGGCGGACATCCTGCCCGAGCCCTACCTGACGGCCGTGGGACGCCTCCAGGACCGGGTCCCGCCGGATCGTCCGGCGGCCATCCGGGCGGTGCTGGAAACTGAGCTGGAACGTCCCGTGGACGACGCCTTTCAGGACTTCCAGGACGAGCCCGTGGCAGCCGCGAGCCTGGGGCAGGTGCACCGCGCGACGCTGGACGGACGCCCGGTCGCCGTCAAGGTGCTCCGGCCCGGCGTGGAGGAGCTGGTGGCCATCGACCTCGAGATCTCCTACCGGATCCTGTTCCTCCTGAACATCCTCTTCCCGAACCATCACGTGAAGGCCCTGACCACCGTGGTGCGGGAGTTCGCCGTCAAGGTCCGCATCGAGATGGACTTCCGGAAGGAGGCCGAGCATATCGCCCGCTTCCGGAAGAATTTCGGGGCAGATGCCCGGGTCCGGGCGCCGGAGGTGTACGAGAGCCTGACCCGCCGTCGCGTCCTGGTCATGGAGTGGGTGGACGGCGACAAGATCGATGCCCTGGAAGAGCGCTTCGCCGACGGCGAGCTGTCCCACCAGGGGCTCATGAGCACCCTGGCCGAGGCGTACCTGCGCATGCTGCTCGTGGACGGCTTCCTCCATGCCGACCCCCACCCCGGGAACCTGCTGGTGGACCGCGACGGCGCCATCGTGTTCCTGGACTGGGGGATGGTCGTGTCCCTCCGGCCCGCTACCCGCAAGCGCATCATCCGTCTCGCCGTCGCCACCGCCAGGGAAGACCTGGACGGCATGATCAACGGCATGTACCAAATCGGCATGATCGATCCGGACATCTCCCGGGCCGAGATCCGCGACGCAGCCGCCGAGATCATGTCGGTCATCGGACGGGCCCAGGAGCTCGGCGTGGACCGTGTCCAGGAGATCCTCCAGGAGATCATGGACGCCTTCTACACCTGGCCCCTCGTGCTGCCCCGGGAGCTCGTCTATTTCTTCCGCGCCACGGCGCTGCTGGAGGGGATCGGCTTCCGCTACGATCCGGGCTTCAACGGCATCGACATCGGGAGGCCCGTCGTCCAGCGGATGAAGGGTGAGCTCATGCGGGCCGTCGGCCGCGAGCCCGCCCAGGTCGCCATGAGCCTCGTGGACGAGGCGCGCTCCGTCCTCGGCAACGTCCGCGATGTGATGGAGCGGGCCGAGCGCGAGGAGCTCCGCGTCCGGGTACACCCCAGGGACATGCTCCGTGTCGAGCGGTTCCTCACGCTCCAGGCACGACGCATCCTGCTCAGCATCTTCGCCCTCACCATCGCCCTCATCGCGTCCATCACCTTCATCGTGCTCCGCAACGCCTGGGTCCTCGGCGCGGGGCTCGCCGTCGCCCTCATCATGTTCCTGGTCGTGCTCGTCCTGCCCACCCACCTCCTCGAGAGCCCGCTTCGCCACGCCAGGGGGCTCCGACCCGGCGCACGGGACGAGGAGCGCTGGACCCGCGGCGTTTGACACGGTTCCCGGCCTGGAGGAAGATTCTCACGCCATGACGGGCATCCACCAACTCTCCGAGGAACGGCTCGCGCTGCTCCAGAGCTTCTCCCGGGAGGAGCGTACCGCGCTGGCACGCGTCATCTCCGTCGTCGAGAACGAGCGGTCCGGGCACCAGGCCGTCCTCCACGAGCTGCACGGTCGCCTCGGTCACACCCACAGGATCGGCATCACCGGACCGCCCGGCGCCGGCAAGTCCACCCTCACCGCCGAGCTCATCCGCCGGCTCCGGGCGCGGGACCAGTCCGTCGGCGTCGTAGCCGTCGACCCCACCTCGCCCTTCACCGGCGGCGCCCTCCTCGGCGACCGCATCCGCATGAACGACGTGGCCCACGACCCCCACGTCTTCGTCCGGTCCATGGCCACGCGGGGATCCCTCGGCGGGCTCGCCATCACCACCAAGGAGGTCACCGACGTCATGGACGCCTTCGGCTTCGACCGCGTCCTCGTGGAGACCGTCGGCGTCGGCCAATCCGAGCTCGACATCGCCGCCGCCGCCGACACCACCGTCGTCGTCCTGGTCCCCGAGTCCGGCGACTCCATTCAGACCATGAAGGCAGGACTCATGGAGGCCGCCGACCTCTTCGTCGTCAACAAGGCCGACCGGCCCGGCGCCGAACGCCTGGCCCAGGAGGTCCAGTTGATGCTGCAGATCCGGTTGGGCGATGCCGGGCCCGCCCGGACCGGCCATCACGGCATCGACGTGCGCCGCGCCCGGAAAGCGGGGCAGGGGCAGGCCCAGGCCCAGGGGGGGCACGGCGAGGGCGGCCGCAACGCCGGCAAGCCGGCCGAGGCCGCGAACGCGCAGGACGCCGCGACCTGGACCATCCCCGTCATCCAGACCATCGCCGACACGGGCGAAGGCGTCGACGAGCTCCTCGAGGCCCTCGACCGACACCTGACGTGGCTCCAGACGTCCGGCGAGCTGTCCCGCAGGCGGAAGCAACGCCTCGCCGAACGCGTGCGTGACGTCGTCCGCCGACAGCTCCTGGCCCTGGCCTGGTCCGAGCACGACGGACGCGCCATCCTGCAGGAGGCCCTCCCGGCCCTCGAGGCCGGCGACACCACCCCGTACGAGGTCGCGAGCCGGATCGTCAATCGTATCCGGGGGTAGACCGATCCGTATCCACAGGGAACGACTTGCCATGAGCGTCAAGGAACACGACACCCCGACCGGCCACGACCGGGCCCGCCTCGAAGAACGGATCCGCCGCCGCGAGGCCGAGCTCCAGGAGCTGCGCCGTCGCCTGACCGAGTGGGACGCCGCCTACGACCAGGTCCCCAAGCGCGACGTGACCTTCGACACCATCTCAGGTAACGAGGTCCAACCTCTTTACACACCAGTAGATAGAGGATCTGACTGGGACTACTTCGAGAAGTTGGGCGTGCCGGGCGCGTTCCCGTACACGCGGGGGCCGTACACGACGATGTACCGGACGCGGCTGTGGACGATGCGGCAGTTCGCGGGGATGGGGACGTCGGAGGAGACGAACCGGCGGTACCACTACCTGCTGGAGCATGGACAGACGGGTCTGAGCGTGGCGTTCGACTTCCCGACGCTCATGGGGTACGACTCGGACCACCCGCGCTCGCTGGGCGAGGTGGGGAAGTGCGGGGTGGCGATCTCGAGCCTGGCGGACATGGAGACGTTGTTCGAGGGGATCCCCCTGGACGAGGTCTCGGTGTCCATGACGATCAACGGCCCCGCGATCATCCTGTTCGCGTTCTACGTGGTGGCGGCGGAGCGTCAGGGTGTGTCGCCGGAGGCGGTGCGTGGGACGGTGCAGAACGACATCCTGAAGGAGTACATGGCGCAGCACGCGTGGATCTACCCACCGGAGCCGGCGCTGAAGCTCATCGTGGACATGTTCGAGTGGTGTTCGGAGCGTGCGCCCAAATACAATCCTATCAGCATCAGCGGCTACCACATCCGGGAGGCGGGCTCGACGGCGGGGCAGGAGCTGGCGTACACGTTGAGGAACGGGTTCGAGTACGTGGAGCGGGGGATGGCGCGGGGCTTGGAGGTGGACGAGTTTGCGCCGCGGCTGTCGTTCTTCTTCGACGTGCACAACGAGTTTTTCGAGGAGGTGGCGAAGTTCCGGGCGGCGCGTCGGATCTGGGCGAAGCGGATGCGGGAGGTGTACGGGGCGGAGAAGGAGGAGTCGTGGCGGCTGCGGACGCACGCCCAGACGGCGGGCGTATCGCTGGTGGCGCAGCAGCCGGAGAACAACATCGTGCGGGTCGCGTACCAGGGGCTGGCGGCGGTGCTGGGCGGGACGCAGTCGCTGCACACGAACTCCATGGACGAGACGCTGGCGCTGCCCGCGGAGAAGGCGGTGCGGATCGCGCTCAGGACGCAGCAGATCCTGGCGTACGAGACGGGTGTTGCGAACACGATCGACCCGCTGGCCGGGTCGTACTACGTGGAGGCGCTGACGGACCGGCTGGAGGCGGAGGCAGAGGCGATCTTCCAGGAGGTCGAGGAGATCGGCGGGGTCGTGCCGGGGATTGAGGCGGGGTATTTCCAGCGCGAGATCGCGCGGAGCGCCGAGCGGCAGCAGCGGGAGATCGAGCAGCGGGAACGGCTGGTGGTGGGAGTGAACGACTTCCTGGGCGGGAACGAGGACTCGGACATCGAGATCCTGAAGATCGATGAGCGCTCGGAGCGGCGGCAGCTCGAGCGCATGGAGGCCCTGCGGTCCCGGCGGGACGAGGGCCGGGTCGAGGCTACGCTCGACGGGTTGAAGAAGGCGGCGCGGGCTGAGGAGAACGTGATGGAGCCGCTGCTGGAGTGCGTGCGGGCCGAGGCCACCCTGTTCGAGATCCGGCACGCCCTGGAGGAGGTGTACGGAAGCTTCCGGGAGCCGGTCTTCTTCTGATGTCGTCCATCCGCGTGGTGTTCCTCGATGCTGGAGGAACGCTGCTCCACCCCGACCGGGCGTTCCTCGTGGATCTTCTCTCGGAGCACGGTGCCCGGCTGCCCGACCTGGGCACGGTGGAGCGGGCGGCGCGCGCCCGCATTCGCGCCATCCTGACCGGGAACGAGCAGGGCACGGACGGGAGCCGGGTCCGGGTGTTCTGGGAGGCCTTCGTCCGGGCCGCCGGTTGCCGGGACGACGCGGTGGAGGCCGCCACCGACGCCATCCTCGAGCACGACCGCCGGGGCGGGCTCTGGACGCACCTGGAGGAGGACACGCCGGGGACGCTCCGGGCGCTTCGGGACGCCGGGTTCCGGCTGGCGGTGATCTCGAACGCCGACGGTCGTGTGGCGTCGTTCCTGGAACGCGCCGGTCTCGGCCCGTACCTGGACTTCGTCGTGGACTCGGCCGTGGTCGGCGTGGAGAAGCCTGACCCCCGCATCTTCGAGATCGCCCTGGAACGGGCCGGCGTGGGCCCGTCGGAGGCGGTGCACGTGGGCGACATCTACGAGGTGGACGTGGCAGGGGCCCGGGCCGCGGGGCTGGAGGGCATCCTCCTGGACCGGACCGGGAACGCGCCTGACGCGGACTGCCGGTGCCTTTCCGCGCTGGCGGAGCTTCCCGCCCTGCTCGGGACCGACTCGGGCACCCGCGGAGACTGAATGGAAGAGCACGCCCTGGGCACGCTCACAGCCGTCGACATCCTGTGGCGAGTGGGGGTCGCCCTGCTGCTCGTGTTCGCGAACGCTTTCTTCGTGGCGTCGGAGTTCGCGCTGGTGGGCGCACGCCGGACGCGCATCGAGGCGCTGGCCTCACGGGGCAACCGGCTGGCCCGGATGGCAGACCACGCCATCGGCCACCTGGACCACTACCTGTCGGCTACCCAGCTCGGCATCACGCTGGCGTCCCTGGGCCTGGGCTGGGTCGGGGAGCAAACGCTGGCGGCGATCCTCATCCAGTGGTTCGGCGCCTTCCCTGCGCCCTGGGACGCCATCGCGACTCACGGGGTGGCCGGGACCGTCGCCTTCCTCTTCATCACCGTGCTGCACATCGTGCTGGGCGAGCTGGCGCCGAAGTCCCTCGCCATCCTGTTCCCGGAGACGGTGAGCATCTGGACGGCGGGCCCCCTCATCGGCTTCACCCGCATCCTGTCGCCGTTCATCTACACGCTGAACGGCCTGGCGAATCTGCTCCTGCGCGTCATGGGGCTGCGTGCGCCCCACGAGGCGGAGCGGGTGCACCGGCCCGAGGAGATCGAGATGCTGGTGCACCAGAGCTACGAGTCGGGGCTTCTGGGGAAGGAGCCGGTGGACATGATCCGGGGCGTCTTCGACCTGTCCGAGACCATGGCCGGCGAGGTCATGACGCCCCGCACGGAGGTCGTGGCCGTACCGGTGAGCGCGACCCTGGACGAGGCGGCCCGGACGATCCTGGACGCGGGCCATTCGCGTCTGCCCGTGTACGAGGATACGCTGGACCGCGTCGTCGGCATCGTGCTGGCCCGGGACGTGTGGCGTGCCCGCAGGGAGGGAGGCGCCGACCTGGAATCGCTGGTCCGGCCTGCGACGTACGTGCCCGACACCAAGAGCGTCGAGGAGCTGCTCCGGAACATGCAGCGGGACCGGGTTCACCTGGCCATCGTGGTGGACGAGTTCGGCGGCACCGCCGGCCTGGTGACGCTGGAAGACCTGGTCGAGGAGATCGTCGGCGAGATCCGGGACGAGCACGAGGACGAGCTCGACGAGATCATGGAGACGGGGACCGGTGCCGCGCTGGTAGCCGGGTCCGCTCCGGTCTCGGAGCTGAACGACCGGTTCGAGCTGGACTTGCCCGAGGAGGACTACACCACCGTGGCGGGCTACGTCATGGGACGGTTGGGTCGCCTTGCCCGACGCGGCGACGAGGTCGCCTTCGAGGGCGGCCAGCTCCGGGTCATCGCCGTGGCCGGGCGCCGCATCACCCGCCTCGCCCTGGTCGTCGAGGCCCGTGCCGAGGAAGGCGACGCCGACTGAGCCATGTGGTGGCGCCACCACTTCGACGACGTCTACTTCCGCCTCCACGAGCCCCTGTTCCAGGAAGCTGCGAGCCGCCGGGAGGCCGGCGCCATCCTCGAGCTCCTGGGTCTGCCCCATCCGGCCACGATCCTCGACGTACCCTGCGGCTGGGGACGCCACGCCAACCTGCTGGCGGAGGCGGGGCACGACGTGGTGGGGGCCGACCTCTCGCCGGGCTTCGTGCGGCGGGCCTGGCAGGCCGGCCGGGCGGGGAGCGCCGGTGACGTAGAGGCACCGGGACCTGCCGCCCCGCGATGGCCTGCCTGCTACACGGCCGCGGAGCTGCGCTTCCTCCCCTTCACCGACGATGCCTTCGACGGCGTGGTCAACGTCTTCACGAGCCTGGGCCTCTTCCTGGACGATGCCGAGGACATCCGGGCGCTGGCCGAGGTCCGCCGCGTGCTCCGGCCGGCCGGGCGGTTCCTGCTCGAGTCGATGCACCGGGACGACGTGGTGGCCGGCTACGCCGAGCGCGACGCCTGGGAACTGCCCGACGGGACCGAGGTCCGGGTGCGGCGCAGGTTCGACCCCGTGACCGGCATCAGCCGGGAAGTCCTGAAGTGGCGCCGCGGAACCGAGGAGGGCGTGAAGCGGCACGCCCTGCGCCTGCGGACGGCGACGGAGATCGCCCGTCTCCTGGACGCGGCCGGGCTGCGGCCCGTTGCCTGGCACGGCGATTGGGACGGGTCGCCGTTCCGGCGGGACTCGGAGCGGTTGATCGTGCTGGCGGAGCCGTACTGAGCGCAGGGCTCGGGTCGGGGCGGGCAGGGCCGGCCGCGCCGGGCGCTCCGGGACCGTCGTCAGCCTTCGTCGTCCTCCTCCGCCGTGAACACCGGTCGTATCCCCGGCTTGCGGAGCAGCGCCTCTTCGGCGGCGAGGACGTAGGGCAGGCTGTCGCCGACGCGGCGCCGGGCCGTGTGCAGATCGAACGCGGCGACGACGGTGGCGTCCGAGCGCACGTACGCGTTGGCCAGCAGCTCCACGACGGCGCGCCGCCGTTCCTCGCGGTCGAGGGCGCCAAACGGCCGGGAGAGAGCGGCCAGCGCCGCCTCGGCCCGGTCCCGGGTGGCGGCCGCCGCCTGCCCGCCGCCCAGGACCGCCACGGCGGCTCCCGCCAGCGCCGCCGCCAGGAGGATCGCTTCCAGCGCCACGCCGATGCTTTGCGGCAGGGTCACCCCGAGCCAGTCCAGGACCGCGGGGAGGCCGAGGAACAGGGCCACGGCAGTGATCGCCACCAGACAGCCGCCCCCGCCGCGTCCCGGCCGGGGGCGGGAGACGGCATCACCGTAGGCCTGGCGGATCGCCTGGATGTCGTCGGGATCGAGGGAGTACGGCATCGGTGCGCCGGGGTGCGGGTCTCCGGCATCCAGAGTAATGGCTGCCGTCGAGGGCGGCCAGGATCCGCGCCGGTACTGGCGCGGTGCCGGCGTTTCGTGCCAAGATGCCGGGGACGGCCGTGTGGCCCGGCCGCCCGGGTCCGGCGGGGCCACGCGGGACCGTCCTGCGCCCGGACAACGGAGGAGCCGAGATGCCCGATCGTCGTGGGTTCCTGAAATCCGCCGCGGCCCTGGCCGCCCTGGTCCCTGCGCGACAGGCCTTCGGCCGCGAGCTGGCGGTGTTGGAGCGCCGCGTGCGCCAGGAGGGGTTCCCCGGGATCCGGGACGCGTACCTGCTCGCGGACGACGTGCTCTACCTGAACCACGGCTCCATCGGCACGATCCCCCGGGCCGTGCACGAGGCCCGGGAGCGGTACCTGTCCGTGTGCGAGACGAACCCGTGGCTCTACATGTGGGGGCCGGCATGGGAGGAGCCCCTCGCCGAGGTCCGGCGCAAGGCGGCGGCGTACCTGGGCTGCATGGCCGAGGAGCTGGCCTTCACCCACAACACCACCGAGGCCTTCAATACCCTCGCCCAGGGGCTGGAGCTGGACCCCGGTGACGAGGTGCTGTTCAGCTCCCTGAACCACCCGGGCGCCAGCATCTGCTGGCAGCACCACGGCCCGCGCAGGGGCTACGTCGTGCGCCGGTTCGAGTTTCCCATCGCGGACGTGCCCGGGCTGACACCGGACGACATCGTGGAGATCTACACGGGCCGCATCACCGACCGCACGCGGGTCCTGGTCTTCCCGCATGTCGACAACATCGTGGGCGTCCGGTACCCCGTCCGGCGCCTCGCCGCGGCGGCCCGGGCCCGGGGCGTGCGCTACGTTGCCGTGGACGGCGCCCAGGCCGTCGGCATGATCCCGGTGGACGTGGCAAGCATGGACGTGGACTTCTACGCCACGAGCCCCCACAAGTGGCTCCAGGCGCCGAAGGGCCTGGGCCTCCTCTACGTCCGGGCATCGGCGCGGCGGCGGCTGTCGCCCATGTGGGTGACCTGGGGCCAAAGGCGCTGGCGGGGCACCGCGCGCGTCTACGAGGACTACGGCACCCGCAACCTGCCCGAGGTCCTGACCCTGGGCGACGCCCTGGACTTCCAGATGCGACTGGAGGCCGGCGGCAAGGCCGATCGGCTGCAGGCCCACTGGCGCCGTCTGCGGGAGGCGGTCGAGGCATCGCCGCGCCTGGCATGGCGCTCGCCGGCGCGTTGGGAAAGGGGCGCCTCCCTGGTGGCCGTGGAGCCGCTGCGCCGCTCCGCCGGCGAGGTGTTCGAGCGGCTGTACGCGGACCACGGCGTCGTCTTCCGCGCGTTCGGCGAGCCGACGAATACGATGCGGATCTCACCCAACGTGGTCACGTCCGAGGCCGAGCTGGACCGCTTCCTCGAGCTGGTGGCCTGACGCCCGGATGGTGGCCTCGCCCGGAAACCCCTTAGGCCTGCCCCTGCCCGCGGCAAGCGGGCGCTTGCCGCCAAAACAGGTCATCCCTACCTTTTGCGGACCCGACGCGGCGGCTTAGCCGCGCTCCAAGCATCGATGTGCGGACCGTGTGATGAGCGAACGTAAGATCCGGGTGCTCGTGGCGAAGCCCGGCCTGGACGGACACGACCGGGGCGCGAAAGTGGTGGCCAGCGCCCTGCGGGACGCCGGCTTCGAGGTGATCTACACGGGGCTGCACCAGACCCCGGAGATGATCGCCAGCGCCGCCGTCCAGGAAGACGTGGACGTGGTGGCTCTTTCCATTCTGTCGGGCGCCCACATGACCCTCTTCCCCCGGGTGTTGGAGCTGCTCAGGGAGCAGGGCGCGGACCACGTCCTCCTGACGGGCGGCGGCATCATTCCTGAAGAGGACATCGAAGCGCTCCAGGCCCAGGGCGTGGGCCGGCTCTTCGGACCCGGCACTCCGACCTCGGAGCCTGTCCGGTACATCCGCGACTGGTTCGACGAGCATGGCCGGGACGCCTAGGCCGGGCGAGCCGGATCCCGTCGCCCCCGAGGCGGACACGGCGGACCCCGACGAGGCCGCGCATGCCGCCGCCGGGGAGAAGCCGGGCGCGGGGACCGGGGAACGGCTCCGTCGTCTGACGGAGGAGCTGCACGCGCTGGAGACGAAGCTCCGGGAGGGCGGCGGACCGGCGAAGATCCAGCGTCAGCACGACCAGGGCAAGCTCACGGCGCGGGAACGCATCGCGCTCCTGTTGGACCCGAACACCCGGTTCTACGAGGTGGGGCTGTTGGTGGCCCACGACCGGTACGACGGGCAGGCGCCGTCCGCCGGCGTGGTGACGGGCCTCGGCGAGGTGCACGGCCGTCCCGTCGTCGTGGTGGCGAACGATGCCACGGTGAAGGCGGGGTCCTGGTGGCCGGAGACGATCACGAAGATGCTGCGGGCCCAGGAGATCGCCATGCGCTGCCGGGTCCCCATCATCTACCTGGTGGACTCCGCCGGGGTGAACCTGCCGTACCAGGGCGGCGTCTTCCCGGGCCAGTACGGCGCGGCCCGGATCTTCTACTACAACTCCATCATGCGGCGCTACCTGCATGTGCCGCAGATCGCCGCGGTCATGGGTCCCTGCATCGCGGGCGGTGCCTACCTGCCCGCCCTGTCGGACGTGATGCTCATGGTCGAGGGTACGAGCTTCATGGGGCTGGGCGGGCCGAACCTGGTCAAGGGTGCCACGGGCGCCACCGTGGACGCGGAGGAGCTGGGCGGCGCGTGGGCGCACAACGCCCTGAGCGGCGTGGCCCACTACCGGGTTCCCGATGACCGGGCCTGCGTGGACAAGATCCGGGAGCTCATCGAGGAGCTGCCGTACACGCCGCCCACTGCGGCGCTGGCCGAGCCGGCGCCGCCGGAGCGGGACCCGGAGGAGCTGTACGAGATCGTGCCCGACGACCACCGCCAGCTCTACGAGATGCGGACGGTGCTGGATGCGCTCCTGGATGGGGGTCGGTTCGACGAGTTCCAGGCCGACCATGCGCCGGAGCTGCTCTGCGGCACGGCACGCATCGAAGGGATCGCGGTGGGGGTGCTGACCAACGCGCGGGGCATGCTGAAGGATCCCCACGGCGGCGCGCCCAAGTTCGGCGGCATCATCTACTCGGACAGCGCGGAGAAGGCCGCCTACTTCATCGAGACGATGGACCGGCGCCGGACGCCCATCGTGTTCGTGCAGGACGTGAGCGGGTTCATGGTGGGCGTCGAGGCGGAGCACTCGGGCATCATCCGGGCCGGCGCCCGGTTCGTGGAGGCCATGTCCGCCGCCAGCGTGCCCATCGTCGTGCTGACGTTGAACCATGCGTCGGGCGCGGGTTACTACGCCATGGCCGGGCAGGGGTTCGACCCGGACTTCATCTTCACACTGCCGACGGGGAGGATGGGGGTCATGGAGGGGGAGAGCGCGGTGGTGGCCCTGTTCGGGCCGCAGCTCGAGGAGCTGAAGGCGCAGGGCCGGGAGCCGTCCGAGGAGCTGGCCGCCAAGATCGAGGCCGTGCGCCAGGACTACGAGCACCAGCTCGACGCCCGCTACGCCGCCGCCCGGGGCTTCGTGGACGCCGTCGTGGCGCCCGAGGACATGCGCGAGACCATCGCCTTCGCGCTGCGCGCCGGGCTCCACAACCCCGAGGCCCACCTGGGGCCCTTCGGGCTCGAGATCCGGGCGGGCCGGTGAGTGGGGGATCGATCCGGCCGCCCCGGCCGCCCAGACAACAGCATACGATGGTGCGGCGCCTCGTGGCGCCGTTCCAGGAGTTCTTCGAGGCCGAATCCTCCTCGGGCATCATCCTCCTGGCGTGCGCGGTGGTCGCCCTGGTCTGGGCCAACTCGCCGTGGCGCGACAGCTACTTCCACTTGTGGGAGACCGAGGTGGTGGTGGGTGGTGGCTCGCTGCGGCTGGCCAAGTCGCTGCACCACTGGATCAACGACGGCCTCATGGTCGTCTTCTTCTTCCTCGTGGGCCTCGAGATCAAGCGGGAGGTCCTGGTCGGCGAGCTGGCCTCGCTGCGCCAGTCCGCACTGCCCATCGCCGCGGCCCTGGGCGGGATGGTGGTGCCCGCGGCGATCTACGCGGCGCTCAACGTCGGCACTGCCGAGCTGCGGGGCTGGGGCATCCCCATGGCCACGGACATCGCCTTCGCCCTGGGCGTGCTGGCCCTCCTGGGCGACCGGGTGCCTTCGGCGCTCAAGGTCTTCCTGGCCGCGCTGGCCATCGTGGACGACCTGGGCGCCGTCCTGGTCATCGCCATCTTCTACTCCGCGGGCATCGACTGGGCCAGCCTCGGATGGGCCCTGGCGATCCTGATCGTCCTCATCGGCGCGAACCGGGGAGGCATCCGCCGGCCCTCCGTTTACGTATGGCTCGGTGTCGCCATGTGGGTTTTCTTCCTCAAGTCCGGCGTTCACGCCACCATCGCCGGCGTGCTGCTGGCCGCCGTCATCCCGGCCCGCACCCGGATCGACGTGGACAGCTTCATCCACCGCGCCGGCCAGTATCTGGGCGAGTTCGAGAAGGCCGGCCTTCGACCCGCCGACCCGGCCCGGCTCAGCGAGGCGCAGGAGCTGGCGCTGGAAGGCCTCGAGGAGGCGGCCGAGGGCGTGCAGTCGCCGCTCCTGAAGATCGAGTATGCGCTGGTCCCCTGGGTGGCCTACGGGATCATGCCGCTCTTCGCCCTGGCCAATGCCGGCGTGACCTTCGGCGGTGACGTCCTGGGCCAGGCCGCCTCGCCGATCGTGCTCGGCGTCGCGCTGGGGCTGCTCGTCGGCAAGCCCATCGGCATCGGCGCTTTCTCATGGTTCGCCGTGCGCATGGGTTGGGCTGCCTTGCCTCGGGGCATGACCCCGCGCCACATCACCGGCGCCGGGCTCCTGGCCGGGATCGGGTTCACCATGTCCCTCTTCATCGCCGACCTGGCGTTCGCCGGATCGCTGAACCTGGAGCTGGCGAAGGTGGGCGTGCTGGCGGCGTCCCTCATCGCCGGCCTGGCCGGCTGGGCGCTGCTGGCCCGTGCGCCCGTGCCCGTCGGCGACCCGACCGCGCCGGGAAGGTGATCGCGCCGCGCATCAAGGCGAATTCGAATTCGAATTCGACATCGAACTCGGATGTTGGACGGGTAGGATGACGTCTCGGGTACCGACATGACCGACCAGGCGCGACCGATTCGCATCGCTTCCGGCCAGGGCTTCTGGGGCGATCGGCTCGACGCCCCGGCGGTTCAGGTCCGGGGTGGTCCCATCGACTACCTCATGCTGGACTACCTGGCCGAGGTCACCATGTCGATCCTGCAGAAGCAGAAGTCCCGGGATCCGTCCCAGGGCTATGCCCGGGACTTCGTGCCCATGCTGGCGGACATCCTGCCCGATGTGGTGAAGCATGGGATCCGCGTCGTCTCCAACGCCGGTGGCGTGAACCTGCCGGCGTGCCGGGATGCGCTCCTGGAGGCGGCCCGGGAGGTGGGGCAGGGAGGGAAGGCGAGGATCGGCGTCGTCATGGGCGACGATGTCCTGGACCGGCTCCCGGACCTCATCGACGAGGGCCACGAGCTGCGGCACATGGAGACGGGCGAGCCCCTGGCGCCGGTGCTGGACCGGGTCGCCTCGGCCAACGCGTACATCGGCGCCGCGCCCATCGTCGAGGCGCTGGCGGAGGGCGCTACCGTGGTGGTGACCGGGCGGTCCACAGACACGGCGCTGACGTACGCACCCATGATGCACACCTTCGGCTGGGCGCCGGAGGACCACGACCGTATCGCGGCCGGCGTCGTGGCCGGGCACATCAACGAGTGCGGCGCCCAGGCGTCCGGGGGCAACTGCCTCATCGACTGGGAGAGCTTGCCGGACATGGCCGGCATCGGCTACCCGATCATCGAAGCGCACCCGGATGGCAGCTTCGTGGTGACGAAGCACGAGGAGACCGGCGGCCGCATCACGCCCGCCATCGTGAAGGAACAGCTCCTCTACGAGATGGGCGACCCCGCGGAGTACATCACGCCTGACGCCGTGGCCGACTTCACGACCATCCGCCTCCAGGAGGCCGGGCCGGACCGGGTCCGGGTCCACGGCGTGAAGGGCAGGCCGGCCACGGACCGGCTCAAGGTCTCCATCGCGTACCACGACGGCTGGAAGGCCGTGGGCACCCTGGTCTACGTCTGGCCCGACGCCGTGAAGAAGGCCCGGGCCGCCGACCGCCAGCTCCGGGAGCGTCTGGACCGGCTCGGCCTCGCCTTCGACGAGATCCGCACCGAGTTCGTGGGCTGGAACGCCGCCCACGGGCACCTGGCGGGGCCACCGCCCGACGACCTGCCCGAGGTGCAGCTCAGGGTCGCGGTCCGGGCCCGGGAGCGGGCGCCCGTGGAACGGTTCTCCCGGGAGATCGCGCCGCTGATCCTGAGCGGCCCGCCCTCCGTCACGGGCTTCGCCGGCGGCCGGCCCCGGGTCCAGGAGATCATGGCGTTCTGGCCCGCCCTCATCGACCGGCGCGCCGTCGAGGACCACCTGACCGTCACCGTCACTCCGGCTTGAACTGCAGGCGGGAGGCGGAAGGCGGAAGGCGGAAGGCGGAAGGCTGATACGGCGAGTTTGATGCGGCGAGGGCCTGGTGATTCTGGTGGCGCCGGGAGCGTCCGCGGTCGGCGGTCCGCGGTCGGCGGTCACCGACCGCGCGAACCCGGCTTCCGCCGCGAACGTCACCGATCACCGATCACCGATCACCGATCCAGATATGCCTAGAATCCAGCTTCTCCGCCTCGCCCATGCCCGGTCCGGCGACAAGGGCGATACCGTGAACGTGGGCGTCATCGCCCTGGACCCCTCGTACTATGAGGTCCTGGCGGACCAGGTCACGCCGGAGCGCGTCAAGTCGCATTTCGGAGAGCTGGTGCACGGCGAGGTGGAGCGGTTCGAGCTGCCGAACCTGCACGCCTTGAACTTCCTGCTTCATCATGCGTTGGGCGGCGGTGGGACGGTCTCCTTGATGACCGACGCCCAGGGCAAGACGTTCAGCACAGCGATGCTGCGCATGGAGGTGGACGTTCCCGACGGGCTGGCCGCGCGTCTGGACGCAGGCACGGCGGAATAGGACCGGACGTCGACCCCCGCCGCGCACACGCCCGGACGGGGGACGATTCCGGCGCACACGACCTCGACCTCGAACGAGCCCTTGCCAATCATGTCCTACGAAAGAATCCTCTACGACACGGACGGCGGTGTGGTGACCCTCACGCTGAACCGCCCGGACAAGCGGAACGCGCTGGACGGGCGGACCGTGGGTGAGCTGGCCGACGGGCTGGCGCAGGCGATGAAGGACGATGATGCCCGCGTCGTGCTGCTCCGGGGTGCGGGCCCGGACTTCTGTGCCGGCGCCGACCTGGCGGAGCTGGAGAAGGTCGCGAAAGGGGCCGGCGTCCTGGAGAACCTGCAGGACGCATCGGCGCTGGGCGACCTCCTCGTCGCCATGCGTCGCCACCCGCTGCCCATCGTGGCCGCGGTGCACGGCCACGCCATCGCGGGCGGCGCGGGCCTGGCCACGGCGTGCGACCTGGTCCTGGCGCGGGACGACGCCGTCTTCGGCTACCCCGAGGTGCACCTGGGCTTCGTGCCCGCCATGGTCATGGCGCTGCTCCGGAGGTCGGTCGGGGAGAAAGCAGCGTTCGAGCTCGTGACGCGGGGTGAGCGGATCGGCGCGGAGCGGGCCCACCGACTGGGGCTCGTGAACCGCATCTTCCCCCACGACGACTTCGCGGAAGGCGTCGCGGCGTACGCCGCGGACTTCGCCGCGCTGTCCCCCTCCGCCGTGCGCCTCATCAAGCGGCTGCTCTACGGCATGGACGGCCTCTCCTTCGAGGACGCCGTCGGGCGCGGAGCCGAGGTGAACGTGCTGGCCCGCATGAGCGAGGACACCCGGGAGGGCGTCCGGCGCTTCCTGGACAGGAAGAAGGGCTAGTGTTCCTTCCCCGCCGGTCCCGGCGCGAGGGGCCCGACCCCCACCTCGAAGGCAAGATCGTCCTGTTCACCGTAGGCGCGGGCCTCGCCCTTCTGGGCATGTACCTGGAGAACCGCTGGGTCGTGGGCGCCGCCATCGGCCTCCTGGCCGTGGGCCTTCTTCTCCGCTTCCGCCGCTGAGCTGCAGGCGGGAGGCGCAAGGCGAGTGGCGCCTGTCGCCTTCCGCCTTCCGCCTGCTGTTCTAGTACAGAGGGCGGTCGGTCTTGCGCCACTCGATCTCCGGCTGGTGCTTGAAGCGGATGACGGGGTCCGGTCCGTCGTGGTAGTAGAAGTCGAAGGCGTAGACGTGCCCCGTCCCCAGGCGGTAGCGCAGCTCGAAGAGCGTCGTGTCGTCCGTGCGCGTGGTGTCGATGGCTTGTAGCCGGTGGACCGTGACTTTGCCGCGCCCGATGGCGAACATGACGACATCCTTGTCCAACTGAAAACCGCGCCCCTGGTACCTTCCCTCGTCGGTGACCCAGACGCCCCGGACCGGTTCGGGGATGCCGTCGAGGTCCCCCGCCGATCCGCAGCCCATGCCCAGCAGCGCGAGAACCACCACGCCGCGCATCACGATCGTTCTACGGTTCACGGGCCGGCCGGGGAGACGAGCCGAGGTGTTCCGCGTGGACGATGTCGAGGAAGACCTCGGTCACGACCGGGTCGAACCGGCTGCCCGCCGAAGCCGCGATGTCGTCGAGGGCCATGTCGGGGGGGAGGCCCGCCCGGTAGGGTCGGTGAGAGGTGAGGGCGTCGTAGACGTCGGCGACGGCCAGGATGCGTGCCAGCAGCGGGATGTCCTCGCCGGCCAGCCCGTCGGGGTAGCCGGCGCCGTCGTAGCGCTCGTGGTGGTGGAGGATGATGGGAACGATGTCGGCCAGCGCCGGGATCGGCTCCAGGATCCGCGCACCGACCCGGGTGTGGGCGTGCATGAGGAGGACCTCTTCCCGTGTCAGGCTGCCGGGCTTGTCCAGGACATGGCCGGGAATGCCGATCTTGCCGATGTCGTGGAGGAGCCCGCCGCGGCGCAGGGTCTCGAGCTCGTTCTCGCTCAGCTCCATGGCGACCCCGATCCGCTGGGCCAGGGCGGTGACGCGCTCCGAATGCCCGGCCGTCCACGAGGACTTGGCGTCGATGGCCCGGGCCAGGGCGGTGAGTGCGCCCCAGGTCAGGTGCTCGAGCTCGTCGATGAGGTCGGCGTTGGCCAGCGCCACGGAGACCTGGTCGGCGATCTGGCGCATGCGGCTCAGGTCGTCCGAGGAATACTCCACAGGCGTGACGTGGCCCAGGATGATGTAGCCCGCCGGCTCCCCTCGTAGCCAGAGCGGCACCACGAGCGCCCGGGCGAGCCCCGCTCCGTCGGCGCCCAGCGTCGCGGCGAGCTCGTCGTGTCCCGCCATGTCCACGACGACGTGGTCCGCATCCGTGCTCAGACGGGCCAACGTATCGGTGTCCACCAAGGTGGCGGCGCCCGGCCCCCCGCCCACCGATCGGTACAACCGGCCACGGTCGTCCCCGTCCTGGAGGACGATGGCGGCGTGGTCGCTGGGCAGCACCCCGTGGATTCGCTCCAGCACGGTGGTCACGATGCGTTCCCGGTCCAGCTCGGCCAGGATGGACCGGTCGATCTCGCCGATGGCTTCCAGCGCGCTGAACTGGGCGCCCAGGTTCCTGGCCATGGCGTTGAACGAGTCCGCGAGATCCTCGAACTCGTCCCCGCTCTTCACGTGGACGCGGGCGTCGAACTCCCGTTTCGCGATCCGCCGCGTCGCCCCGCCCAGCTCGACCAGCGGCTCCAGCGTGCGTCGGACCTGGATGTTGCTGAGGAGCGCCACCAGCGACAGGCCGAAGACGACGAAGGCCAGGAACGGCGTCCGGAAACTGGCCAGGGAGGCGAGCACGGTGGCACGATCCTCCGCGATGACCACGGCCCACGACGGAGACAGGAAGGCGGCCTGCAGGAAGACCTCCCAGGCACCGCCCAGGTACTCGTTGCCGTGGGCGTCCGTCCACTCGAGCCGCATGGCCCCGCGCTGGCTCTCCCGCGCGTCCCGGAGCCGGCGCCGGGCCTCCTCCACGTCCGGCAGGTCGCAGCGCAAGGGCCGGAGCTCGGGATCGAAGACGCAGAACCCGGCCGTGGTGGACAGCCCGGCGTAGCCCCGTGCGCTGGACCACAGGAAGGTGGGGTCGACGCGACCCCAGAGGACCCCGGCCCCCGGGTCGCCGGGCACGGTTGCCACCCCGAGGAGCACGTCGAGGGAGTCCGGCCCCGCTTCCCGCACCCGGAGGACGGCCGCATTCGCATCCATGTGCGAACGCTCGGCGGGCGTCGTCGGCACGGCGCGCAGCGGGCCGCCGAGGAGGCTGCGCCGACCCCCGGCATCGAAGCGGCTTACAGCCGTGAGGCCGGCCAGCTCGCCCTCGGCGACGGTCCCCTGTCCGGCATTCCGCAGCAGCGCGAGCTGGGACTGGAGGAAGAGCAGCCGCTCGTACACGGCCATGCCGGCGGACTTGCCCAGGTCCTCGAGCCGGTCGCGGCTCTGCTCCACCAGCTCGGCCCGGACCTGCCGGTACGACACGACGCTCAGCGCAGCCGCGGGCAGCAGCGCCGAGAGGATGAAGAGAAGGAGGATGCGACGCGCTACGCGCGTGCGGAGAAACCCTACTTCCATGAGCTTCCGGTCTCAGAACTCGACGGCCGGGCCGATGAAGCCCCCGTTGTTCGCCCGGACGATGTCGTCGGCGCTGGCGGCGGCCGTCAGGGGCGCCACCGTCGCGCCGTCGGGTCCCATGCTGTACAGGTCGAAGTCGGAGTTGATGGGGACCAGGAACCGGTCCTTGCGGGCCTTGCCACGGATCCCATCCTTGCCGCCCGTGCCGTGGATCCGCAGGTACTCGTACGGGTTGCCCCACGGGTCCAGCAGCTTGTCCCGCCCGATCTCCGTGAGGGTGTCGGGGAACCGGCCCTCCTCCGCTTCGTACAGGTAGAGGTCCTTCTCCAGCGCCTTGATGTCTCCGATGGCCCGGGTGTTCTCCGCCATTCGCCGCGCCGCCTGGACCTCCGGCGTCGCCAGCATGGCCAGGGCGCCGAGCATGATGGTCACGATGAGCAGCTCCACCAGCGTGAAGCCGTCCACACCGGCCCGGCCCCGGATGCGAAGAAGCCTGCGGCTCCACCTCCGGAGTTGCATGACGTACTCCGACAGAGATGTCCTCAGCGTCGCCAACGGGGTCGGAACCTCGCGCGGGGTGTGTACGAGCAACCGGGGATTTGAACGATCTGTTCCGGCAGACTGAAAATCAAGGTTCTTGTGTTGCGCCGTGACGCCGGCCATCGGACCAAGAGCACCTCGGGGCACGCGATGGCCGGTTCGTCGGCTGCCGAAGGACGCGTCGATCATCATGGTTCCATCCATCCATTGCTTGACGGAGCCGGAATCTCACAACGCTGCCGGCCCCGATTGTCCCACGCGGCCATTCCTCCGCCCGGGGACCGGGCCGAGGATGGGGGCGTGTCCACGCTTCAGCCGTCCACGACCGCCGCCGCGCGGGAGATCCTCTTCCGCCACTGGGGCTACGACCGGTTCCGCGCCGGCCAGGCCCGGGCCATCGAGGCCGTGCTCGCCGGTCGCGACGTCGTCGTGCTCATGCCGACCGGGGGAGGGAAGAGCCTCTGCTTTCAGGTCCCGTCCCAGATCCTGGACGGGGTCACGCTGGTGGTGAGCCCGCTCATCTCCCTGATGAAGGACCAGGTGGATGGGCTGGAGCGCCGGGGAGTCCGGGCCGCCTTCATCAACTCGACGCTGCGGGCGGTGGAGATGACGGAGCGCCTGGACGCGGTGGCGGCCGGCCGGGTACGCCTCCTGTACGTGGCCCCCGAGCGGTTTCAGAGCGCGGCGTTCCAGGAGCGGCTGCGGGCACTGCGTGTGGCGCTCCTGGCGGTGGACGAGGCCCACTGCATCTCGACCTGGGGCCACGACTTCCGGCCCAGCTACCTCCGTCTGGGGCATGTCCGGGACGGCCTGGGCTGCCCGACGATCGCCCTCACCGCCACGGCGACGCCGGCCGTGAGGGAGGACATCGCGAGGCAACTTCGCCTCCGCGAGCCCCTCGTCGTGGCCAAGGGGTTCGACCGGCCCAACCTGCGCTGGCACGTGCTGGCCGCCCGGAACGACGGCGAGAAGGACGGGCTGCTGCGGCGATTGCTCGAGCCGTATCGCGCCCGTCTGACGGGTGGGAGCTACAGCATCACCTCGTCCCGGGAAGCACCGAATCCGAGTTCGAGCTCGAGTTCGAACTCGAGCGCGCGCGTCGCCATGGTTGCCGGTGGTACCGGAGCCGCCTCGGGTGCGGAGACCGCAATGCGTGCCCCGTCCGGCGTCGCCATCGTCTACGCGTCCACACGACGGGCCGTGGACTCGGTGGCGGACCTGCTGATCCGGTCGGGCATCCCGGCGGCGGGCTACCATGCCGGAGTGAAGGGTGGGGAGCGCCGGCGGCTGCAGGACGACTTCATGGGCGGCCGGATCCGGGTCGTGGTGGCCACGAACGCCTTCGGCATGGGGATCGACAAGCCGGACGTGCGGCTGGTGGTGCACTATCACACGCCGGCTTCCCTGGAGGACTACTACCAGGAGGCGGGACGGGCCGGGCGGGACGGCGGCCCGGCGGACTGCGTGCTCCTGTTCTCGTACGGCGATCGCTTCACCCACGAGTTCCTCATCGACCGGTCCATCCCGCGGCGCCAGGCCGTCGAGCGGGTCTACGCCCTGCTCCGGGAGGGCGCGGATGCCGGCCGGTTCGTCGAGCTGGAAGGGAGGCTCCGAGCGAGGGCGGAGCGGGCGGCCGATGGAAAGGACCGCCTGGAGTCCGTGCTCCGCGTCCTGGAGGGCGCCGGGGTGGTACGGGGTGTCTACCGGCCCGGCTTCCGCCCCTGGGTGCGGCTCATCGCCACGCCCGAGCGGATCCGCCGGGAGCTGGCGGGCCGCGACGGTGAGCTCGCCCTGCTCCGGGCACTCTGGCAGGCTGCGGGACCGGACGAGCTCTACAGGGGCCGGGAGTTCGCGCCGGGCTGGCTCGAGGGTCTGGTCGGTGACGGCGACGGCTGGAAGACCCGGCTCGAAGGACTGGCGGTCGCCGGCTTCCTGGAGTGGCGTCCGCCGGCGCCCCGCAAGGTCCCGGAGCTGCTGGTGGATGTGGAGCCCCGCCGGCTGCCCGTGGACTGGGCCGCCCTGGAGCGCCGCCGGGCCGTGGAGCTGGACAAGCTCCGGGCCATGCAGGCCTACGCCTACCAGCGCCGCTGCCGCCGGGCCTACGTGCTCCGCTACTTCGGCGACCTGGACAGCCGGCCCGAGTGCGCAGGCTGCGACCGGTGCGCGCGCCGTGAGGAACGGATCCTGCCCGGGTGGCCGGCGCCCCGGCGTCGCGTGCGGCACTGAGGCGGTGGTGGGGGGCGCTGGCCGGCTTTCGCCGGACCCGCCGCGTGTCTATCTTGAGGGCGGCGCTGACGGCGACGGAGCGGGAGGATGCAGCCTTACCTGACGGACGAGCACGAGCGGTTCAGGGCGGAGGTTCGCGACTTCGCAGAGACCGAGGTGGCGCCCGTCATCCGGGAGCTGGACCGGGAAGCCCGCTTCCCGTGGGACAACGTCCGGGCCATGGCGGAGCGGGGCTGGTTCGGCATCGACGTGTCCGAGTCCCTGGGCGGGCTGGGCCGGGACTACCTCAGCTACGTCGTGGCGGTGGAGGAGCTGGCGCGGGTGGATGCGAGCCACTCCATCACCGTGAGCGCCCATACCACGCTGGGGTTGTACCCGATCATCGAGTTCGGAACACAACAGCAGAAGGAACGGTATATCCCCCTGCTCGCGCGGGGCCAGGTGCTCGGTGGGTTCGGCCTCACGGAGGCCGGCGCCGGCTCGGACGCGGGCGCGACACGCACGGTGGCCGTCCGGGAGGACGGCGGCTACCGGCTGAACGGAAACAAGATCTTCATCACGCACGCCGGCGTGGGCGAAGTCTTCGTGGTGACGGCGGTGACGGACCGGGAGAAGGGCACCCGGGGCATCACGAGCTTCATCGTGACGAAGGAGACGACGGACCGGGAAGAAGCGGACCGTGTCGGCGTGGGTCATGCGCCCGAGCTGGACATCATGGACGGTGTCCGGGCGGGCAAGAAGGAAGACAAGATGGGCTGGCGTGCCTCGGACACCAGGGAGCTGGTGCTCGAGGACGTCTTCGTTCCAGAAGGAAACAGGCTCGGCGAGGAAGGCGAGGGCTTCAAGAACTTCATGAGGACCCTCGATGCCGGTCGGGTCGGCATCGGAGCGCTGTCCCTGGGCCTGGCCCAGGGCGCCTTCGAGCAGGCCCTGCGCTTCACGGACAGGCGCCGACAGTTCGGCCGACCGGTGCGGGACTTCCAGGGCGTCCAGTTCTCTCTGGCCGACATGGCCACGGAGATCGAGGCCGCCCGACACCTCGTCTACCACGCCGCCTGGCTCAGACAGAACGGCAGGAGTTACGGGAAAGCCGCCTCCATGGCAAAGCTCTTCGGCAGCGATGTGGCCATGCGGACCACGACGCGCGCCGTGCAGCTCATGGGAGGATACGGCTACACGACGGACTACCCCGTCGAGCGCATGATGCGGGACGCGAAGGTCGGTCAGATCGGTGAAGGCACCAACGAGATCCAGCGTCTGGTCATCGCCCGTCGGATTTTCGATGAGCTGCTCGAAGGGGTCGAATCATGAGAAGGCATGAAGCGAGAAATCCTGATTTCGTCCACGCCGCAGGAAGCGCGCGTGGCTATCCTCGAGGACGATGTCCTCGTGGAGTTCCTGGTCGAGCGGGCCGACGCGCAGCGAAGCGTCGGTGACATCTACCTGGGGCAGGTCCAGGCGGTCCTGCCCGGCATCCAGGCCGCCTTCGTCGACATCGGATCGGAGAAGGCCGCCTTTCTCCACGCCTCCGACCTATCCGGGGACGAGGACGACGACGAGGAAGACGGCAACGATCGGAACGGGGGCAACGGGCGGCATCCCCTGATCCAGGATGTCGTCCAGAAGGGTCAGCAGCTCCTCGTCCAGGTGACCAAGGAGCCCATCGGCACCAAGGGCCCCCGGGTCACGACGCAGGTCTCCCTCCCGGGCCGCTTCCTGGTCTACATGCCCGACTCGGACCACGTGGGCGTCAGCCGCAAGATCGGCGACCGGGAGGAACGCGCGCGGCTCCGGGCCCTGGCCCGGGAGCTGCTGCCCGAGGACGCCGGCGGAGTCATCATCCGCACGGCCGGCGAGGAGCTGACCCGGGAGGCGTTCCAGAACGAGCTGAACCGGCTCCTCGAGACCTGGGACAAGGTCCGGCGGCGCTCCAACGGCGCCAAGGCGCCCGCCCTGATCCACCGGGACGCCAAGCTCACCAGCGGCATCATCCGGGACGTCTTCACGGAGAAGGTGGACCGCCTGGTCGTGGACTCCAAGGCTTCCCACGAGGAGATCCGGGACTACCTCCAGGCCGTCGACCCCGACCTCCTGAAGCGGGTCGAGCTCTACGACAAGACGCTGCCCATCTTCGACGAGTACGGCATCGAGGAGGCCATCCGGCAGGCGTTCCAGCGTCGCGTCGACCTGCCCTCGGGCGGCTACATCATCATCGAGCCCACCGAGGCCCTCGTCTCCATCGACGTGAACACCGGCCGCTACACCGGGAAGAAGGACCCGGAGCAGACCATCCTGAAGACCAACCTGGACGCCGCGCGGGAGGTGGCGCGCCAGCTCCGGCTGCGGGACATCGGCGGCATCATCGTCGTCGACTTCATCGACATGGAGAGCAAGGCCAACCAGGACCGGGTCCTCCAGGAGCTGCGCACGTACCTGAACCGCGACCGGGCCCGGACCCGCGCCTTCCAGGTCTCCGACCTGGGGCTGGTGGAGATGACGCGCCAGCGCGTACGACCCAGCCTCTTCCACTCCCTGACGGAGATCTGCACCCACTGCGGCGGGACCGGCCGCTTCTTCACCCCGGACACCGTCGTGCGCCGCATCGAGCGCTCGCTCCGACGCTGCGCCGCCAACGGCAACGACCGGCGCCTCACCATCCGGACCCACCCCGCCGTGGCCCTCCACATCCTGGAGGTCGAGCCCCGGTTCCTCAAGCGCATGGCCCAGAGCTACCACCTCGACCTGGAGATCCGGGACGACCCCCTCATGCGCCAGGACGAGTTCAGGCTGCTGGCGGGGCCGGCGCAGACGGACGTGACCGCGAAGTACGCGGTGGGGTGAGGCTCGCTGCGCTCGCAGGAGGCCGCCTTCGGCGGCAGGAGGCTCGCTGCGCT
>CAYQCY010000002.1:89953-98929 GCA_964416095.1 uncultured Gemmatimonadaceae bacterium
GCAGGAGGCTCGCTGCGCTCGCAGGAGGCCGCCTTCGGCGGCAGGAGGCTCGCTGCGCTCGCAGGAGGCCGCCTTCGGCGGCAGGAGGCTCGCTGTGCCCGCGAGAAACTGCCTCCATTGGCAGGCTCCTCCTGCGCGAGCGAAGCGAGCGCCTCCTGCGCCCGCAGGGCGCCTCCTGAGCGGCCGAACGGCCGCTCCTCCTTGACATCCCGGCGTGCTTCCGTCAAACTGTGCTGTCTTTCGACGGACACAAACGACTTCGGACCAACGACCTCATGTACGCGATTATTCGCACGGGCGGGAAGCAATTCCGCGCCGAGCCGGGCAGGACGATCCAGATCCCGTCGCTCGACGTGGACGAGGGGAAGAAGGTGACCTTCGACGACGTGCTCCTGGTGGGAGCGGAGGATGGCGTGAAGGTGGGCACCCCGTCCGTGAAGGGGGCGAAGGTGAAGGGCGAGGTGCTGCGCCACGGCAAGGGCAAGAAGATCGTCGTGTTCAAGTGGAAGCGCCGCAAGGACTATCGTCGGAAGCAGGGCCACCGGCAGAAGTTCACCGAGGTGCGGATCGACGAGATCAAGGCGTAGGGGGCGGCAATGGCACACAAGAAAGGCGTAGGGTCCAGCAGGAACGGTCGCGATTCGAACGCCCAGTACCTCGGCGTGAAGAAGTACGGCGGCGAGGCCGTGCTGGCGGGCAACATCATCGTTCGGCAGCGCGGGACGAAGTTCCATCCGGGCCGGAACGTGGGCCGCGGGAAGGACGACACGCTCTTCGCGCTGGTGGACGGCCACGTCTCCTTCGACCGGAAGGGCCGGAGCCGGAAGGTCGTGTCGGTGATCCCTGGCGAGTAGGCGCTGCACGACGTCGCGTACTCCGGGCCCCCGGGAGCCGATCATGGTTCCCGGGGGCTTCGTGTGTCCGGGGCTGCCGCGGGCAGGGAGGCGAGCCGGGTTCGGAACGGAACAGGAAGGACGGAGAGGACGGGGAGGAACAGCGAAAGCGGGGATGTGCGTACGCGGGATGCCGGCGTAGCGCCGGGAGCCCGGCCCCGCAGCCCGGAATACGGGGTGCCGGTCGTCCCGGGCCGACGACGGTCGACGGGCTCGCCTCCCCGTCCTCGGAGTCCTCCCTGTTCATCTTGCGGTGCTTCGCGGCTTCGCGACCCTTCGCGGCTTCGCGTGACAACCCGGGAAGCACGCCCTGACCCGCAGCCGGCCGGGGGAGCCGGCTAGTCCGCGGCCGCCGCCTCCACGGGGTCCGGGATGTGCGCCGGGGCCTCCACGAAGTCCGCCACGTGCTCCGGGTCCTGGGGCTTCGTGAGCAAGCTGACCGTCACGAGCACGAAGACGTTGACGACGAGGCCGAGGATGCCCTCGTGGATCTCGAAGGGCCGGAGCCCGGCGTTGACGAGGAAGAATACGCTGGTGGCGATCCCGGCCAGGAGGCCGGAGAGGGCGCCCTGGGAGGTGGCGCGCTTCCAGTAGAGGGCCGCGTAGACGGGCGGCGCGAACTGGTCGATGATGCCGTAGGCGGTGAGGAGTAGCCAGACCAGGGACCGCTCCTGGACGATGGCCAGCCAGTAGGCCAGCCCGCCGATGCCCAGGACCAGGGCGCGCATGAGGAGTGTCTGGGTCCGCTCGTCGATGCGCACGAACGGCCGGAGCCCGTCCTCGACGGCGATGGAGGCGGCGCCGTGGAGCAGCGTGTCGCCGGTGGACATGGAGGCGGAGAGGGCGCCGGCGCAGAAGATCCCCACCACGACCGCCGGGAGCCCCGTGTTCAGGATCATGTGGGGCATGATGAAGTCGGCGTTGGGCGGGATGTCCGGGAAGAGGACGCCCGAGAAGCCGATGATGAAGATGGGGATCAGGAAGAGCTGGAAGGTGGGGAAGAGGATGACGGTGCGGCGGAGCGTGTCATCGCTCTTCGCCGCGAAGGACTTCATGAACAGGTGCGGCCACATCAGGACGCCGATGGCCGAGGAGAGGATGGCCGTGCTGTAGGCGCCCCAGCTCCACGGCTCGCCGTCGGCGCCGAGCCCGGGTACGGTGAGCAGCTCGGGGCGGACGCTTGCGATCTGTTCGAACATCTCGGCGATGCCGCCGTAGAGCTTGGCCGGGATGTAGAGCCCGAGGATCCATGCGATGACCAGCATGAAGATGCCCTGGAAGATGTTGGTCCAGCCCACGGCGCTGACGCCGCTCACCAGGACGTAGACGACGACGACGCCGTAGGCCAGCGCGGCGCCGAGCCAGAACGGCACGTGGCCTTCCGTCACGGCGCTGAACACGATGCCTGCGCCGCTCATCTGGAGCATGATGTAGGGGACGAAGGCGGCGACGGAGGCCAGGGCGAGGAGCAGCGAGATGGAGCGGTTGGGGAAGCGTCCCGTGACGAGCTGGGCCTGGGTCACGTAGCCGAAGCGCCTTCCGATGCGGCCCACCTTGGGCCCCATGAAGTAGAGGGGCGCGATGCCCAGAACGCCGTAGCTCATGATGTAGAACGATGCGGCGCCCCTGGAGTAGGCCCAGCCCGGCCCGCCCAGGAAGGCGAAGGCGCTGAAGAAGGCGGCGCCGGTGATGAAGTACATGGCCAGGAGCCCGAACGTGCGATCGGCCGCCACGTAGCCGGCCACGCTGCGGGAGGCGCGGCGGCCCGCCACGAGCCCGATGAGGAGGGTGAGAGCGAGGTAGGCCAGGACGATGACGGCGATGATCTGCCAGCGTTCCACGGCTCAATCCTCCCGCTCGGTCTTCTCCACCCGGTCCAGGGCGAGGAGCACCACGAGGGAGCCCGCCACCCAGAAGACGACCCAGGCGAAGGAGAAGGGCAGGCCCAGGACCAGGGGCCGGATCCGGTTGAACGGGATCATGCCCGGCCAGGTCACGGCCAGGACGAAGGCGGCGTAGAACACCGCCGTGAGGATCCGCATGCTGCGTACGCTCATGCGTGTTCGGGGCCGGGGTGAAGGGGGCTGGGGATCAGCGGTCGCGCAGGGCGCGGGCCGTGGCGTCGAGGGCCCTGGCCAGGTGCTCCACGAGCTCCCGGGAGGCCGAGGGCGTGAGGCCGTCGGCGCCCATGCGGTTGCGGAGCATACGCACGCGGCGCGCCGCCTCCTCGATGGTGGGGAGGGGGTCGCCCTTGGGCGCTTCGTCGCCGAAGGGGTTCACCTTGCCGCCGTCGTCGTCACCGAACGGGTTGGTCGGGCTCATCGGTCTCGTGCTCGGGGTCGTTCGCGGACGGGCACGCCTGCCGTGCGGGCGGCCTCGCCGGGGTCCAAGATATCGCGTGTCGGGACGCGGCGCAGGGCCCGCGGTCCGCTGCGTCGTCACCGGAAGCGTGGGCTGCGTTTGTCCAGGAACGCCTGGATGCCTTCCTTGAAGTCCGGCGTCCCGAACGCGTCGAGCTGGGCCTCGGTCTCGGCTTCCAGGACCTCGTCGAGGGTCATGTCCAGGCTGTGCCGGAGGACGCTGCGGGCGGCCGTGACCACGCCCCGGGGCCGGGCCGCGATCTGGCCCGCCAGGGTACGCGCCGCGTCTTCGAGGGCGTCGGCGTCCACCACGTTGTTGAAGATGCCCAGCCGCTCTGCCCGCTTGGCCGAGATCATGCCGCCGGTCAGGAGAAGCTCCGCGGCCAGTGCGGGGCCCACGAGCCGTGGCAGGAAGTAGCTGCCACCCCAGTCGGGGTGGAGTCCGACCCGCGCGAAGGCGAAGCCGATGGAGGCGGTGTCGGCGGCCACGCGCAGATCGCACGCCAGGGCAAGGCAGGCTCCCGCTGCGGCGGCCGGGCCGTTCACCGCGGCGACGACCGGCGTGTCCATGGTGTCGATGGCCTTCACGATCCGGGCTCCGATCTCCACGAGCTCCCGGAAGGCCTCCCGGTCACCCGACTCGGCCAGCTCGGCCAGGGCGCCCATGTCGCCGCCGGTGGAGAAGGCCCGGCCCACGCCGGTGACGATGATGCATCCGACCTGGTCATCGGTCTCCAGCCGGCCCAGCCCGTCCAGGAGCTGCGCGCGCATGGTGCCGGCGAACGCGTTGAGCCGCTCCGGCCGGTCGATGCGGATCCAACCGATATGACGGTCGCGCTGGACTTCGATCCCGTCATGACTCACGACTGTCTCCCTCGTTGGGTGATCTCCGCTGTACGCGGCGTCGCCGGGGGATCGCCCACGAACGGGCGAGCCGTGGCGTGGCCCATCGCAAGCTGGACAAAGGCGTTCTCGTCGTTCGCCATGCGTCCTCGTGTGACGTGGGGGAGATCGGTCAGCTACGCCAGATGGACGGGCTGGAACGGCCCGTGTCCAGTCCGGGGGGACTCCGGGTCCCCGGTGCTCCCGGCGCCAAGGCAGCCGTGCAGGAAGAGGCGGGTCATGTCCTCCGCCAGCTTCTCCACCGGCACGTCGCGGTCGGGCCGGTACCAGGTGTGGATCCAGTTCATCATGCCGAACAGCGCGAAGGTCGCCACCCTGTCGTCCAGGTTGCTGTCTTCGGGGCGGATCTCCTCGATGATCTCCCCGGTGATGTCCGTGTAGCGCCGCTTCAGGTCGTTCACCTTCTCGCGGAACTCGCCCGTCAGCGCGTCCGGCTCGTGGGACAGGACCTTCGTCTCCTCCATGTTGCCCACGAAGAACCGCAGGTGGTTCTCCACCAGCAGACGGAGGCGCCGGAGCGCGTCCCTCACCCCGATCAGCATCTCATCCAGGTTGTCCAGCACCATGCGGAAGCAGTGGTCCTGGACGAGGAAGAGCAGCTCTTCCTTGCTGTCGAAGTAGTAGTACAGGCCGGAGAGGCTGACCCCGGTGGCCCGACTGATGTCCCGGATGCTGGCCCGGTGGTAGCCCTTCTTCGCGAAGACGCGCGCGGCGGTGCGGAGGATTAGCCCGAGCTTGTCGTCGTAATTCGAGCGTTCCACGCGCTCCGCCTCCCGCGTGGGCCAGGCGCCCTTCGCGTGCATCGGGTCATCGGCGAGGGGAACGTAGGCGCGGGCCGGGTACCGGTCAAGTAACGGTCCGGCTTGATCACACGGGGCTCTCGGGGTAGCTTGTGGTACCCATTTTCGCGTGATTCCGGGCAGAACATGGTCCTTTCCGAACGACGTGGCATCGCGATCCCCCTCGCGGTGATGCTCGCCTTCGCGGCCGCCTGCGAGGACGTGGTCACCGAGCCCGACGGATTCGTCCTGGCCGAGGAGGCCGCGGCCGTGCTCCGGTCCGCCGCGGACCTGCCTGCGCTGCCGGACATCATTGGCGAAGCGGGGGCGAGCGGGGCAGAAACCAACCTGATCCTGGTCCGTGCCGACGAGCTCTGGACGGAGGCCGCTGCCGAGAACGACCTGGCCCGGGCATCCCGCCGGCGCGCCTCCGCCATCGCCCTGGCCACGCCCCACCTGGCCGGCCTGGTGACGGAGCCGGCGCTGGACTCGATCCAGGACGAGCTGCGCGGCTGGATCGGGCTGGCGGGCGGGATGCTGCGTCACTTGAGCCTGCCGCAGGTCGAGGCGGCGCTGAACGATGCGGCGCGCCTGCTGGCCCGGGCGGACGTGGCCGAGGCCCGGGACGACCACGGCACGGCGGTCTGGCTCACCCTGAGCGCGTCCAGCCGGCTCGTGGACACGACGCCCCGGGTCGTGGCCCGGCGCATGACGCTCGTCGTGTCCGAAGAGCTGGAGCGGCGCCGCGGCGCCGACGACCTGGACGCCGAGACGTTCCTTCGGAGCGAGCGCATGGTCCATGGCGCCCGCCAGGCACTGGACGAGGAGGATTACGTGAGAGCCATCCAGCGGGCGTACTACGCCGGCCAGTTGCTGAACCTGCGGCCCGCCGACGGAGGCCACCGATGAGCCGGGCCACCGTGGGCGCCGTCCTGGGCCTGCTGGTCCTGGCGTGTGCCCCGGAGCAGGCCGCCCGGGCCGAGCGGGACGCCCGTGTGTACCGCGTTCCCGTCACCGGAACCATCGAGCTGGGGCTGGCCCCCTTCATCGAGCGGAGCCTGGCCGAGGCCGAGGCCATGGGGGCGGCTGCCGTCGTGCTGGACATCGAGACGCCCGGCGGACGGGTGGATGCGGCCCAGCGCATCGTGAACACGGTGTCCGAGGCCGCTGTCCCGGTCTACGCCCTGGTGAACCGGCGTGCCTTCTCCGCCGGCGCCATGATCGCCCTGGCCGCGGACCGGGTCTATATGGTGCCGGGCAGCGTGATGGGCGCGGCCACGCCCGTGACCGGAGAAGGGCAGAAGGCTCCGGAGAAGATCGTGAGTGCCATGCGGAGCGAGATGCGGGCCCTGGCCGAGGCCCGGGGCCTGGATCCCCGGGTCGCCGAGGCCATGGTGGACGAGTCCATCGCCATCGACGGGGTGGTGGAGGAAGGGAAGCTCCTGACCCTCACGGCGGACGAAGCGGTGGCGTTGGACTACGCCGAGCCCATCGAAGGCTGGGAAGCGCTCCTCGCCACCCTGGAGCTGGACGACGCGCTGGTGGTGGCCACCGAGACCAACTGGGCCGAGGGGCTCGTCCGGTTCATCACGAACCCCATCGTGGCGCCGCTGCTCCTGTCGCTGGGCTTTCTGGGGCTGCTGGTGGAGATCAAGACACCGACCTTCGGTCTGGCAGGCGCCGCCGGCATCGTCTCCCTGGGCCTCTTCTTCGGCGGCCACTACCTGGTCGGTCTCGCCGGCATGGAGGAGTTCATCATCCTGGGCGCCGCCATGGTGGCCCTGGCCGTGGAAGCGTTCGTCGTGCCCGGCTTCGGCGTCTTCGGCATCCTGGGCATCGCGGGCCTCGCCGTGGGCATCTACATGAGCCTCGTGAGTCAGCTCTCCACCATGGCGGACTACAGCCAGGCGGCGGGCATGCTCTCCGCCGCGGTCATCGTGGTGCTGGTAGCGGGCTGGGCGCTGCTCCGCTACCTGCCCACGAGCCGGAGCTTCCTGCGGTCGGGGATCTTCCTCGGCGAGTCCACGAAGCGGGAGGGCGGCTACCTGTCGGCGGCCGTCCGTTCGGAGCTCATCGGCATGGAAGGCGTGGCGCTGACGGATCTCCGGCCCGCCGGCGTGGGCCGGTTCGGCGACGAGCGGGTCGACGTGGTGGCGGAGGAGGGCTGGCTGGAGGCAGGCACCGCCATCGAGGTGCTGCGGGCCGAGGGCTATCGCCATGTCGTCCGGGCGCTGAACCCCGAGGACATCAAGGAGCCCGGCGACGTGCCCGACGCCGGTGACGAGACGCAGGACGAAGGCGAGAACGGTCCCGACGCGCGATGAGCCGCCGTCGTCGCGGACACTCTGCACACCCCTAGCGAGCGAGCTTCACCATGGACGGAATCGTTTTTCTCTCGCCGATCCTCCTCATCGGCGCCGCCATCCTCATCCTCATCCTGGTGTGGGCCATCCCGGTCCGGCTCTGGATCGAGGCCGTGTCGGCCGGGGTGCGGGTCGGCATCGGCGACCTCGTGGGGATGCGTCTGCGGAAGGTGAACCCGGCCGCGGTCGTCCGGCCTCTGGTGAACGCCACCAAGGCCGGGCTGAGCCTGACGACCCGTGAGCTGGAGGCCCACTACCTGGCCGGCGGCCACGTCGATCGCGTCGTGAAGGCGCTGATCAGCGCCGACAAGGCCAGCATCGAGTTGCCGTTCCAGCAGGCGGCCGCCATCGACCTGGCCGGCCGGGACGTCCTCGAGGCCGTGAAGGTCTCGGTGAACCCCAAGGTCATCAACACGCCCAAGGTGGCGGCCATGGCGAAGGACGGCATCCAGCTCATCGCCGTGGCCCGGGTCACCGTCCGGGCCAATATCAACCGCCTGGTCGGCGGCGCCGGCGAGGACACCATCCTGGCCCGGGTCGGCGAGGGGATCGTCTCCACCATCGGCTCCAGCTCGTCCCACAAGGCCGTGCTGGAGAACCCGGACGCCATCTCCAAGACGGTCCTGTCCAAGGGGCTGGACGCGGGCACGGCGTACGAGATCCTGTCCATCGACATCGCCGATGTGGACGTGGGCAAGAACATCGGCGCCGAGCTGCAGACGGACCAGGCGGAGGCCGACAAGCGCATCGCCCAGGCCAAGGCGGAGGAGCGTCGCGCCATGGCCGTGGCCGCCGAGCAGGAGAACGTGGCCAAGGTCCAGGAGATGCGCGCGCGCGTCGTGGAGGCCGAGGCCGACGTCCCCCGTGCCCTCGCCGAGGCGTTCCGCAGCGGCAACCTGGGCGTCATGGACTTCGTCCGCTACAAGAACATCGAGTCCGACACCGACATGCGTCGGGCCATCGCCGGCGACGACGGCGAGAACAAGACCGTCGCCGAGGAAGGCTGACGGTGGACCTCTTCGACCTTCTGATCATCGCCTTCATCCTCCTGCCGGTGCTGGAGGCGATCTTCGGGAAGAAGGCGCGGCAGAAGCGGAAGCAGGGTGGGGTCGGCCGGCCCGGTGCGCCGGATGGACCGGATCGCCGGTCGCGGGACGAGGAGGCCGCGCGGCCCACGTCCGCCGGTGAGATGGTGCCCGATGACCTGTGGGAGCTCCTCACCGGCGGGCGGCGCACGAGGGAGACGGACACCGAGCCCGGGGCGCCGGCGAGCCGGGAGCTGGAGGAGGCGGACCGGGGGCTGGAGAGCTGGGAAGCGGACCTGGAGCCCGCCATGGAGCCGGTGGAGTACGAGCCGCTGGAGAGGCGGCGGGACGACGAAGGTCCGGTCTCGGAGCCGCCGTCCGACTGGCTGCCGGGCAAGGCCGGCGAGAGGGGGCGCCCGCCTTCCGAGGGGTACTCGCTGGAGCGGACGGACCTGCCCGAAGCATACTCGCTGGAGACGCCGGCCCGCCCGGAGCGGCTGCGTCACGCCGCTTTCCACCGGAAGCTGGACACGCTCAGGGCGGCACCCGGCCCTCGCCGACCGGCCGCGGCCCGGGACCTGGGCCTGGGCAGCGTGAAGGCGCTGCGGCGGGCGGTCATCCTCAAGGAGGTGCTGGGACCGCCGAAGGGCCTG
>CAYQCY010000003.1:0-6969 GCA_964416095.1 uncultured Gemmatimonadaceae bacterium
CTCGCCGGCGCACACGCCATGCAGGGCGACACCATGCCGGCCATCCGGCTCCTCTGCGGGCTGGGCTCCATGGGCCTGTCCTTCCCAGCCGGCGACGACGAGGCCTTCGCCTCGCTCCATGACCTGCCCGCGTTCCAGAACGCCGTCCACGTCATGGCCGAGAACGACCGGCCCACCGGCGACGTGACCACGGCCTTCATGCTGCCGGGACACGAGACCATGCTGCCCGAGGGGCTGGCCCACGACCCGGTCAGCGGCGACTTCTTCCTGGCGGGCGCGCACAGCGGCCGTATCCTGCGCGTCGGCCCGGACGGCAACGCCCGGGTATTCGCGGATCGGGCGCCCGACACCTGGGGCTTCATGGGACTCGCCCTGGACCCGGACCGCCGCCGGCTCTGGGCCGTCACCACGGCCGTGGAGGCATTCGAAGGGCTGACCCCGGCCGACGAAGGGCGGTCCGCCGTCGTCGTGTTCGACATCGACTCGGGCCACCGTGTGGGACGCCACGAGCCGTCGGACCGCCCCCACGCTCTCGGCGACATCGCCGTGGCCCACGGCTCCGTGTTCGTCGATGACGCCGCCGGCGGCCCCATCTACACCCTCCACGCCGACGCCCCGGCCGATGCCCCGCTCCGGGTCCTGGTCCCCGCCGGCATCTTCGCCTCGCCCCAGGGCATCGCGCCGGCACCGGACGGCCGGGTCCTCCACGTCGCCGACTACGCCCGCGGGATCTTCCAGATCGACGTCGCCACCGGCGCGGTCCAGAGGATGGCCGCCCCACCCCTCGCCGCGCTCCGGGGCATCGACGGGCTCGTCCGCGACGGCGACCACCTCATCGCCATCCAGAACGGCACCCGGCCCGACCGCATCCTGAGGCTGGACCTGGTGCGCGGAGAACGGCTCGGCGAGGCCCGGGTGCTGGCGGCCGCACTCCCGGAATGGGACGAGCCCACCCAGGGGACCATGGTCGGCGACCGGTTCTACTTCGTGGCCAACAGCCAGTGGCCCGCCTTCGCCGGAGGCCCGCCGGAGCCGGGAACCCTCGCCCCGCCGCGCATCATGTGGCTCGAGCCCTGAGGCCGCCGACCGGACGAGGGTCCGCCGGTATGGACTTCGGCGGCCGCCGTCCCCAGTGTTCCCGGGACCGACAACCCGCGACCGCGAACGGATCGAACGACATGCGCACCCGTGCATCCCGAACGACGAGCCACGGCGCCGCCGCCGGCTTTCTCTTCCTCGCCCTGGCCGCGCCCCTCCCCGCCCAGACGGTTCCCGTGGACCTGGACACCGTCCATGCCGGGCGCTTCGACCTGGGCAAGATGTGGACCTTCGAGTACCCGCCCCGGGAGTACTTCACGGAGACGTACGGCTTCCAGGCGGACGACGCCTGGTTCGACCGCATCCGTATGTCCGTCCTCCGCATACCCGGCTGCTCCGCGTCCTTCGTCTCGCCCGACGGGCTCGTGGTGACCAACCACCACTGCGTACGGGGCCGGATACCGTCGGTGGCGCAGCCCGGCGAACGCCTCCTGGACGACGGCTTCTTCGCCACGGACCTCGCCGACGAGCGCCGCATCCCCGGCTACTACGCCGACCAGCTCCTCGCCGTGCACGACGTCAGCGACCGCTTCTTCGCCGAGCTGGATCGGGTGACCACCGACGACGAGCGCCGCCGCGTGCGCGAGACCGTGGCCGAGGAGGTGCAACGGGAGCTTTCGACACGCTACGAGGACCGGGGCAACGTCTGGGTCCAGGTGATCCCCCTCTACAACGGCGGCCGCTACTCCGCCTACGTCTTCAGGCGGTTCCCCGACGTGCGCCTGGTCGGCGCGGTGGAGCTCCAGGCCGGCTTCTTCGGCGGCGACCCGGACAACTTCACCTACCCGCGCTACGCCCTGGACTTCGCCTTCCTGCGCGTCTACCAGGACGACGAGCCCTACCGCACGGACGACTGGCTCGCATGGGGAGTCGACGGCATCGAGGAGGGCGACCCCGTCTTCCTGGTGGGGAATCCCGGCCGGACCAGCCGCCTCACCACCATGGCCCAGCTCCACTACGACCGCGACGTGCGGCTGCCGGCCATCATAGGCGCGTTCGCCGAACGACTGGATGCCATGCGCCACTTCCACGAAGCCCACCCCGAGGAAGCCGAGGCCTTCGGCATCCGGAACCGTGCCTTCGGTCTGTCCAACACCCTGAAACGGGTCATCGGCGCCCGGGCCGCCCTCGAGGACCCGGTGATCATGGCGAAGCGCCAGGACATCGAGGACCAGCTCATCGCCGCCATCACCGCGGACCCGGACCTCCAGGCCCGCTACGGCGACGTCATCGGCGCCCTCGCAGCCATCCAGGACCTGAAGCGCGAGCTCGGTCCTCAGTACGGCGCCTTCATGCTCTTGGGCAGCACCCGCGCCGGCTCCACCACCATGGCCCGGGCCGCCGCCGCGCACCGCTGGCTCGCCGCCCGGAACGCGGGCCTGGACCGCGACTCGGTGGAATCTCTGGCCCGGGCCGTCGTGGGCGTCCCGGACCAGCCGCGGCCGTACGAGCAGGCCATGCTCGCCGCCCGCTTCAATTCCTTCCTCCGCCACCTGGGGCCCGACCACCCCCTGACCCGCCAGGCCCTGGACGGCATGGAGCCGGACCGGGCGGCCGCGGCGCTGCTGGACGCCACGCCGCTCTCGGACAGCGAGAGCACCGCCCGGGCCATCGAGGCCGGTACGCTCCGCTCGGACGACCCCGCCGTGCGCCTGGCCACCACGATCTGGCCGCTGTTCCAGGACTTCAGCGCGAGGAGCGCCGAGATCGGGGGGCGGGAGGCCGAGCTGGAGGCGGCGCTGGGAAGGGCCCGCTTCGCCGTCTACGGCACCACGGTCCCGCCCGACGGCACCTCCTCCCCCCGGATCGCCGACGGCCGCGTCCGCAGCTACGAGTACAACGGCACCGTCGCACCACCGTACACGACCCTCTTCGGCATGTACGACCACTACTACTCCTACGGGCCCGACAGCGACTGGCGGCTCCCGGACCGCTTCCTGCCACCACCCCCGGAGCTCGACCTGGAGACGCCCCTCAACTTCGTCTCCACCACCGACTCCTACGGCGGCAACTCCGGTTCGCCGGCCATCACCCCGGACCACCGCATCGTCGGCCTCAACTTCGACCGCAACATCGAGGGCCTGATCCGGGACTACATCTACCTGCCCGACCGGGGACGCAACGTCCTGGTGGATGTCCGAGCCATCCTCGAGGCGCTGGACGACCTCTACGACCTCGACCGCATCGTGGAGGAGATCCTCACCGGCCGCGCGGTGGCCACCGAGGCCGAGGCCGACGAGGACCTCCGCAAGGAGTAACAGCTACCGGCGGGCGGGGCCCTCCCCCAGACCGTGGCACCCCACCCGCCGGCACCACGCCATGAGAGCACCCTCAGAGTACCAACCGCGACGCGCAGAAGGCCCGCTGAACGACTCGCGGGGATGTTCCCAGATCCGTCACATCGAGGTTACGATGCGGTGGACGGGGACGTTCTGGCAGCGGCGCCGGCGGCTGGATACGCGCCCACGCTTCGGAGCGCTGCGATCTTGGCCGCCGTTTCGTGTCCTTCAGGCAGCGGTCTCGTGCAGCACGATGTCGAACGGGCCGTCGGCCACGACGACCAGGATGGCCTCGTGGCGCAGGGACCACACCCCTTCGAGGCTGGCCCGCCTCCCGGCGTGGCCGCCTCCCCGCACCTTCACGGCGAGCGGTCGCCAGGCCGGCGAGTCGCGCGGCGCGGTTTCCCCGGGTGGGCGGGGCAGGTCGACCAGCTCCCCGGTGGACACCTCCACACACCGCGTGTCCAGGCGCAGTCCCTGCCCGACGGCCTTGAGTGCGGCCTCCTTGCCGGCCCATACGAGGTTGGCCAGGAGAGGCCGCGTCTCCGGGAGGGCGGCCCGGACCCTGTCCGCCTCGTGGAGTGTGAAGTAGTCGTCGATGAAGGCGCGGCTGCGGGACTCCACCCGTTCCAGGTCGCAGCCGAGGGCCGGGTCTCCGGCAGCGGCCACACAGAACGCCTGGCTGCCGCGATGGCTGATGGAGACACGTACGGGGCTGGGTGCTCCGACGACACGGGGCACGCCCTCGTCGTCGGCGAGGATGGCGACATCGGCCAGGCCGGGACCGGGGTGGCGTGCCGGCGTCGCGCCGAGACAGGCGGTGACGGCCTGTTTCGCGGCCCAACGGCCCAGGAGCCAGTCCTTGCGACGCCGTTCGAAGCGGAGCCCGGCCAGGACCCGGCGCTCCTGGTCGGTGAGCCAGTCCTGGCCGGGCGGGGTCCGGTGTTCGAGGACCGCGTGGACCCGGGTCACCCCTTGAGCGCCTCCAGGGCGGAGGCGTCGACGCTCTCCGGCAGCGCCATGGTCCGGTAGCCCTGGAGGGCGAGGCGTACGCGTCCGCTGGCGTCGGTCACGTCGGCATCGAAGGCGCCGTCGGCGGTGGTGACCAGCGCGGCCAGCTCATCCGTCTCTTCGGGCGGGTCCAGGATCTCGAGGCGGTCGATCTGGTACGGGAGGCCCATGCGCGCTTCGCCGGCCAGCTCCGCGAGCCCGGCCGTCTGGAAGCAGAGCTCGACCAGACGCGGCGCCGTCAGGGTCGTGCCTTCGGCGTCGTGGTTCGGCGGCAGCTCGCGGGCGAACCGGCCCGCCAGTACGTCACCGGCCCGCCATGCCCGGTCCAGGACCTGGTAGGCGGGACCGTGGAAGTAGAGGTCGTAGATGGCGTCGGCCGCCACGGTGTCGCCGTTCTGGGCGGGCACGTCCCGGGTGCGGGCGGCGTCGTGCCGCCCGGCGGTCAGCCGGACCCGTGCCGTGAAATGCGTGGTCACCTCCGCTTCGTCCTGTCCGTGGAGCACGCGTGTCCCGAGGAGCCGACAGTGGGCGACGACGTCGTCGCCGTCCACGTCGTACGCCGCGGTGACGGTCACGGTCCGGGGCTCCGACCGGTAGAACTTGAAGGGCGCGATGAAGTCCACCGCCTCGACGGCGGCCACCTGTCGGTCCGGGAAGGGCAGGCGTGCCGCCTCGGCCATGGCTTCGATGCCCATGACGCCCGGAAGGACCGGCGTGCCACCGATCCGGTGGTCGTAGAGGAAGGGCTGGATCATGGGGTCCAGCTCCGTCTCGACGACGAGGCCGTCGTGTACGTCGAAGCGCGTCACCGAGCCGACCATGGGGCCGGAACGGCCCGGCAGCCCGTCCACGGCCTCCGGGTCCAGCCCGCCGGCCGGGTACAGCTCGTCGAGCATCATGCCCAGGGAGCCGGCGATGACGATCTCGCCGCGAGTGCCCGCCTCCAGCTCCCGCCGCACGACGGGGATGCCCGCTTCCGGTGCGAGCATGTCGATGCCCGCCTGCTCCATGATGGCGGGGATGGAACCGCGTGTGGCCATCCCGATCCCGCCCCACGCCGTCCAGTCGATGGCGATGCCCCGGGCCTCGGGCCGGTTCCGGCGGAAGGTTGATACGGCTTTGCACAGCAGGTCGTTTGCCGCACTGTAATCCGTCTGGCCCGCGTTGCCGAACCGGCCGGCGATGGAGCTGAACACCACGGCCGCATCCGGCCCCTCGTCGCCCAGGTGGTCCAGCACGTTGAACCAGCCGTCGACCTTCACGCCGAAGACCAGGTCGAACTCGTCCGGCGACTTGTCGGGCAGCGACCGGCTCACCTCGACGCCCGTCGCGTGCACCAGCACGTCCACGGGGCCCTCCGCCCGCACCGTCTCCAGGACGCGTGCCACGGCCTCCTCGTCCCGCAGGTCCACGCTGTGGTAGCGGGCCGTGCCGCCGACCGCCTCCACCGCCCGGATCGAGGCCAGCGCCGCGGCAGAGCGCTCGAGGCGCGCCAGCTCGCGCTCCACGAGGGCGGGCGTCGCCCGCTCGCCCGACGCCTTCAGCCGCTCGAAGATGTCCCGCTTCAGCCCCTCCCGGTCCGTGGCCAGGCGAGCCAGGTCCTCGTCCGCGGGATCCGGCTCGGGGGTCAGGTCCAGGAGGTGGAACGTCCCGCCCGACGACGCCAGGTCCTCCACGATCGCCGACGTGATGCTGCCGGCGGCGCCCGTCACCAGGACGCTGGTATCGCGGCCCAGGGCCACGGCCTGATCCGCCGACGGCCGCTCCTCCAGCCCCACGGTCCAGCGCCGGTCCTCCGCGTACCCCACCTCCAGCACGCCCGGGTCCCGCAGCGTCTCGGCGATGAGCAGGTCCGCCAGCGCCGCCGTCTTCCCGCTCGGCTCGAAGTCCACCGCCTTCACCAGCGCCTCCGGCCGCTCCCTCTTGTAGGCCTTGGTGAACCCGGTCACGCCGCCGCCCAGCGCGTCGGTGGCACCGGCCTCGTCGTAGCCGTGGTGCCCACCCAACCGCGTCGCGGAGACCAGGAAGCTGCCCGGCCCACCGACCGTCTCATGAAGGGCACGCATCGTGGTGTACAGCAGCTTCACACGACGACGCAACGCTTCGCGCCGGGCCTCCACCGCGACCCCTGGCTTCACCGCATCCAGCGCCGGCAACCAGTAAACGCCCTGGATGGGCCCCTCGGCGAGCCAAGACCGCAACCGCGTGTCGAGCTCCTCGGCCGTCGGCGCGTCGTCCACCACGAGCACGTCCACGCCCCGGTCCTCCAGCCGACCCACCAGCGCCTTCCCCACCCCGCCGTCGTCCGGCACCACCACCACCCGTGCGCCTTCGTCCGGGCTCACGCCCGTCGCCGCGAACAGCTCCAGCGACGGCCGCAGCCGTGGAACGGGAACCCGCCGCACCACTTCCCCGCCCCGACTGGTGGACTGGGGGCCTGGGGGACCGGGGGCCACGGGCGCGGCCCCGCCCGGAACGCTCTCGCCCGCCGCGGACGCCACCTCACCGACCCCTGGGCCTGCCCCCGCCCCTGCCTGCCCCGGCGCAGCCGGCGCCGGGGCCAGATCCGGCCGCTTCTCGT
>CAYQCY010000003.1:7069-92369 GCA_964416095.1 uncultured Gemmatimonadaceae bacterium
GCCTCGCCGACCCCTGGGCCTGGGCCTGCCCCTGCCTGCGCCGGCGCCCCTGGCGCCGGCGCCCGCAGCGTCTTGTGCACCACTTCCAGCTCCGGGTCCGACCGGCCGGTGCTCCGCTGGAGCCAGGACGCCCAGGCGGCCCGGTCCGCGATGCGGTGATGGAAGCCCAGGTCCTTCGGGTCGCGCCGCGCTCCGTCGGGCGGCGGCGTCCACCGGAGCAGGCTCATGGCGATCTGGGAGCCGAAGCCGGCGCCCAGGCGCAGAGCAAGCCGTTTCGGCTGGAAGCCGCCCTGGGAGAGGTGCAACGGCCCGAGCTCGGGATCCACCTCCCGGAAGTTGGCCACCGGGGGCACGATCCCGGTCTCGAGCATCTTGGCCGCCAGGGTGTCTTCGACGCCCACGGCCATGGGGTGCCCGGTGTAGCCCTTGGTGTTGGCCACTACGATGCGGTCGGCATCGTCTCCGAACACGCGGCGCAGTGCCACCGCTTCCGCGGACGCACTCCCGCCCCGGGCCGGCGTGTAGGTCTCGTGAGAGACGAACACGGTGTCAGCGGCGATCTGGTGCCGATCCAGCCCCCAGCCGGCTTCGACCTCGGAGATGAGGCGCTCCATGATGCCCACGATGTGCTCCACGTCGAGACGGCTACCGTGGAAGGCGCTGTTGGCCACGACGGTGTGCATGATCTCGCAGATGGGCGTGAGCCCTCGCTCCGCGGCCGCGTCCATGTCCTCCACGACGAGCGCGGCGCCGCCCATGCCGACAATGAGCCCGTGGCGACGCCGGTCGAAGGGGAGCGCGGCGTCTTCCACCCGGGCGTCGTCGGCCGCCGTGCCGGAGGCGAGGAAACCGGACCCGAACCACGGGAAGAGGCGGTCCGTGGTGATGTCGTCCGCGGACAGGATGATGACGCGGCGACAGCGTCCCGTCTCGATCCAGTCCCGGGCCAGGGCGGTGGCCTGGGTCGTGCTGGCGCATGCGCCGTTCGTCCCGATGTTGGGCCCCCGCGCGCCGATGTACTCGGCGAACTGGGAGTGGCCCATGCTCAGGACCCGGAAGAGGAACCACCGGTCGAAGATGTACGGGTTCTCGGCGATCGTCCGTTCCAGCTCCGCGATCCGGTCATCCAGCACCCCGTCCGCGCCTTCGAGGGCCTCCCGTGCCGAGCGCAGCTCCGCGAGCCGCTCCCGCCGCGCCCGGTCGTAGTGGTACTCCTCGACGATCTCCGCGAAGGAGTCCAGCGCCCCGAAAGCGGAGGCGAAGATGACGCCGGTGTCGTCCTGCATGGACTCGGGCAGCCCCCAACCGTCGGGCAGCCTCGACCCGGTCGTCGTGGTCTTGTAGCGCATGACCAGCGGGATGCCCGCGTCCTTCAGAGCTTCGATGCCCGCCGCGATGGCCAGGCGCGTCACCCGGTCCAGCGCCGGCAGCCGGTCCTCCGGATATCCGTACTCCCTGTCCAGCTCCAGCGCGCCACCTTTCGCCACAAGCTTGATGACGTCATCCGGGTCGTCGATGATCTCGAAGCGCGCCTCGCCGTTCGCGCCCTTCACCAGCCGCGTGATGCGGTGGTCCGCCATGGCCCGGCGCACCTCGTCCGACACGCTGCCGATGAACTGCTCGCCCCGGAGGATCCGCTCGATGTGGTCCTCCTCGAAGACCCGTTCGGTGCCCGGCAGACCCAGCGATGCACCGGTGATGCCGATGCGCTTCACGGCCGCGCGCCCGCCCGCCGGGCCACTCTCGTCCCGCCCGCCCCGGTACAGCTCGAAGCCTCGGTCCAGGAACTCGGCGAAGAGCTTGCCCAGCTCGACGTAGCGGTCGGGAGTCGTGGTTTGTGCCGACGCGTCCGGCATGGACGCCGACCGGGAGACCGGGCGGCCGGGGGACGCGGGCGTCCCCGGCGCGGGGACGGTCGTCGCGGCGGAAGCCGTCGCCGGCGCTCCCATGTCTCCCGCGTCCCCCATGTCTCCCACCTCCCGGTCCAGGCCGGGAGCGCCAGATTCGATCGCGTCCTCGCGCCCGAACCCGAGCCCCGCCGCGTACAAGCCACAGAGCGCCCGGTTCACGGACACGGCGTCCCCCTGGCGGGGGTGGTTCGTGTAGAAGGTCAGGACGTCGTCCCGGGCGCCGAGCACATCCTCGGCGAGCCCGTAGAGCACCCGCTTCGGGCCCGTCTCGATGAAGATGCGGGCGCCGGCGTCGTACAGCGTCTCGAGCCCGTCCACGAACTGGACGGGCGAGCCGAGCTGACGTCCGAGCAGGTCCAGCATCTCCGGGACCGCGTCGGGAGCCATGGGATAGAAGCCGCCGGTGACGTTGGCCACGACGGGCAGGCGCGGAGGCCGCAGGTCGAGGGTGTCCAGCACCTCCATGAGCGGGCCGGAGGCCGCCGCCACGATGTCCGTGTGGAAGGCGTGGCTCACGGGCAGGATCTGGGGCCGCATACCGGCGTCCTTGAGGATCTCCACCGCCTCCCGGACGGCCCGGGTTGCGCCCCCGATGACGCATTCCTTCGTGCTGTTGATGTTGGCGATGACGACGTAGCCGTCCACCGCCTCGATGGCGCTACGGACCTCATCCACGGGGCCGAACACGGCGGCCATGATGCCGGTGTCGTCCAGGGATATGCTGGTCATGGCCTTGCCTCGTGCCGAGACCGCTTTCAGCGCGTCGCCGAAGGGGACCGCCCCGGCGGTCGCCAGCGCACCCCACTCGCCCAGGCTGTGGCCCATGACCATGTCCGGCTCCACGCCGTACGCCGCCAGGAGCCGCGCCAGCGCCGTGTCCACCGTCAGCACGGCGGGCTGGGTGATGGCCGTCTGCTTGAGCCCTTCCTCGGCTTCGGCCAGGGTGTCCTCGTCCGGGTCGTCGAAGAAGATGTGCTCGGACAGGGGCCGGCCCAGATAGGGCGTCATGACCTCGTCCGCCTCCTCGAACGTCGCAGCCACGATCGGCTCCGAGTCCCGCAGCTCCCGCAGCATGTTGATGTACTGGGACCCCTGCCCCGTGAAGAGGAAGGCGACCTTGCCCGGCTCCCCGCGGCCCAGGTACACGCCCCGGTTCCGGAGTGCCCGCCACCGGCCGTCGTCGCCGGCCTCCAAGGCACCCAGGGCCTTCGCGCCCGCCGCCCCGAGCTCCTCGGCATCGCCGTAGTCCACCGCCAGGCGAACCGGCGCGTCCAGGTCGCGCCGGGCCGGCGGCGTCGGCTCCGGCACGACGCCGGCCTCCGCATCCGCCAACACCGCTCGCAGCCGCTCCGCCACCTCCGCCTCCGACGCGCCGCCGATGACCAGCGCCCCGCGCAGCGGCGCCTTCAGCCCCGTCGGGGCACCGCCCCCGAAGGCAGCGGCGCCCGGAGACGTGCCCGCCACCGTGAAGTCCGCCCCACCCACTCCCGGGCCTGGGCCTGCCCCTGCCTGCGCCGGCGTCGCCGACGCCGGCGCGGATGCGAGCTCGGCCCCCTGTACATAGTCCCGCCCCCCGGCCAGTCGCCCGGGAACGTACTCCTCCAGCACCGCATGAAAGTTCGTCCCGCCGAACCCGAAGGCGCTCACGCCGGCACGGCGCACGGCCCCGTCCTTCTCCCAGGCCCGCAGCTCCGTGTTGACCCCGAACGGGGAGCGCTCGAAGTCGATCCCCGGATTGGGCGCGTGGAAGTTGATGCTGGGCGGCAGGGCCTTCTCGTGGAGGGCATACGCCGCCTTGAGCAGGCCGGCGGCACCGGCGGCCCCTTTCAGGTGGCCGATGTTGGACTTGACCGAGCCCAATGCCAGCGAGCCCGGCGCGAGCCCCAGCTCGCTGAAGACCTGGTTCATCATCTCCACCTCGGCCAGGTCGCCGACGCGGGTGGACGTGCCGTGGCCCTCCACCAGGTCGCCGGGCTCCGGCGTCAGCCCGGCCCGGGCCCAGGCCCGCTGCACCGCGAGCTTCTGACCCACCGGATTGGGCGCCGTGATGCCCTTGCCGCGCCCGTCGCTGGACCCGCCCATGGACCGGATCACCGCATAGACGGGATCCCCGTCCCGTTCGGCGTCCTCCAGCCTCTTGAGCAGGACGCACCCGGCCCCCTCACCCATGACGAAGCCGTCGGCGCCTTCCGCGTAAGGCCGGCTGCCGGTGGCGGAGAGCGCGCCGATCTTGCAGAACTTCACGAAGGTCGACGGGCTCATGTTGGCGTCCACGCCTCCGGCCAGGACGGCGTCGTAGTCGTGCTTCTCCAGCCCTTCCACCGCCGCGCTCAGCGCGGCCATGGCCGAGGCGCACGCCGCGTCGGTCACGTAGTTCGGCCCCTTGAAGTCGTACAGGGCGGCGATGCGGCCGGCGGTGATGTTGGCCAGCTCGCCGGGCATGGTGTCTTCCGTGATGTCCGGGATCCGGGTGCGGATGCCGGCATGGAGCTCTTCGAGCACGGCCTGTCGCACGGCCGGGTCCAACGCTCTGAACGCCTCGGCCTTCTCCAGCTCGGCCGCCACCTCGGGGAAGAGGATGCGGACGGCGGTCATGAGGTGGTTGTCGCCGCCCATGGCGTTGCCCAGGATCACGGCCGTACGCTCCGGGTCCAGCGGCCGGTCCGGGTAGCCGTAGTCGTTCAGCGCTTCCCGGGCCGCCGCGATGGCCCACTTCTGGGTGGCGTCCATCACGTCGCTGACCTTCGGCGGTATGGGCAGGCGCCAGCCCAGGGGGTCCCACGGCGACCCGCGCACCCAGCCCCCGATCTTGGTGTACGACTTGTCCGGCGCCGACGGGTCCGGATCGTAGTAGAGCTCCGGGTCCCACCGCTCCGGCGGGACCTCGGTCACGCTGTAGCGACCGTCCTTCACGTTCTGCCAGAACGACGGGGCGTCGGGACCATCCGGCATGACCGCGCCGACGCCCACGATGGCCACTGCTTGCTGCTGCTTCGATCCCGTCACTCCGTACCCCCTGGTTCGCTTCCCGGCGCCCCGGTGGCCACGTCGGCCGACTACGCTTCCCGCCCGTACAGGATGTCCGCGACCCGGTCCATGTCCGCAAGGGCGCCCGCCTGCGCGCCCAGGACGGCATCCACGCGCGCCGCCGCCTCGAAGGCGGGCCGCTCCGCGTCCGGGACACCGTCGGCACCGATGATCCAGCGCGCCCCGTCGCCCGCCACCCGGGCGGCCGCCTCCCGGGCGTAGACCCGGCTCAACACCGCCAGCCCGTCCGCATCGAATCGGCGGTCCGTCTTCTCCGGCAGCGTGCCGGCGGCCGCCGCCGCGGCCCGCCGAGCCAGCGCTCCAGCGCACTCCGTCCACGCCACCAGCTCGCCCAGCCGGAAGAGCACGTGCTGGTTCCGGGTCAGGCGCTGGAGCCGGGCCCGCTCCATGACCTCGGCCAGGGCGTGGCAGGCCAGCGCCGCGGTCTCTGCTCCCAGCCCGGGACGCTCACCGGCCAGCGCCTCCAGCGCCGCGCCCGCGTCGTGGTAGTGCTGGCCACGCGTCTTCAGGTGCTCCTGCCACCGGTCCCGGCCGATGGTCATCTCCATGATCTCCGAGGTGCCCTCGTAGATGGTGGTGATGCGCACATCGCGCTTGATCTTCTCCACCATGTACTCCCGCACGTAGCCGTACCCGCCCAACGCCTGGATCGCCGACTCGGCCGCCTGGTTGCCCGCTTCCGTGGCCATGTACTTGGCGATGGCGCCCTCCGTGTTCAGGCTGCCTCCGCCGCCGTCGATCCGCACCGCCGTCTCCTCGATGAAGGCCCGGCCCGCTTCCAGGCGCGCCGCGTGCGGCACGATGAGCTTATGGGTGTAGCCCTGCTTCTGCGAGAGGGGCCCACCCGCCTGGATGCGCGTCTTCGAGTACTCGATGGCGCGGTCCAGGGCGGCCCAGCCCGCGCCGAGCCCGAACGCCGCCACCATGAGGCGCGTGTACCCGAACACGAGCTGGGCCTGGACCAGACCCTGCCCCTCCACTCCTCCGATGAGGTTCTCGGCCGGGACCGGCACGTCGTCGAAGGAGAGCGTCGCCGTGTTGCTCGCGCGGATGCCGTGCTTGTCCTCCGGCTTACCGTGGTCCAGACCTTCCACGCCGCGCTCCACGACGAACCAGCTAGGGCCACCCGGCGCCAGCGCCAGCACGCTGAACAGGTCCGCGTAGCCGCCGTTGCTGATCCATATCTTGGCGCCGTTGATCCGGTAGCCGGTCACCGTCCCCGCCTCTTCCACCGGTGTGGCCGTGGTCCGGAGGGCGGCAAGGTCGCTCCCCGCCTCGGGCTCCGTGGCGGCGTACGCCATGAGCAGCCCTTCGTTCGCGATGCGGGTCATCCAGCGGGTCTTCTGCTCCTCCGTCCCGCCCCAGAGGATGGGATCGCTGCCCAGGAAGGTGGCCAGCACGCCCGTGGCGATACCCAGGTCCAGGTGGCCCATGACCTCGCAGACCCGGTAGACATCGAACGCCCCGCCTCCCATGCCGTCGTACGCCTCCGGGATGAACAGGAGCTGGATCCCCAGCTCGCCGCACATCGCGCGGACCTCGGCCTCGGGGAACTCGTGCGCGGCGTCCAGCTCCAGCAGCCGCTCGGCCGGCAGGCGCCGGTCCATGAACTCCCGGATCGACTCGAGAATCATGTCCAGGGTTTCCCGGTCGAGGCCGGCGTGTCCTTCCGCGGCTGTGCTCATAGCCTTCGGTGCTGTCGGAGAGGCGGGCGGACCGCGCCCTGTAACGGAATGGCTAACTAGATACGCTCCACCGGGCCGGGCTCCTAGAGGGAGAAACCCGATTATGGGGCGGGAAAGTCCTTGAAGGCGTGGTAGGGATTTGCCCCACACGCGTCCGCCGGGCCACCGCCCGACACCGCGGCCTGGCTCGTGCCGAAGACGGGGACCATGGTCTTGTCCAGCAGCCGGCCCGCTTCGGCGAGGCGGTTCAGCGCATCCACGACATCGGGGTCGAACTGCCCGCCCCGCTCCTGGCGGATGACCTCCAGCGCGTCACGCCATGATCGCGGAGCCCGGTAGGGCCGCATGTTCGTGAGGCTGTCGAAGGCGTCCGCCACGGCGGTGATGCGGGCGGCCAGCGGGATCTCATCGGCCGTCAGGCCGTCGGGGTACCCCGCCCCGTCCCAGCGCTCGTGGTGACTCCGGGCGATGCGCTCCGCCTCCCGAACCCACTCGTTGCTGCTGCCGGACAGCAGCTCGGCCCCATGCTCGCAGTGCTCGTCCATGATGGCTCGTTCGGCCGGGGTCAGGCCGCCGGGCTTGTTCAGGATGGCATCGGGCACCGCGATCTTGCCGATGTCGTGCAGCGGCGCCGCGATGGTCAGCCGCGCCGCGAACTCGTCGTCCAGCCCCATCTCTTCGGCGAGGAGCCCGGCCAGGATGCCGACGCGCTCCGCGTGACGGCTGGTGGCGTCGTCCCGGTACTCGGCGGCCCGGGCCAGTCGCAGCAGCAGCTCGGCGTAGGCCTCCTGGAGCTGCGCCGACTGCGCCTCCATGCGTGCCTGGAGCCGGTCCGTGTCCGTGGCCGTCCGTGACGGTCCGGCGGGGCCCGAGCCGTTCCCACCCGGCGAGGGGGGCCGCACCCGGGGCCGGAAACCGTGGCCGTCGTCGTCCCGATCCGGGGCGACCCTCGTCGTCTCGCCCGACGCGTCCAGGGTCCGCCGCACCGCGCCGGTCAGCTCGTCCACCGTGAACGGCTTCGACAGGAACGCCCGGATGCTACCCGGGACACCGGCCCATTCCACCGCCTGACGGCCGTATCCCGAGATGTACAGCGCCCGCACGTCCGGCTGCTGGCGCGCCAGCATCTCAACGAACCGGAACCCGCTCATCTCGGGCATGACCACGTCCGTCACCACCAGGTCGAGTGGCGCATCCAGGCCCCGGGCGATCTCCAGCGCCCGCGCCGGGTGCTCGGACTCCAGCACCCGGTAGCCCCGTCGCCGGAGCGCCATGGCCACCGTGCGCAACACGGCCGCATCGTCGTCCACCAACAGGATCAGCTCGCTGCCCTGTCCAGACTCCGCCGCCGGGACCGTGCCCAGGCGGACGGAACCTACGGGGCTCCGCCCCTTGCGTCCCACCTGCACGACCCGGTTCCGGCCTTCCTGCTTGGCCCGGTACAGCGCCTGGTCCGCCGCCGCCACCAGCACCTCCGGCGAGGCCATCCCCGCCTCGTGCGCGGCGACGCCCGCGCTCACCGTCACCGTCCCCCACGCGTAGTCGTGCTCCTCCAGCGTCTGCCGCACGCGCTCCGCGAACCGGGCCGCCTCCTGACAGCCCGCGTCCGCCAACACCGTCAGGAACTCCTCGCCGCCGAACCGCGCCGAGAGGTCCATCGCCCGGGTGTTGGCGTGGAGGATGCGCCCGAAATCCGCCAGGACCCGGTCGCCCGCGGCATGGCCCTGCTCATCGTTCACGACCTTGAAGCGGTCCAGGTCGAAGAGGACCACGGAGACTTCCCGTCCCCGCTCCGCCCTGGCAAACGCCCTGGCCAGGTAGTCCATGGCGTGACGCCGGTTGGCCAGCCCCGTCACGGTGTCGGTCATGGCCAGCCGTTCCGCCCGGCTCAGCGACCGGCGCAGGAGCGAGCTCATGAGCCCGCTCCCCAGCGACACGGACACCAGCACGATGATGGCGCCCAGCATGATGTCCGGCGACGGCGCACCGGCGCCCGAAACACTCACCCAGATCTGCGCCGCGGTGAACGCCACCATGCCGCCGGCCAGCGCCACCGACGTCCCTTTCCAACCACGGTAGTACGAGAGCAGGAATGCGGGTACGAGCGCGAGGAGCCAGACCAGGATCCCCACGTCGGAGCTGGTCCACTCCGGGAAGAAGGAGGAGCTGAGCACCGGCACCCACAGGGACAGGAGCGACAGGAGCAGCGCCTGCGGTGGCACGCCCGGCTCGATGCCGTTCGCGCCGTGCTCCGTGCGGGTCAGCTTCATCTCGTGCTCCGGGGGTTGAGTGCTGTCCGGCTCAGTGTCGGCAAGCGCCCCGGGAACCTTGAGACCGACGACCCCGCTGTTGCACGCCGCCACGGGAGGCGCCTATCATCAGCGTGCTTCGGCCACCCGCAACCGTGATGATCCGCCATGCCCGACAACCGACCCGGACGCAGCGACTACTACATGGGCATCGCCCTGGCCGTGCGACGCCGGGCCAACTGCCTCGGGAACAGGGTGGGCGCAATCCTCGTCCTGGACGACCACATCGTCTCCACCGGCTACAACGGCACGCCGTCCGGCATGCCCAACTGCGAGGAGGGTGGCTGCGAGCGCTGCGCCAACCGGGAGAAGTACCGTTCCGCCGAGGGCTACGACGTGTGCGTCTGCGTCCACGCCGAGCAGAACACCCTCCTGGCCGCCGCCCGCTTCGGCATCCGTGTGGAAGGCGCCGTGCTCTACACCACCATGCGGCCCTGCTTCTCCTGCGCCAAGCTGCTCCTGCAGGCACGCATCCACAGGGTGTACTACCTGCACGAGTGGAAGCACCCGGACGAGGACCTGTGGCGCCAGTACCTGGAGGTGGAGGCCCGCTTCCCCGGGGGCGTGCACAAGCTGGACGTGCCGGACCCCGACGCCGCGTGGGCCGTCTCGGCGCTGCGCGACGGGACGCCGGCCCGATAGCGGCACGCCGCGTCGGCAGAGGGCTCAGTCGTACAGCAGGAAGGGCTGCACCCCGGCCCGGAACGACGCCAGCTCGTCCCCGACGCCGTACAGGATCCGGTCCGGGTCCTCACCGGCCTCCACGCCCCAGCGCAGGCGACCGCTCCCCCACAGGATGTCGATGGGCAGGAGCCGCTCCTCGTACTCGTACGGCGGGCCACGCCAGCCGAAAGCCTCCGGCGCCTGTGCCCCGGCCACCTGGAGCAGGGCCGCGGCGGTGCGCACGGGTCGGAACGCCGCCCGGTCCGTCACGTGGACTTGCACGCCGCCGCACAACTGGCCGGCGTGCTTGTGGAAGGTCGGCTCGAACCAGCAGGGGCGGAGATGGCAGCCGTCCAGCCCGTGGGCCGCCATCCCGTCCGCCAGCGCGTACGGGTCCAGGAACGGCGCGCCCACCAGCTCGAACGGACGCGTCGTCCCCCGACCCTCCGACAGGTTGGTGCCCTCCACGAGGACCATGCCCGGATAGACGATGCACGAGTCCAGCGTCGGCAGGTTCGGGCTCGGCATCACGAAGGGCAGACCCGCGTCGTCGTGCCAGACGTCGCGCCGCCAACCCTCGGCAGCGACGACCTCCAGCTCCACGCCCATGTCGCCCTCCGCGTTCGCCCAGCGGGCGAGCTCGCCGGCCGTGAGACCGTGGCGGAGCGGGATGCTCCGCAGCCCCACGAACGACTCGTAGCCTTCCCGCAGCCGCGGTCCCTCCAGGATGGTCCCGCCGATGGGGTTCGGCCGGTCCAGCACCACGAAGCGGACCCCGACCTCCGCGCACGCCTCCATGGCCAGGACCATGGTCCAGATGAAGGTGTAGACCCGCGTGCCCACGTCCTGCAGGTCGAAGAGCAACACATCGATCCCCTCCAGCATCTCCGGCGTCGGCTTCCGCACCTCGCCGTAGAGGGAGTGAACCGGTAGCCCGGTACGGGGATCACGGAAGGACCCGCTCTCGATCATGTTGTCCTGCTTCTCACCCCGGATCCCGTGCTGCGGGCCGAACAGCGCCGCCAGGTCGAGCTCCGGGTGCGCGCCGATCCGGTCCGCCGCATGGTCCAGCGCCCGGGTCAGGGACGCCGGGTGCGCGACCAGCCCCAGGCGGGCGCCGCGAAGGGATTGGGGCGGCGAAGAAAGCAGAACCTCGAGGCCCGTGCGGACCTCCACATCGTGCATGGGTACTCCCGTTTGTCGGCGGAACGGCTATGATAGCGCGTCATCGCCCTCCGACGCCAGCTTTCCGACAGGCGGCCTCGGCGACCCGTACTGGGTCGTCTACGTCCACGAGGGGATGGACACCGACGAGCACGCCAACGTGCAGGGCGGCTGACACCGGCCTCCGCATGAACGGAAGCTGACAGCGGTCAGCGGTCCGCGCCGGGAAGCATGCGCTGACGGCTGACCGCTGATGGCTGTCTACATTCCTCCGCTCACGACCTCGCCGTCGGCGTCGATGACGCGGACCTCGCCGAAGCCGGCCTGGCGGATCGGCTCCTCGATCCGCGACCGGTCGCCCACCACGACCCAGATCAGGCGGTCCGGCTCGATGGTGTTCCGCGCCGCCTCGTGCACGTCGCCGAGCCGGAGGGCCCGGACGTGCTCCGCGTACGTCTGCCAGTAGTCGTCGTCGAGACCGAGGTTGACCTGCTCCGTGAGGGAGCTGCGGATGGCGCCGATGGTCTCCCAGCGGCCGGGCAGCGTCAGGATCCGGCCGTCCTTGACCTTCACCAGCTCGTCCTCCGTGGCCGGCTCCTCACCGGTGATGCCGCGGAACTCCTTCACGAGCTCCCGCATGGCCTCCATCGTCTTGTCCGTCTGGACCGGCGCGTAGGAGAAGAAGGGCCGCGGGCCGCGGGCGTCCTGCACGATGGTCCGGGCGCCGTACGACCAGTGCTTGTCCTCCCGCAGGTTCATGTTCACCCGGGACGTGAACGTCCCGCCGAGAATTCTGTTTACGGCGTCCAGTGCGAACTCGTCCGCCTCGGCCGGCGGCGGGAAGGCGTGTCCGGCGATGATGACGGACTGCTGGGCGCCGGGCCGGTCCATGAGGTAGACGACGTCTCCCCCGCCGCCCGCGGGCGCCCGGGACACGTCCTTGGCGGGGACCTGCCCCGGCTGCCAGCCGCTGAAGAGGCGCTCCAGCTTCGGCCGGAGCTCGGCCATGGTGATGTCGCCGGCCACGATCACGGTGGCGTTGTTCGGCCTGAACCATGTCCGGTGGAACGTCCGCAACCGGTCCCGCGTCATGGCCTCCACCGACTCCGTGTCGCCGGACCCGGTGAACGGGATGCCGTACGGGTGGCCCGTACCGTAGAGCAGAACGGGGAAGACCCGGAGCGCCATGGTGAAGGGGCTCGACTTCTCCCGCTGGATGGCGGCGAGCTGCTGCTCCTTGAGGCGCTCGAAATCCTCTTGCGGGAAGGCCGGGTTCAGGATGATGTCGGCCCACAGCTCGAGCGAGGCGTCCAGCTTCTCCTTCAGGGCGGAAAGCGTCACGAACGATGCGTCCAGCCCCGAGCCGGTGCCGATGCTGGCACCGAGGCGCTGCTCCTCGTCGTCGATCTCCAGTGCGGTCCGCTCCGTCGTGCCCTCGTCCAGCATGTTCAGGGTGAGTCCGGCCACGCCGGGCGCGTGGTGCTGGTCGGCTGCGTAGCCGGCGTCCACCATGAGCGACATGCTCACCAGGGGGAGCGCGTGGCGCTCCGCCAGCACGATCTCGAGCCCGTTGGAGAGGGTGGCCCGCCGGACCGCCGGGAACTCGGCGGCCGGCGGCTCACCGGCCTCCGGCACGGCGGACCGGTCCACGTCGGTGTCGGCCGCGGCGTAGCGGGGGAAGGGGTGCACCTCCAGCACGTAGACCCCGTCGCTCAGCCACCTGCGGGCGGTCTCGTGGACCTGGCCGGGCGTGGCATCGGCGACCCACCGGGCGTACGTCCGGTAGTGGTCGGGCGAGCTGCCGAAGACCTCGCTCTGGGCCAGCACATCCGACTTGCCGCCGAAGCCGCCGATCCGCTCGATGCCCCGGACCAGCGTGGCATAGCCTGCCGCCTTGGCTCGCTCCAGCTCCGCGACGGTGGGACCCTCCTCCAGGAAGCGGGCCAGCTCCTCGTCCACCGCCGCCTCCACCTCGGCCAGATCCTCGCCGGGCTTCGCCGACGCGATGACGATGAAGTTGCCACCGATCTCCTTGTCGAAGACGAACACGCTCACGGTCGTGGCGATCTGGTCCTCGTACACCAGACGGCGGTACAGCCGCGAGTTCTTGCCTCTGCTCAGCACGTCCGCCGCCAGGTCCAGGTACGCCACCTCCTCCCTGCCCCAGGCGGGGATGTTCCAGACCTTGTAGACCCGGGCCTCGGGGACCCGGTCCTGCATGGCCTGGCGCTGCTCCCCCTCCATGGGCGCGGGCCACGCCTCGTACTTCTCGATGGGCGGGCCCGGCGGGATCGCCCCGAAGTACTGCTCCACCTTCGCCCGGGCCTCCTCCGGCGTGATGTCCCCCGCGATGACCAGCGTCGCGTTGTTGGGCCCGTAGTACGTGCGGAACCAGTCGTACACGTCCTCCAGCGACGCCGCGTCCAGGTCCTCCATGGAGCCGATGACCGAGTGGGCGTACCGGTGGCCCTCCGGGTAGACCGCCTCCTGGATCAGTTCGAACACCCGACCGTACGGCTGGTTCTCGCCCTGCCGCTTCTCGTTCTGCACCACGCCCCGCTGCTCGTCCAGCTTCGCCTGGTCGATGGCGCCCAGCAGGTGGCCCATCCGGTCCGACTCCATCCACAGCGCCACGTCCAGCGCGCTCCTCGGCACGTTCTGGAAGTAGTTCGTCCGATCGTTGCTCGTCGTGCCGTTCAGGTCCGTGGCACCGATCCGCTCCATGACCTGGAAGTAGTCATCGTTGTAGTGCTCCGAGCCGTTGAACATCAGGTGCTCGAACAGGTGCGCGAACCCGGTCCGGCCCTCCGGCTCGTTCTTGGAGCCCACGTGGTACCAAATGTTCACCGCCACGATGGGCGCCTTGTGGTCCTCGTGCACGATGAGCGTGAGCCCGTTGTCCAGTACGTACTTCGTGTACTCGATCTCCGGGATCTCGTACGTCGCCGTCACCTGCTCGGACGCCGCCGGGTCCGCCCGCTCAACTTCCGGCGCCGCGCTCTGGGGCGCCGCCGACGCGGCGGCGCAGCCCGCCACCACCGCGAGCATGGACGTGAGCAGGCCTGCACGGACGTCTGATCTCATGGGTACCTCCGGTCTGAATCTCGGCACGGCAGGGAAAGCATGGTGCACCCGGGGACGGCCGCCGTCAATCGTCTTGGCGGCGCGGCAGCTCTCGCCGCGTCCGGCGCGGTCACGGCACCGGCGGTATCGGGCCCGGCTCTCACCCCTCGGCGAGGGCCTCCAGGAACGCCGCCCCGTAGCGCTCCAGCTTCTTCGGCCCCACGCCGTTGATGCGGGCCAGCTCCACCGGCGTGGCCGGCCTGCGCTCGCACATCTCCCGCAGGGTCCGGTCGCTGAACACGATGTAGGCCGGCACGCCCCGCTCATCGGCCAGGCGCTTGCGCAGCGCACGGAGCCGCTCGAAGAGGGGATCGGCCTCCGGATCGAACGCCGGCGGCGGCGCCTCGTTCCACGGCGCCGGCGCATTACCCGACAAACTCTGAGAACGCCGCGAATCGAGCCCGAACGCCGCGGCCCCCGCCGACCCCACCCCCCTGGGCCTGGGCCCGCCCCTGCCCCTACCCCGGCCATGCGCCAGCATGGCACGCGCTGCAAGCTCCTCGACGGTCACGCCGCGACACGCGTCGCAGGCATCGCCGCACGCCTCGATGGCCTCGTCGAAGTGGGCCAGGATGGCCTGGTGCCGGCAGGCGTCCCGCTCCACGAGCCGGTACAGGTTCACCGTGCTGCGCCGCTTCTCCTCGCGCAGCCGCGGGTCTTCGATGTCCCGCAGGAAGCGCTCGTGCATCTTCACGTCGGCCCACGAATAGAACAGGAAGCAGTCTGAGGTGAGCCCGTCGCGTCCCGCCCGGCCGATCTCCTGGTACCAGGACTCCACGTCCTTGGGCATGTCCCGGTGGATGACGAAGCGGACGTTGGACTTGTCGATGCCCATGCCGAATGCGATGGTCGCCACGATGACGTCGGCCTCGTCCTTCTGGAACGCTTCCTGGTTCGCCACGCGCTCCTCGTCCGACATTCCGGCGTGGTACGGGAGCGCAGCGATCCCGTGGTCGACCAGGAAGCCCGCCGTCTGCTCCACCGCCTTCCGGGACAGGCAGTACACGATGCCGCTCTCTCCCGACCGGGCCCGCACCAGGGCCAGGATCTCCTGCCGCGTGTTCCCGCCCTGGCCCTTCTTCCGCACGTGGATGCGCAGGTTCCGGCGGAAGAACGAGCCCTTGAAACCCTTCGGCTTCCGCATCCCGAGCTGGCGCAGGATGTCGCGGGCCACGCGCCTGGTGGCGGTGGCGGTCAGGGCCAGCACCGGGAGGCCGCCCAGCTCCTCCTTGAGCCCGCGCAGCCGGCGGTACGACGGCCGGAAGTCATGGCCCCACTGGGAGATGCAGTGGGCCTCGTCCACGACCAGCAGCGAGAGCGGGGCGTCCCGGATGACCCCGCGCAGCGTGCCGTCCAGCGCCTCCGGCGCCATGTACACCAGCTCGTAGTCGCCGCGCCGGAGCGCCGCGACTCTACCCTTCCGCTCCTCCCACTCCAGCGCCGAGTTGATGGCGGCGGCGCGGAACCCCAGCTCCCCGAGGGCGTCGACCTGGTCCTTCATCAGGCTGATGAGCGGCGAGATGACGAGCACCGTGCCCGGCAGCACCCGGGCCGGGACCTGGAAGGTCAGCGATTTCCCCGCGCCCGTCGGCATGACGGCGATACAGTCGTGGCCCTCGAGCACCGCGGTGATGACCGTCTCCTGCCCGGGACGGAAAGCCTCGTAGCCGAAGACTTCGCGGAGCACGCGGTGGGCCTGCGCTGAAGCGTCGTTCATGGACCTCGGTCGCGAGGAAACGCTGTGGAACCTGGACGGGTGCACCGGGCGGAAACATAACGAATTGGGTCGGGAACTACAGTCCGGAGGCCGGAGGCCGGAGGCGGGAGGCGGGAGGAACGGCGACCCAGGTCTTGCACCACCCGGCCCGCCGCCGGACCTTGACGGCATGCCGCGCCGAGCGGCACGACCTCACTTACGGAGGCACCGATGCGCGTGTTTCGTCTATGCGCAGCTCTCTTCGCCCTTACCGTCCTGCCCGTCGTCGCCGGGGCCCAGACGCCGGCCGAGCAGGCGGCGGAGAACACGGAGCGGTTGATCCGCGCCAACGAGAGCCTGCGCCACCGGTTGGACGTCCTGGAGAAGCTCGTGGACGACGTGCTCTGGTTCGAGCGCATGTCGGACATCGCCGTCGTCGAGAAGATCCGCATCTACGGACCGCCCCTCGCCAACGAGCCGAACCCGCCGCCCTCGGGGCCGGGCAATCCGTTCAAGTTCTACACGTACCTGTTCACGCCGAGGGCCGACTTCGGCGGTCGTGACCTGCCGGTCCTGGTCCTGCCCCACGGCGGCGTGCACGGCGATTTCACGACGTACCACACCCGCATCGTCCGGGAGCTGCTGGCCCAGGGCTACATCGTGGTGGCGCCGGAGTACCGCGGCTCCACCGGCTACGGCGGCGGCATCTACCGGGCCATCGACTACGGCGGTCGGGAGGTCGGCGACGTGCTGGCGGCCCGGGACTGGGTCGTGGAGAACCACCCGCGTGTGGACCCCGACCGGGTCGGTCTCATCGGCTGGAGCCACGGCGGGCTCATCACGCTGCACAGCCTGTTCGACCACCCGGAGAGCTACGTGGTCGGCTTCGCCGGCGTGCCCGTCTCGGACCTGGTCCAGCGCATGGGCTACCTGGGGGCCGGCTACCAGTCCTACTACGACGCACCGTACCACATCGGCGAGCCGCCGCGCGACGCCCTCGAAGAGTACAAGCGCCGCTCGCCGGTCTGGAACGTGGAGAAGCTCACGCGGCCCGTCCGCATCCACGGCAACGTCTCCGACGAGGACGTGAACGTCATCGAGGTCCAGCACCTCATCGAGGCGCTGACCTTCCACGGCAAGGACTTCGAGTACGAGATCTACGACCTGCCGGGCGGGCACTCCTTCGACCGGCTGGACACGCCGTCGGCCTGGAACGTCCGCCGCGTCATCTACGATTTCCTGGCCCGCTACCTGAACCCGCCGAACCCGGACATCGAGCTGGGCATCGGCCGCGACGGCCGGGCCTCGCCCTGACGCCGGACCGATGAACCGAGCCCCCGGCGCGGAATCCGCGCCGGGGGCTCCCGCACCTTGCAGGCCCACGCCCGTCAGTCGCCGGCCGCGGCCATGGCTCGCTCCCGTGGCGTACCCTGCTCCACGCCGGACAGCAGGTAGTCCAGCACGTCGCCGGCGTCGTAGCGGGTACGACCGTCCAGGAAACGGCCGATGTTCTTGAGGTCGTCGCCACTGGTCAGGATCGGCCGCTCCACGCTGCCGTCCTTCCGCACCTGCCCGTGGCCGATGTCCGCCATCAGGGCGTTGCAGAGGCATTTGCGTCCCACCGTGTCTTCCCTCTCGCCGCCCTTCTTCACGTACGTCTCCACCGGCTCCGACGCGCACTTGTACTTGATCCGCCCGTCGTCGTCCTTGTACGCCTCCCGCAGGTAGCCCAGGTCGCAGACGCGCTTCCGCGCCTCGTAGCTCTCTCTGGACGCGTTCGTTCCCTCGAGCTGGACCACCTTGAAGGGGAAGCCGGTCGGCGAGGCCCGGTCGTCGGTGACGACGTCGACCTCGCCGGACAGGACCTGGCGGATGACGCGGTCCTTGAGCGACCGGTCGATCCCCGATTCGTCCGCGTAAGCGAAGAGGGTGCCGACCTGGATCCCCGCGGCGCCCTCGTCCAGGACGTCCTGGAGGTACTCCGGGGACCCCGCGCCCCCGGCGATCCAGAACGGCAGCCCCAGCTCGCGCATGGGGGCCAGGTCCGCCTCGTCCCGGTCGCCGTAGACGGGCTCGCCGCGGTCGTTGTAGCGCGTCGTGCCCCGGGGCGGAGCGTTGTGCCCGCCGGCCACGGGCCGCTCGATGACGAACCCGTCCACCCGCCCGTTCGCCTTGCGCACGAGCATGCGGGCCAGAGCGTCGGATGAGATGATGGGCAGGAACTTCGGCCGATTCAGCGTCGGGGCCTCGCCGTCCCAGTGCTCGGCCGGGTCGAGATCCAGGTACTCCGTCTCGCCCCGGTCCAGGCCGTGCACGTCGAACTTGATTCGAGCCTTCAGCCCCTTCGCGAACGCGTCCAGCGCGCCGGGTATCTCCCGGGGGATGCCGGCGCCCATGAGCACGTAGTCCACCCCTGCCAGCATGGCGCCGTAGAGGGACGCCAGGTTCGGCATCTGCACCTTCGTCAGGAGGTTGATCCCTACGGGCCCGTCGTGCCCTTCCTTGGCCAGATACACCTCCACGAAGTTGGCGAGCATGGTCACCTGATCCCGCATCCGGTCCACCGTCTGCCGGTACATGGACAGGAGGGCGTACGGCTCGTCGTCGGCCTTGCCGCCGGGGCGGAAGTACCTCTTCAGCGCCGCCGCGCTCACCTCGGGTAGCGGAAAGCTCTCCATGGCGCGGCGCAGGTGCCCGCCGAGATCCCCATCCTGGAGCCGCCGTACGAAGAGGGAGTCGAGGACCGTGCCCGAGACGACGCCGAGGTGGCCACGACGCGACACGGACCGGGCCAGCCTCCAGTTGGAGACGCCGATGCCCATGCCGCCCTGGATGACGAGCGGTAGTGCCGCCGCTGAGCTCATGCGTTGATTCCGATGAACGGGGATACGCGGAAAGGCAGAAGGTAGGGAAAGACCTCCGCGCTGACAACGGCGGGAGCGCCGTCGCCGGTCGTCGGACCGCTCCCCACCGACGGGCGGGCCCCGCCCGCTGGCGCCGCGCCGCGGTCAGGAGCCGCCCGCACGCTCCGCCACGATGGCATCGCCCAACCGCACCACCACCTCCACCAGCGCCCGCACATCGTCCGTCCGGGTCCTGTGGTTCGTGAAGGCACAGCGCAGTACGAACCGCCCGTTCAGCACGGTGCTGGAGGGCACGGCGATGCCCTGCTCCTGGATCCGCATGAGCAGCTCGCGGTTCAGGACGTTCAGCGCCTCCCCCGCGACGCCGTCCCGGACGTAGCGGAAGCAGACCACGTTCAGCGAGGCCGGCGCCGCCAGCTCCAGCCGGGCGGCGTCCCGGACCAGCCGCTCCAGCAGGCGGGCCTGCCGTACGTTCTGCTCCACGAGCCGCCCGTACACATCGGTGCCGTGGGCCAGGAACGAGAGCCAGACCTTCAGGGCGCGGAAGCCCCGGGTGAGCTGGGGGCCGCGGTTCGCGAAGAAGGTGTCGCCGGACGCGACGCCCCGCTCGAAGGCGCCCAGGTAGCTGGCGGTCGGTGAGAAGGGGCGCGTGTGGTCCGCCGTATCCCGGACCAGGACGCACGCCGCCTCCATGGGAATGTGGAGCCACTTGTGGAGGTCGAAGGCCAGCGAGTCGGCCCGCTCCATGCCCCGGAGCAGCGGACGGAGTCGCTCCGAGAGGGCCGCCACGGCGCCGAACGCGCCGTCCACGTGCAACCAGATGCCCTCGCCGGCGCAGAGGTCCGCGAGGGCCTCCAGGTCATCGATGGCGCCCGTGTTCACCGTGCCGGCGTTGGCCACCACGCAGATCGGCCGACGCCCCGCCGCGCGGTCCGCCGCCATGGCGTCCCGCAGCGCCGCGAGGTCCATCCGCCAGGCGTCGTCCACCGGGATGCGACGGAGGCAGGCCGTGCCCAGCCCCAGCAGCGCCACCGCCTTGTCCACCGAGGTGTGGGTCTCCGTGGAGCAGTACACCACGGGGTCCGCCTCCAGCCCGCGCACGCCGTCGGCGCCGACACGACCGCCGGCCCGGGCGTCCCGGGCAGCGGCGAGCCCCACCAGGTTGGCCGCGGACCCGCCGGAGAGTAGGACGGCGCCGGCGTCGTCCGGGAAGCCTATCAGCTCCTTCAGCCAGTCCAGCACCTGGGTCTCTACGTACGTTGCAGCGTGCTCGCCACCCCACACGTTCGGGTTCATGGCGGCAGCCAGCATCTCGGCTAGAGCGGCCAGGGTGGTGCCGGTCCCGTTCACCCAGCCCCAGTGCCGGGGGTGGATGTTGCTGTAGGGGTACGGCAACACGTGCTCCACGAACGACGCGTACGCGGCCGCCTCACCGACGCCTTCCCGGGGTACCGGCCACCGCAGCGCCGCCCGCGCCGAGTCCGGCACCGGCTGCCACGCCGGACCCTCACCCACGTCCCGGTGGTACGCCACCACCTCGTCCACCATGCGGTGGCCCAGAGCGCGGAGCGACGCCCAGTCCTCCGGGTCCAGCGTCTCCTCGGGTCGGTCCGGCAGGTCCGGACATGCCGGCGGCCTCACGACTCGATCCCCTTCCGCGCCTTGACGCCCGCCTGGTAGTAGTGCTTCACCTCGCGCATCTCCGTCACCAGGTCCGCGCGCGCCAGGATCTCGTCCGGGCAGTAGCGCCCCGTGAGCACCAGCTCCACCCCCTCGGGCCGGGCGTCCAGCACCGCCAGCACGTCGTCCGTCTCGACCAGCCCGAAGTAGATCGCCACGCAGACCTCGTCCAGCACGACGACGTCGTAGGAGCCACCCTCCATGACCTGCACCGCCCGCTCCAGCGCCCGGGCCGCCTTCTCCTTCTCCTCCGCCGGCGGCGGCGCGCCCTCGTACACGAAGGCGTCGCCGCCGTACTGCTCCACCGTGATCCGGTCCGCCAGCGGCGCCAGCCCCTCCAGCTCGCTGTACGGGTACTCCTTCATGAGCTGCACGACGAAGGTGCGCAGCCCCGCCCCCGCCGACCGCACCGCCTGTCCCAGCGCCGCCGTCGTCTTCCCCTTCCCGTTCCCCGTGTAGACCTGAACGTACCCTCGCTTCATCACTCCTGCCCACGGTGGTGTGCGTGCCCTTTGACCCCGGACCCCTGCCCGTGCCCGTGCCCACCCCCTGGGCCTGGGCCTGGGCCTGCCCCCGCCCCTACTGCCCCCCCGATCTCGTAGCCCACCGGCGGCTCCGCCCCCAGCAGGTGCCGGACGAAGTAGTCCCAGCGCCGCCGCATCATGTACGGATGGGTGGCGAACCCGTGGCGCCGCTCCGGGAAGAGGAGCAGGTCGAAGTCCTTGTTGGCCTCGATGAGCGCCTGGACCACGAGCAGCGTGTTGTACGGCGGCACGTTGCTGTCCAACATGCCGTGGGCCAGCAGCAGCTTCCCCTCCAGGTTGTCCGCCAGGAGCTGGTTCGCCTGGTTGTCGTAGCTCGTCGTGCCGTCCGCGTTCTCCACCAACAGGCCCTGCCACTTCTCGCCCCAGTCGTCCTCGTAGTTCCGGTTGTCGTGGTTGCCGGCCTCGGAGACGGCCACCTCGTAGAACTCCGGATAGCGGAGGATGGCGTCGGCGGAGGCGAAGCCGCCCCCGGAATGGCCCCAGACGCCGACCCGGTCCAGATCGATCCAGGCGTGCCGCTCCGCGAGCTGACGGATCGCGCCCATCTGATCCGGCAGCCCGTTGTCGCCCATGTTCCCGTAGTACGCCTCGTGGAAGGAACGCGAGCGCATGGGCGTGCCCATGGCGTCCAGCGCCACCACGACGAAGCCCAGCTCCGCCAGGGCCTGGTGGTCCCGGTGCGCAGCACGGAAGCTCCGGCTGCCCACGCTTCCCGACTGGGGGCCCGGGTAGATGTAGTTCACCACCGGATACTTGACCGACGGATCGAAGTCCGTGGGCCGGAAGAGCAGCCCGTACAGGTCCGTCTGCCCATCCCGGGCCTTCACGCTGAACGGCACCGGCGGCTGCCAGCCCGCCTCCACCAGCGCCGTGATGTCCGCCCGCTCCACCTCCATCACCACCTCGCCGTCCATCTCCCGCACGACGGTCACCGGCGGTGTGGTGGGCGTGGAGTAGCTGTCCACGAAGTACGCACCGGACGGGGACAGCGACACCTCGTGATTCGCGCTGTCCGGCGTCAGCAGCACGAGACCCGTGCCGTGCATGTCGATGCGGTACAGGTACTGGAAGTACGGGTCGCCCGGCTCCCGTTCGTTGCCCAGGAACGTGATGGTACGCTCATCTTCGTCCACCTCCAGCACCTGGAGCACGTTCCAGTCACCCTCGGTGATCCGGTGCTCGAGCCGCCCGTCCAGGTCGTACAGGTAGAGATGGCCCCAGTCGTCCCGCCGCGAGTACCAGATCACCTGCTCCGACGCCGGTAGGAACCGCCAGTTCGCCGTCCGGTAGCCCGACTCGAAGAAGGTCTCCACCGCCTCCTCCAGGATGTCCCGGACCGCGCCCGTCGCCGCGTCGGCCACGCGCAGCGTCGCGCGCTTGTGGTCCCGGGACGACGACACGAAGGCCACCCGCGCCGCGTCCGCCGACCATTCCACGTCCGCGAAGGTCCCGCCGCAGTAGACGTGGTCGCACACCGTGGAGCGGTGCGGGTCCGCCGGCATGTCGAACCACACGACGCGCTCGTCCGCCGGCGCGTCCAGGTCCGCCACCAGCCGGTGGATCCGGAAGATCACCGTGTCCTCCGGCAGCGGGTAGCGCCACGCCTCCAGCTCCGGGTGCCCCACGTTCGTCGTCACCAGGTACATGTTCCCCACGCCCCGGGCATCGTGCCGGAAGGTGGCCAGCTTCCGCGAGTCCGGCGACCAGCGCACCACCGGCCGTTCGCTCTTCGTCCAGCCGGCGTTGTTCGTGGCGTAGCCGAAGTGCTCCTCCCCGTCGAAGGTGAGCCGCGTCTCTTCGCCCGTCGCCAGCTCGCGCACCCACAGGTCGTGGTCCCGGATGAACGCCGCCCGCTCGCCGTCCGGCGACACCACCATGGTCCGGTCCGCCTCCGGCGCGCCCCGCTCCTCGCACCGGTACCGGCGCAGGTCGCACACGACGACGGCGCCGTCCAGCTCGAACGTCGCGAGCCCCCGCTCCGGCGCCAGCTCCATGGACCGGAGCGGCAGCTCGAAGGCTCCGTAGCTCGTGTCCACCACCACCGACAGGGCGCGGGCCAGGCGGGGGTGGTCGAAGGCCCGCTCACGGGACCGCTCGGCCACGTCGACCAGCACCGCCTCCTCGCCGTCCGCGATCCGGTTCCGGTACCAGAACCGCTCCCCGTCCAGCCAGACGGGGCGGACATCGCCGCCCAGGACCAGCGGATCGACCTGCCCGGACAGGAACCGCTCGGCCCGGGCGTAATCCTCCGCGGTCACCCGGGCGGGGGCGTACGGCTGCTGCGCGGCGAGGGGCGCTGCGAGAAGCACGGCGGCGAAGAACGCGGCGTTGCGCATGCGAGGCTCCGGAAGAGACTGAGGCAGTGGTCTGACCGAGGGTTCGCCGGTCAACTTGCAGCCCTGCCGGCGGACGAGCAACGCGGTGCGGCTCTTCTGCCCGGCATGGGCGTCCTCACTCCCGATGGACCTTTGCGACGGGAATGGCGTATGCGCCTATTCTGCAGACACTTACAGCAAGGAGACCGATGGGGCTGACGACGCTGACGGAGCGGGAGCGGGAGTGGCACGAGATCAAGGAGCGGGCGCTGGACGAGGGCGAGGAGTGGGAGCGCTGTGACGCGTGCCTGCGCTACCACCCGGTGGGGTACGAGGGCCCGTGTGAGAATCGGAAGAAGCGACTTCCCCGCAAGCCGGAGGAGCTGCAAAGCTAGTGTAGCGTCGCCGGAATGTCGTTGCATTCGAGCGCGGCTGCATCGCGAGAGGCGGCGTTGCTCAGCCTCGCAACAGCGCTGCTATTCCTCGGCTTCGCGCCTTGCCTCTCGCGCGCTTCCGCGCTCTCGGTGCCACACGGAACTCCGGCGACGCTACGCTAGGGTCCGGCCCTGGCAGGCAGATCGTCGGCGTCGTACCCGTTGGCCTCGGGCATGGCGGCCGGCACCTTGGCGACGGGCAGCAGGATGGTGAAGGTGGTACCCTTCCCCGCCTCGGTGCGGACCCTGATGTCGCCGCCGTGCTTGCGGACCATGCCGAGGGAGACGGAGAGGCCGAGGCCGGTGCCCTTCGCGCCGGTCTTCGTGGTGAAGAACGGGTCGAAGATGTTCTCGAGGACGTGGTCGGGCATGCCGGTACCCGTGTCGGTGAACTCGAACGCCACGAAGTCCCGGTCCCGGGTCGTGTGGATGGAGATGGCCAGCACGCCGCCGCCGGGCATGGCGTCGAGGGCGTTGAGCACGATGTTGAGGAAGACCTGGGTGAGCTGCTGGAAGTCGCCGCGGATGGCGGGCAGGTTGTCGGCCATCTCTCCCTTGACCTTGACCTTGGCCAGCTTGATCTGGTTGGCTGCGAGCTGAAGCGTCTGCTCGACGAGCTCTTCCGGGTCCAGCACCTCCGTCTCGATGCTCGATTCCCGGGCGAAGTCGAGGAGGTTGCGGACGATCCGCTGCGCGCGCTCGGATTCGGTCACCAGGTCGCGGATCATCTCGGCCCGATCCTCCTCCGACAGATCGTCTTCGTCCTCCTCCAGCGACGCCGCCGTGAGCATGATGTTGTTGATAGGGTTGTTCAGCTCGTGGGCCACGCCGGCGGTGAGCGTACCCACCGCCTTGAGCTTGTGTGCCTTCACCAGGAGGTCCTGGCGGTGCTCGAGCTGGCTCATCATGTGGTTCATGGCGACGGCCAGCTCGGAGAACTCATCGTGGTACTTGCGGACCGGGGTGATGGGCGTGAAGTCGCCGTGGGCGATCCTGCGGGCCGTTCGGGTCATGCGACCGAGGGGCGCGAGCACCTGGCGGCTGTACATCAGGGCCAGGTAGGTGACGAGCCCGGCCAGCACGACGATGAAGGCGACGGGGATCCTGCGGGAAATGGCCAGCATCCGGTGCACGGCTTCGCGCTCCCGGCGCACCAGCTCCTGGGCCTCCACGAACATCTCGGCCCCGATCTCCCGGAGCCCGGCCTCGATGGCGTCGTGCTCGGGACCGGTCACCGGCCGGTCCTGCCGGCGCAGCTCCTGTAGCCGAATGAGCAGCCCTTCGTACCGGTCCAGGTGCGCCTTCATGGTGGACACACCCGCATCGCCGATCACCGTCCGGATGTGCTCCAGCTCCCGGTCCAGCAGGGCACCGGCCTGGCGGACGTGAATCAGGGCGTCGTCCAGGTCGGTGCCGTACAGGAAGTAGTTCTTCTCGAACCGCCTGGCCTGCTGAATCTCGACGGTGTAATTGTCCACGGCCTCGGTGAACCGGATCTTGTCCTCGATCCGGTTGATGGTCACGATGGACACGATGCTGAGACCCACCGAGAGGACGAACCACGCCACGACGCCCGCGGTCAGGCGCGTACGGATGGAGATCCTGGGCCGCGCCTGCAGGGCTTCCTGGGCCTTGCCCAGCACGCTCTGCGTGCGCGTCGGAGCCGGATCGGCCGGAGAGTCCATCATGGTGCCGCTGCCGTGCCCTGTAGACCTTCGTCAAAGCGGGGCCGCGCCGGAGACGAAGCCCTGCCCGTCAGATGATGCCCCGGTGACCCAGGGACAGCGCGGCCTTGTTGATGACGGCCCGGAGCTCCTTCGGCTTGAAGGGCTTCGCGATGAAGTCGAACGCCCCCTTCACCAGCGCTTCCCGGGCCACCTCGACGGTGGCGTAGCCCGTGATGAGGATCACGCGGGAGTTCGGGCAACTGGACATGACGTGCTCCAGGACCTGGATGCCGTCCACATCCTCCATGCGCAGGTCGGTCACGATGATGTCGAACTCCTGTTCCTCCAGGCGGGCCAGCGCTTCGGTCGGGTCGACGTACGACTCGACCTCGAACCCGTGCTTCGTCAACGTCGGCGAGAGCCGCTTGCCGACGATGGGCTCGTCGTCGATGATCATGACCCGGAGCCTCTCTTCACCGGATGGTTCCTGCTTTTCGGGTACTTCCGGCGCTGTCTCCTCCATCGCGGTCCCCCTTTCACCTTCGGCCCATTCGTCCCGCACGATCATGATCTTGTCGAGGGCGAGCTTGCGCACGGGATCGATGCCCGTCTCCTGGAAGCCCATGTCCGCCTCGCCCGCCTCGGCGAAGGAGATCCGGACCATCCAGTCGTCGATCTTCGTCGTCGGGCGGTCCTTCTTGTCTCCCATAATACGTCCCTCCTTTCGGCTCCGAGACCGGCCTCGTCCCATCCCGTCTCGGACCGATGCCTGTCCGGCGGCCTGCACGGCCGCCTCATGCGATTTCGGGCGCCTCCGTTACTTTCTGCAGGGTGACATGGACCTGTCGCCGCTGGCGGTAGGCCCTGGTCACGTTGTACAGGATGATCAGCGCGCCGGAGATCCCGGCCAGGAAGAGCACCGCCTTGCTGGCCAGGTTGAAGTACCGGTCCCAGCCCGGGTCCATGTCGAGCCAGCCCAGCTGGCGCAGGTAGATCGGGACCGCGATCGCGCGGCTGATGACACACAGCAGAATGATCACGGCGGTGACCAGCCGGATCATGACTTCCTTCACGACCTTCACGCCGTAGGCCCCGACGAAGATACCGAGGAGCGACCCGAGGTAGAGGAGCAGGACGAGCCGCAGGTCGACGAGGCCCTGGAACGCGTAGTTGACGGCACCCCAGGCCCCCATGAACTGGGCCAGGTACAGCTCGGAGCCGGCCGCAACCGCCGTGGGCACGCCGAAGAGGTAGATCATGGCCGGAACGCCGATGAAGCCGCCCACGCCGATGGTGCCGGCCAGGTACCCCGTAGCCAGGCCCGCCGCCAGGATGATCCAGAGCGATACGCGCACGTCCGCGACCTTCAGGTGCACGTACGGCGGCAGGTACAGCTTCGACAGGTAGTCCGCGATCTTGCGCGACGGCACCTGCTCCTCCGCTTCCTCGTCCCTCCGCCTGAGCGCGTCCCGCAACATGAAGATGGCCACCACGGAGAGGATCAGGATGAAGACGGCGCTCACGTAGAGGTCCGACGCGCCCGAGCCCGTACCGCCACCGTGACCGTCTCCCTCGACCCGGAAGAGGGCGCTGTTGATCCAGACGGCCAGATTGATGCCGAGGAACGCCGTGATCACCATGAACAGGGACAGACGCTTGTCCACATTGCCCAGCTCGCCGTGCTTGCGGCTCCCCACCATGGCCTTGCCGAACTTGTGCGTGATGTTGCTGGCCACGGCCACCACGCCCGGAACGCCCAGGTTCATCATCCCGGGCGTCATGAAGAAGGCGCCACCGCTGCCGATGAAGCCGCTGAGCGTGCCGCCGATGAGCCCGAGCAGCACCACCTGCAGCGCCGTCGCGAGGTCGAGATCGATGTACTGGCCGAAGAGCAGAGCCTCCATGGGCCGCACCACTCCTTTTGTCGGCTATTCCATCTTGATGAGCTTCAGCAAGCCGCTCGTGACCCTGCCGTACGAGAACGCCACGACGGGGATGAACAGGAAGACGGCCACCGAGACCAGGATCTTGGCCGCCCAGCCGACCTCGCCGCCGCCGGCCGCCTCCGCGTACCACCCCGTGTGGGCCAGGAAGGCGAGGATCGCCTCCTGGTTCGTGAACACCAGGAGGTACAGCACCACCACCACTGCCAGGAAGGCCGCGACCCGCACGGCGTCCCTGGGCCCGAACAGGTACTGGCTGCCCAGCTCGTCCGACGCGACGATGGGCACCCGCAGACGGTCGCCCAGGTACGCCCGCAGGTCCCGCATGGCCCGGATCCGTGCGGCATGCCCCTTCGACAGGAACAGGTCCCCGATCACCACGAGGGTGTACGGAAACGAGCGGTCCACCGTCTCCACCAACCGCTGCTGCGTACCACACACCGTCTTCCCACCTCCCGACCGGCCCAGCCGCGCCAGCTCGTCCAGTGCGTCCCTCAACCCGCCATCGTCGTGGTCCACCTCGACGGTGTCCGGCTCGATGCCACCGTTGTACTCTTCGCTCCCCGGCCCTCCGCCCATCGGCGTCGCCGGCTCCGCCACCCGCGGCTCCCCCCGCTCGTCACACCCGGACGGGGCCAGCCGCAGCAGCTCCACGGCGGCGTTCCACTTCGTGGCGATCTCCACCACGTTGTTGAAGGCTTCCGACCCCACCTCGAACCGCTCCTGGATCCACAGCAGGTTCGAGGTCGCCATCGTCACGCTCAGCTCGTCGATGCCCTCCACCGTATCCAGGACGTCCGGGATGTGACCCGCCACAGACGCGTCCGGCGGCAGGTAGCTCACGGTGACCAGCCCGGAATCGGCCCGCACCTTCAGACCTGCGGCGTACGTACGGTCGTCCCGTGCCAGGGCGAGGCGCGCTCGGGAGCCCAGCAGCAGATCCTCCATCCGCTGACGCGATGACGGCGTCATCTGGAAGTCGGGCAGCTGCGCCGTCTGCACCATCACCGCCGCCGCGTTCTCCACCCCTATCTGCTGGAGGTTCACCGTCACATCGTAGTTCAGCGCCTCCCCCACCCCCACGCCGTACATGTGCCGGACCCAGCGCTCCCGGTCCTCGTCCACCTCCTTCACGTACCGCAGCGCCTTCTCCCGGTCCACACCCAGCTCCGACATGATGAACTGGACCCGATGCTCCAGGTCCCACACCACCCGCACCCGCAGGACATGCGACACCCCGGGCACCAGCATGTGACCCGTCCGCCCATGGTAGACCAGGTTGTGGTCCACCGCCCGCTCGCACAGGTAGTTCCGCGCGAACGCCAGGTAATGATCCCGCTCCCGCGCCAGCTTCTCGCTGAACGCGTGCGGCTTGATCATCGCCATCTCGAGCTTGCCGACCTGGATGCCCTCGCGCGTCGCCGCCTCGATCAGGTCTTCCCGACCCAGACATTCGTACCCCATCTTCTCGGCCAACCGCTCCGCCAGCTCCTGACCGCGGCCGTAGCTGCCTCTCGAAACACAGATGATCTGCATGGCGACACCCCGTGAGCGCCGACCCGTGCCTCGGGCCCGAACATCCGTTTATGTACGCAAATTCGAACGTCGTTCAAGATCGGCCCCCATCCGCTCCGAGTCAAACGTCGAGCGACGGGCGGGGGCATGATGCGAGAACGGGGTGTGGGCGCGCGACTTGACGGCCTCCCGAGCGTGTCGCAAACTTGCCCCGCGTTTCCACGCGGCCAATGCGGCGCCCGTGAAGACCCGTTTCCACAACCACCGGGGTACCATGCGCACCAGGGGAACCGTGAAGTGGTTCGACGACGCCAAAGGCTTCGGCTTCATCACGCCGGAGGACGGCAGCCAGGACTGCTTCGTCCACTACAGCTCGATTCAGGGCGAGGGTTTCAAGAGCCTGCAGGAGGGTCAGACGGTGGAGTTCGACATGGTTCAGGGGGACAAGGGCCCTGCGGCCGAGAACGTGGTACCTGTCTGAGCCGAGCAGAGATCCTGTACGAGAGACCGACGGCCGCTCCGGCGTATCCGGCGCGGCCGTCGTCGTGCGGGGTGGTACGGCGGTGCGACCGGGGTCAGCCGCCGAAGCTGAGCCGGGTCATGTTCTCGAGGAAGACCCGGTCCCCGGGTGAGAGGACCTCCGGCCCGCTGGCCTCCACGACGTTCAGGAGCCGCTCCACTTCTTCCCGGTTGATGGGATGCAGGCTGTCCAGGTCAACCTGGCGCCAGCGCTCCCGGTCCCGCTGGTCCCGGACGAGCTGCGACGAGTAGTGGGAGTTCGGCTTCTCCACGCGCCTGCTGGCCGCGACCCGCTTCGCGTGCCAGCGCGGGTACCATACGCGCGCCACGATGGCGGCGAGGAGGGCGATAGGTGCCGCGATCCAGAGGTCCATGATTATTGATACACCGGTACCGGTCGACGTGCTCCATGTAGAGCGCCCACACCTTCTCTGACGGAATCCCGGCCCCGAAAGTTGCAGGGTGACTGCAGGCGGGAGGCGGAAGGTGGGAGGTGGGAGGCGGAAGGAACGGCGATACGGCGAGGGGAACTGGGAGGCCGGGTCAGAGGGGGTCGGCGAGGGCTTGTTCGACGCGTTCCCATTCTTCCATGAGGCGGGCGACCTCGGCCTCCTTGCGAGCGCGCTCCTCGTCCAACTTCGCGACCTGGTCGGGCGCGGCCCGCTGGTAGTAGCCGGGCCGGGAGAAGGTCCGGTCGATCTCGGCGAGCCGGGCCTCGGCGGCCTGGATGCGGGCCATGAGCTCTTCGGCCCGGTCCCGGAGCCGTTGGCGCCGCGTCTCCGCGTCGGTGGTCGCGGGCCGGGCCGGGCCATCGTCGTCCCGTCTCCCTTTTCTGCGGGCCGTCTTCTCGCGCCGCTTCTCCCGCTGCGCCGCCACGACCCGGTCCACATCGAGGTGGTCGTCGCCGCAGGCGTGGATGTACTCGTCGTAGCTGCCGGGGAAATCGGTGATGCCGGTGGGGGCGATCTCCACGACCCGGGTGGCGAGCTCGCCGACGAACCAGCGGTCGTGTGAGACGAAGACGAGGGTGCCGTCGTAGGCCCTGAGCCCGTCGACGAGGGCCTCGATGGACTCCAGGTCCAGGTGGTTGGTGGGCTCGTCCAGGACCAGGACGTTGGGCTGCCGGAGGATGAGGCTGCCGAAGACCAGCCGCGTCGCTTCGCCGCCGGACAGGGTGGCGAGGGGTTTGGCGGCGTCGTCGTCATCGAAGAGCATGAGGCCCATGTGGGCCCGGACGAAGCGGCGGTCCCGGCCGGGGCAGAAATCCCGGATCCACTCTTCGGCCGACTGATCCGAGGTGGCGAGCCGCTCGTGGTGGTCCTGGACGAAGTATCCCGGGTGGGTCTCGTGGCCCCATGTCACCTGGCCGGCGTCGGGCTCCAGCTCACCCATGACGATCTCCAGGAGCGTGGACTTGCCGATCCCGTTGGGCCCGATGATGGCCAGCCGATCCCCGCGCCGGACCCGGAGGTCGACGCCGTGGAGGACCTCGTTGCCGTCGAAGGCCTTCCTCACGCCTTCGAGGGTGAGCACCTGCTTGCCGCTGGCCCGGCGCTGCTCGAACCGGAAGGTCGGGTAGCGGCGGGAGCTACCGGGCAGCTCCATTAGCTCCTCCGCCTTCTTCTCGATGAGGCGGAGCTTGCTCTGGGCCTGGCGCGCCTTCGTGGCCTTGGCCCGGAACCGGTCCACGAACTGCCGGTGGTGGGCGATCTCCTTCTCCCGCTGGGCGATCTCCTTCTCCCGCCGCTCCCGCTCCGCGCGCTTCGCCTCCTGGAAGTCCGTGTAGTTGCCGTGGTAGAGCAGGACGGTCTCGTAGTCCACGTCCAGGATCCTGGTGGCCACGTTGTCCAGGAACCGGTGGTCGTGGGAGATGACCACGGCCGGCCCCGCGAAGTCCTGCAGGAAGGTCTCCAGCCAGCGGATGGACAGGATGTCCAGGTGGTTGGTGGGCTCGTCCAGGAGCAGGACGTCGGGCGCGCCGGCCAGCACCTGGGCGAGCAGCACCCGCAGGCGGAATCCGCCGGAGAGGGTGGACAGGCGATCGTGGTGCACCTCTCCCGGTATGCCGAGTCCCTCCAGGATGCGGGCCGCCCGGGCTTCGGCGGCGTAGCCGTCGTGGCGCTGCACCGTCTCCTCCAGCTCGGAGAAGCGGTGGGCGTCGAACGCCTCTTCCGGACCGGCCAGCATGGCTTCCTTCGCCTGCATGGCGTCCCACAGGACGGGGTCGCCCATGAGCGCCACGCCCAGGATCTCCCGGTCCTCGTACAGGAACTGCTCCTGGCGCAGCACGCCGAGGCTCGCCGAGCCCGGGATGGAGACGGTGCCCTCGGTGGGTGGCAGGTCGCCGGCCAGAATGTTGAGCAGCGTCGTCTTCCCCGAGCCGTTGGCCCCCACCAGCCCGTAGCGCTCCCCGGGGTTGAGCTGGAAGGAGACGTCGGCGAACAGGGTCCGGTCGCCGTACTGCATCCCCACCTCGGAAACCGAGATCATTTGAACGGCAGGCGGGAGGCGGAAGGCGGGAGGCGGGAGGCGAAAGGTACGGCGATACGGCGAGGGGACGGCAGGCGCGAGGCGTGGGGCATCTTTCTACACTCCCGTGCGGGCGTAGCCGGCGTAGAATCGGCAGCGGCCGAGGGCGGCGGCGAGGAGGGCCGTGGCGAAGGCGAGGGCGGCGGCGACGGTGAAAGGCCACGGACTCGTCGCGGGCACGACCACCCAGGCCCCTACGGCCAGGAAGAAAGCCGCGGCCACGAGCGCGATGCGCCACGTCCCCGCTCGGCCCCATGCACCGACTCCTGCCTCCGGGTTGAGGCCCGGGTCCACCAGCGCCTCGGCGGCTTGCCAACGTCGCCGCCAGAGCGGCTCGAGGGCCAGCTCGACGGCGAGGCCGGCGGCCCCGAGGAGCATCAGCACGCGGAGCGCCGGGGCGGCCCAGGCCACCTCCGCCGTCCGTGACCCGGGCGGCGCCGCGAGCACGGCGGCGCCCAGCGCCCCCAGCGACACGGCGGTGATGAAGAACGTCGTCGTGGTGAGCGGCGTGTTCCAGACGGGCACCGTGCGCAGGCGGTACACCCGGGCCATGCTGTAGACGAGCCCGGCACCGACGAGGAACACGGCCACCGAAAGCGCCACGAGGGCCGGCGACGAGGGTGGAGCCGCCGCGGCGTGGCGCCAGCGGCCCGGCAGCACGAAGAGCAGCCAGCCGCCGGCGAAGAGCACGGCGAAGAGGACCTCCCGGCTGAGCCAGGACGAGCGCAGGTTGCCCAGGGCGCGCCAGGCGTTGCGGGGCGTTCCCAGGTGGAGGAAGGAGACGGCGAGGGCCGCGGCGGCGAGGGGCAGGCCGGCCAGGAGCGGGCCGGCGATCCAGCGGTCCGCGGCCGCCCCCACCACCCACCACACCCCGGCGAGGGCCCAGAAGACACCCACCGCGAGCTGGGTCAGGAGAGTGAACGCAACCAGCGTGGGTTCCCTCATCCGGATCGCACCTCCTCCCGGTTCGCCACCCGGGCGCCGTCCCGGGCCCGCGCCGTGTCCTGGTGCGCCGTCATGGCGAGGGCCGGCCGGGTGAGATCGGCTTCGGGCAGCGGGTAGGCCTCCGGCAGAGGCCCGTGGCGTGCCTCCAGCTCGTCCCGATCGCCGAAGTCCAGGACGCGCATCGGGCAGGCGGCGACGCAGGCCGGCGCTTCGCCCCGGTCCAGGTCGTCGACGCAGAACGTGCATTTCGTCATGCGGCCGGCCGCGGCGTCGTACTGGAGGGCGCCGTAGGGGCACGCCCATTCGCAGTACCGGCAGCCCATGCAGCGGTCGGCATCGATGAGCACGACGCCGTCCTCCCGCTGGGTGATGGCCCGGGTCGGGCAGACCTGCAGGCAGATGGGATGTTCGCAGTGGTTGCACGCCATGGAGACGTGGTAGGCGAAGACGTCGTGCATCCAGGCGGCGCCGCGATGCTGCCAGCCCCCGCCGGCCACCTCGTAGACGCGGCGCCAGAGCACACCAGCCGGCAGCCCGTTCCGGTCCTTGCACGCCACCTGGCACGCCTTGCACCCGGAACAGGCCGAAGCGTCGAAGTAGAAGGCGTAGCGCGTCATGCCGGCTCCACCTGGACCATCATGGTGTGCTGGGCGGTCCCCTTGGCCAGCGGCGTCCAGCGCTCCGACGTGAGGACGTTCACCGAGCCGGCCTCGTCCTCGCCGCCCTCGCCGGGCGTCCACCAGGCGCCCTGGGGGATGTCCACCACGCCCGGCATGATCCGGTTCGTGACCCGGCACGGCAGCACGGTGGCGCCTCGATGATTGAAGACCCGGACCCGGTCTCCGTCCCGGATGGCCCGCTCCCGCGCGTCCAGCTCGTTGATGAAGAGGCGCTGCGGGAAGGCCTCGGCCAGCCAGTCGTTGTTGGCGTGGGTCGAGTGGACCCGGGCCATGGTGTGGTGGCCCATGGCCTGGAGCGGGTGCGACGCCGCCTCCGGCCCGAAGGGGCTCTCCCACTCCGGGACGTACTTCGGCACGGCCGGGACCTCGTCGGGCCTGCCCATGTCGTGGAGCTGCTTCGAGAAGATCTCGATCCTGCCAGACGACGTCGGCAGCGGATGCGCCTCCGGGTCCGCCCGGAAGTCGGCGAAGGCCACCGCCGGCTCCGTCACGGGCCGGGACCAGACGCCGGCGTTGCCGGCCTCGAGCTCGTCCAGCGACGGGATGTCGGGGAACCGCCGCTCGCGGTAGCGCTCCACGGCCCACGCGATCCAGCCACGCTCGTCCCGTCCCTCGGTGTAGGCTTCGCCGATGCCGAGCCGCTCCGCCACCTCGGCGCAGATGCGGTAGTCGCTCTTCGTCTCGGCCAGCGGCTCCACCAGCGGCGGCATGAGGATGACCTCGTCGCCGTACTTCCAGCCGTCCTCGAGGCCCCAGGTCTCGAACTGGGTGCACGCCGGCAGCACCAGGTCGGCGAAGCGGCCGGTGGGCGTCAGGAAGTTGTCCTGCACCGCGATGAACTCCACCAGCTCCTCGTTCGCCAGGATCCGGGCCGTGCGGTCGATGTGGGCGTGCTGGTTCAGCAAGGCGTTGCTGGCCACCGCCCAGATCAGCTTGATCTCCGCGTCCAGCCGACGGTCGGGGTCGACATTGCCGCCGCGGTCCTCGCGCACCGTCCGGCCTTCCGGCACCGCCTCGTCGAAGAGTACGCCGTCCTCGGCGCCCAGCTCCCTGCCCCGCAGCACCGCTTCGGTCCACAGGAACACCGGGATGCTGGCGCCCACGGGGTTCCGGCCCACGGGGAAGACGTTCCAGAGGGGCCCGCCGTCCGGCGCCTGGAGGGCGAGCCCGCTCGCCCAGCCACCCGCCACGCCGACGTTGCCCGTGATGGCGGCGAGGACGCACCCGGCCCGCACGACCTGCTCGCCGTAGGCCCGGCGCTGCATCCCGTAGCCCTGGTAGAGGACGCCGGGCTTCGTGGTGGCGTACTCCCGGGCGATGCGGGCGATGGTCTCCCGGGGCACGCCGGTGATGGCCTCGGCCCATTCCGGCGTCTTGGGGACCCCGTCGCGCAGCCCGAGGATGTAGTCGCTGTAGCTCTCGGCCTCGGCGCAGCCGGCGGGCATCTGCGAGTCGTCGAACCCCACGCAGTGGGTGCGGATGAAGGCGTCGTCGTGGAGGTCCTCGGTGAGCATGACGTGGGCCATGGCGCTCATCATGGCCACGTCCGTGCCCGGCCGGATGGGCACCCACTCGTCCGCCAGCGCCGCGGCGCTCATGGTCATGCGCGGGTCCACGCACACCACACGGGCGCCCTGCTCCCGGGCCAGCTTGACCAGGTAGTCGCTGTTGGTGCCGTCCCGCATCTCCGCCGGGTTCCAGCCCCACATGAGGATGTACCTGGCGTTCAGCCAGTCCTGCCGCTGGTTCCCGGTCTGGAGCGTGCCGTATACGGTAGGCGTGGCTACGTTCGTGGCGCCCCACGAGTAGCTGTTCCAGATGCCCAGGCAGCCGCCGTACAGGTTCAGCAGACGACGCGCCGTCTGCGACCCGTTCGTCTGGTTGTAGCTACCCGTCCCGTAGGGCACGAACAGGGCGCCGTTGCCGTACGTCTCCCGCACCCGCCGGATCTCGCCGGCCAGCAGGTCCAGCGCCTCGTCCCACGAGATCCGCTCGAACCGGCCCTCACCGCGCGCCGCCACCCGGCGTAGCGGATGCGTCAGCCGGTCCGGGTGGTACTGGCGGCGCAGATACGCGCGACCCCGGGCACACGCCCGGAGCTGCGGGTCCGACACCCGGTCCGGGCGGTCGTCCGTCTCCAGCCGCGTGATGATGCCGTCCTCCACGTGGGCGATGAGCAGGCACCGCCCGCCGCAGTTGTGCGCCGGACACCCCACCCGCACCCTGCGCGTAGCCGGCCCGATAGAATTCGCCGGAATCGTGCTCACGCGAGCCTTCCGCCTTTCGCCTCACGCATGTCGTCCCGCATGAAGTTCCGGGCCTGGTAGTTCCGCACCCCGACCCACGCCGTCTCGCCGTCCTTCTCCAGGTCGTCGATGGAGTAGACGTAGGGCTCGGACTTCATGAGCCAGTAGTTCCGGTCCGCCAAGGCTGCCTCCGTTCACGCCGGTTCGGTCCCGGTGATTCTGCCGGAACGGGGCCGTGCTGACAACCGGGAGCGCCCGTGGACCTTCCTCATTCTGTTCGGTTGCTCGCATGCAAATCGGTAATTCGGGCCGCCGTCGGGCTCCCGCTGGCAGCGCTGCGAGGATGGTCCATCGCCGGGCCCTGCGGCAGAGCCACCTTCGCGGTCGGGAAAACGCGGGAACACGGTAGGAGGCGGCTGCGCGGAGGCCGTCGTCGTGAACGGTTGCGCTTCACGCCGCCGTCCGACAGGAGGCCTCGAGGGTCGGGCTGCGGCGCGTACGTAACGGCAGGCGCGAGCGTCCCGCGTCTCCGCGCAACGATTCGGCGCTTCCGCGTTGAGATGCGTTTGCACCTTGCCCGCAGCCCGCCTAGGATCCGCCCGCCCCGGACGGGCTCAGCCTGCGGCGCTGCCGCCGTGGCGTCGTCTCACCCACAGGAACACGGGCACACCCAGGGCGATGACGCCGAGGCCGGCCAGGGACGGTCCTGGCGCACGAAGCACGGCCTGCACGACCATGGTGGCGGCGGCGGCCACGAACAGGGCGGGGACCAGGGGATAGCCCCAGACGCGGAACGGCCGGTGCGCCTCGGGCCGCGTCCGGCGCAGCACGAAGAGTGTGGCCACGCCGAGCCCGGCGAAGAGCACCACGGCGAAGCCTGTATAGGTGAGCAGCGCCTCGAAGCCACCGGTGAGAACGAGCACGCCGCTCCACGCCGCCTGGGCCCAGATGCTGAAGCGGGGCACGCCGCCCGGCGGTACGCGTGCGAAGGCGGGCGGCAGGCAGCGGTCCTGGCCCATGGCGTAGTAGACCCGCGGCCCGGTGAGGACCATGGCGCTCACGCTGCTCGCCAACACGAGCAGGATGAGCGGCGTGAAGAGGCGGACGCCGGCGGCGCCCCAGAGCACGCGTGCCACCCGGTCGCCGGTGGCCTCGGCGTCGGCGATCCCGTCGACGCCCAGCACGTGGACGTAGAGCAGGTTCAGCGCCACGTAGAGCGCGATGACGACGACGGTCCCGCCCAGTAGCGATCGAGGCAGGGTCCGGCCCGGGTCCCGGACCTCCTCCGCCACGTACGCCGCCGCGTTCCAGCCGCTGTAGGTGAACATGACGAGCACCAGGGCGACCAGCGCGCCGCCGAGGTCCGGTACGGACGCGGCCGATGGGGCCGGCGTCGCCGGCGCCGTGCCCGGGTCCGCCAGGAAGCCCAGCACGATCAGCAACAGGATCGTGCCGATGTTGAGCCAGGCGAGCGCCTGCTGGGCCACGCGCCCGGGACGGAGGCCCCGGTCGTGGACCAGGGAGAAGACGACGATGAGGCCGAGGGCCACCAGCGTCCTGGGCGACACGGAGACGGCGAGCTCTCCCGTGAGCGGGAGCCGGAGCAGGGCCTCCGTGGAGCCGGCCCCGGGCACCAGCCGGTCCAGGTAGATGGCGAAGCCCACGGCGGCGGCCGCGATGGCGCCGGAGAACCCCGCCACCAGCGATGTCCACCCGCTCAGGAACCCGGCCAGCGGGCCGAAGGCCTCGCGGATGTAGACGTACTCGCCGCCCGCCCGGGGCCGCATGGCGGCCAGCTCGGCGTACGCGAGAGCACCGATGAGGGAGAGTGCGCCGCCCACCAGCCAGAGGCCGAGGAACGATGCGGTGGAGCCGGCCCGCTGCGCCACGAAGGCCGGTGTGAGGAAGATGCCCGTGCCGATGACGTTGGTGACGACGACCGCCGCTCCGTCCAGCAACCCGAGCCGCCGTTCCAGCGCCGGCCCCGGCTCCGGTCCTATCGGCACCTGGAACGATCCTCCGGCGACGGGCCCGTCATGACGCGGTGTCGGGCGGCTCGGCCACCATGGGCACGAAGCGGACCGGCATGGCGGCCACCTCCCGGAGGCCCTCCGGCGTCTTGCGTAGCACCCGGAGCGTCTGGACCATCCGGCCCACCGGCACCACCATGGTCCCGCCGATGGCGAGCTGCTCTGCCAGCGCCGGCGGCACCCGCTCCGGCGCCGCCGTCACCACGATGGCGTCGAACGGGGCGTGCTCCGGCCAGCCCAACCACCCGTTGCCCGCCCGCACGTGCACGTTGTCGTAGCCGAGCTCGCTCAGGATGCCATGGGCCCGCTCCGCCAGCTCGGGCACGATCTCGATGGTGTACACCTCGTCGGCCAGCCCGGCCAGCACGGCGGCGTCGTAGCCCGACCCGGTGCCGATCTCCAGCACCCGGTCGTCCGGCTCGATGGCCGCGGCCTCCGCCATGAACGCCACGATGAACGGCTGGGAGATGGTCTGGTCGTAGCCGATGGGCAGCGGATGATCCCGGTACGCCAGCGAGGGCGGCGCGCCGGGCACGAACCGGTGCCGCGGCACCTCCCGCATCACCCGGAGCACCGCCGTGTCCGTGATCCCCCGGGCCTCGATCTGGCGCCGGACCATGGTGTGCCGCAGCTCCGTCAGCGCCGCCGTGTCCTGGGCCTCGGCCGTCGCCGCATCGCCCGGTCGGGATTCCGGCCCCGCGCACGCGAGCGCCGCGAGCAGAAGCAGGATCGGCGCTATCATGGACTGGAAGACAGGCATCGGTGGCACTCCGCGTTGAATGGAGTTATCCGTCATGTCCCGGCGCGACGTTGTTCAGACCATGCAACAAATATACACGGCCGGCCGCACGGACCACCGGGATCGGTGCGGCTCGCGCTTGACGCCATGCCACTCCGGTCGCTCCTCATCACGGCCCTCCTCCTGGTTTCCGGCTGCCACGACGCGCCGGACGCGGGCACGACCGTGGTGACCTTCTCCGGTAGCGCCGTGGGGGCGGAGGCGGAGGTTCTCCGCCGTCAGCTCGATACCTTCATGGTGGAGAACCCGGACATCCAGGTCGAGGTCCGGTCCACGCCCGACGCGGCGGACCAGCGCCATCAGCTCTACGTGCAGTGGCTCAACGCACGCACGCCGGACCCGGACATCCTGCAGCTCGACGTGATCTGGACCGCGGAGTTCGCCGCCGCGGGTTGGATCCTGCCCCTGGACCGGTTCCGACCGCCGGTCGATGCGTTCTTCCCCGCCGCCATCCGGGCCAGCACCTGGCGCGACACCCTGTACGCCCTCCCCTGGTTCGTGGACGTGGGCATGCTCTACTGGCGGACCGACCTGCTGGAGGACGCGCCTCCGACGTACGCCGATCTTCTGGCGGAAGCCCGCCGGGCGATCGGCCCGGACGTGCCGTACGGGTTCGTGTGGCAGGGCGCCCGCTACGAGGGCCTCGTCGTCGTCTTCCTGGAGCACCTGCACGCCTTCGGCGGCCGGGTCCTGGACGAGGCGGGCCATGTCGCGCTGGACTCGGACGCGGCGCTGCAAGCGCTCCGGTACATGCGCGACGCCGTCCACCGGCACGGCGTCGTGCCCGAGGCGACGCTGACCTGGCGCGAGGAGCAGACCCGGTTCGCGTTCCAGAACGGCCGCGCCGTGCTCATGCGCAACTGGCCGTACGCCGTCCCGCTCCTGGAGGACACGGCCGCCTCCCGGGTCGCCGGCCGGTTCCAGGTGGCGCCGCTGCCCGCGGGGCCGGGCGGCCGGAGCGCCTCGGTGCTCGGCGGCGCGCAACTCGCCATCAACGCCCACAGCGGCGAAGCGGAGGCGGCGTGGCGGGTGGTCGAGTTCCTGACACGCGCCGACGCCGTGATCGAGCGCGCCCGGGGCGTGGGCCAGTACCCGGCCCGCCGTGACGTGTACGGCCGGCGGGAGCTGGCCGCGGCGCTGTCGGTGGACCCGGCCCGGGCGCGACGCATCATCGAGCACGCGGTGCCCCGGCCCGTCACGCCGGTCTATCCGCAGGTCTCGTCCATCCTCCAGGTCTGGCTGCACCGGGCCCTGACCGGCCAGCGGGACCCGGCGACGGCGCTGGCGCGGGCCGCCGACGAGATCCGGTCCCTCCTGGAGCGGGTCGAGCTGGCGCCGGAGCCGTCTTCCGCGGCGCGGCCCGCGGGTGCCGCGGAGTCGTCCCGTGGCTGAGCGCGCGACACGGCGGGTCCGGCGGGAGCGGCGCACCGCCTGGCTCATGGTACTGCCGGCCGTGGGCGCCATCGTGCTGGTGGCCATCTTCCCGCTGGCCTGGACCGCCTGGGAGTCGCTGCACCTCCACGACCTGCGCATGCCCTGGCGGGGCCGGCCCTTCGTGGGTCTCGAAAACTACGCCCGGCTCCTGGCCGACGGTCGCTTCTGGGGCGCCGCCTGGCACACGGTCATCTTCGTGGTCGTCACGGTCGCCGTCGAGCTCGGCGTGGGCCTGGTGCTGGCGCTGGGGCTGGACCGGATCCGACGGGGACGGGGTCTGGCACGCGTCGTCGTGCTGCTGCCGTGGGCCATCCCCACCGCCGTGGCGGCCCTGATCTGGCGCTTCATGTTCGAAGGCGAGACCGGCGTCGCCAACGCCCTGCTCACCACCGCCGGCGTCCTGGACGAGCCCATCATCTGGTTCGTCGGGTCCGTGACCGCCTGGGTCCCGGTCATGCTCGGCGACATCTGGAAGATGACGCCCTTCGTCACGCTGCTGCTCCTGGCCGGGCTCCAGAACATCCCCGACAGCCTGTACGAGGCGGCGCGCATGGACGGGGCGGGTGCCTGGCAACGGTTCCGCGAGGTGACCCTACCGCTGCTCCGCCCCGCCCTCCTGGTGGCGCTGCTCTTCCGCACGCTGGACGCCGTGCGGGTCTTCGACCTGGTCTACGTCCTCACCGGCGGCGGCCCGGGCACGGCCACGGAGCCGCTCTCCGTCTACGCCTTCGAGGCACTGCTCCAGGACCTGCGCTTCGGCTACGGCTCCGCCGTCTCCATGTCCGTCTTCGTCCTCGCCTTCGTCCTGGCGCTCGTCTACATCCGCGTCCTGGGCCGGACCGGCGTGCGAGGCGCGGCCACGTGAGCGCCCGGCCCGCACGCCGCTGGCTGGCGCCGACCGTGGTGACCGCGCTCCTCCTGGCCGCCGCCTTCCCGCTGTACTGGACGCTCAAGTCGTCCCTGGTGCCGGAGGCCCGTCTGTTCCAGGCACCGTCGCTGCTGCCGCGGGAGCTCACCCTGGACCACTACCGGGCCCTCTTCGAGGTGCGACGCTTCTGGCTGCCCATCCGGAACTCGCTGGTCGTCGCCGGCGCCACCACGCTCCTGTCCGTCACCCTCGGCTCGTTCTGCGCCTACGCCCTGGCCCGCATGCGCTTCCGCGGCAAGGGCCTGCTGCTCGCGTTCATCCTGGCCGTGGCCATGTTCCCGCAGATCTCCATCGTCTCGCCGCTGTATCTGCTGCTGCGGGAGGTGGGGCTCATCAACACCTACCCAGGCCTGGTCCTGCCCTACCTGACGTTCGCCATGCCCCTCACCGTGTGGCTGCTGGTGGGGTTCTTCCGCCAGCTCCCGGACAACCTGGAGGAGGCGGCCCTGGTGGACGGAGCGGGCCGCTGGCGCACCTTCGGGGAGATCGTCCTGCCGCTGGCGCTGCCGGGCATCGCGACCACGGCCATCCTGACCTTCCTGTACGCCTGGAACGAATTCATCTTCGCCCTGTCGTTCACCGTCGGGCCGGAGCGCCAGACGGTGCCGGTGGCCATCGCCCTGTTCCGGGGCCGCTACCAGGTGCCCTGGGGCGAGGTCCTCGCCGGCGTCGTGGTGGCGACGGTGCCGGTGGCGCTCCTCGTCCTGGTCTTCCAGCGGCGCATCGTCCGGGGGCTGACCGCCGGCGCGGTGAAAGGCTGACATGAGACGGGACTCGCCGCGCAACGCGTACGCACCGGTCAGGCAGGAGGTCGGCCCGTGGCCACGCTGAGGTTCGAGGAGGTGGACAAGGTCTTCGACGGCGATGCCGCCCTCGAGGACATCAGCCTCGAGGTCCGGGACGGCGAGTTCATGGTCCTGGTGGGGCCGTCCGGCTCCGGCAAGAGCACCCTGCTCCGGGTCATGGCGGGGCTCGCGACGCCCACCGCGGGCCGCGTCTACATCGACGACGACGACGTCACCGACGCCGAGCCCCGGGAGCGGGACCTGGCCATGGTCTTCCAGGCGTACGCCCTCTATCCCCACAAGACGGTGCGCGGCAACCTGGAGTTCGCGCTGCGCATGCGGGGCATCGACGGGGCCGAGCGCGGCGAGCGGGTCGAGGCGGTGGCGGACACGCTGGGCATCGCCGAGCTGCTCGAACGCAAGCCCGGCCAGCTCTCCGGCGGCCAGCGCCAGCGCGTCGCCCTGGGCCGGGCCCTCGTCCGGGAGCCACGGGCGTTCCTCCTGGACGAGCCCCTCTCCAACCTGGACCCGGCGCTCCGCCTCCACGCCCGGGCCGAGCTGGCACGCATCCACCGGCACCTGGACGCGACCTTCCTGTACGTGACCCACGACCAGGAAGAGGCCATGACCCTCGGAGACCGGGTCGCCGTCCTCCGGGACGGCCGCCTGGAGCAGGTCGCGCCGCCCACGGAGCTCTACCGCAGCCCGGCCACCCGCTTCGTCGGCGAGTTCATCGGCTCGCCGGCCATGAACACGTACCGCTGCCGGGTCGAGCACGACGACGGGGTCCGCCTCGTCACGCCCCACTTCCGCCTCGATCCCGGCACGGCCGCGCCCGACGCCATCGGCGAGGAGGTCGTGCTGGGGATCCGGCCCCACGATGTCCGACGCGCCGGGACGGACGACGCCGACCTGGCCGGTCGCGTCGAGATCCTCGAACCCAGAGGCAGCGACCTCCTGGTCCGGGCGCGCCTGGGCGGAAGCGACCGCGGTGGAGCGAGCGAGCGGGATCCGGACGAACGGGGGCAGGCCGACACCGTCGCCGTCATCCTGGACCCGGACGCCGATGTCCAGCCGGATGACGAGATCGGCCTTCGCCTGCCCCGGGACAAGCTCCACTTCTTCGACCCGGAGGACGGCCGCCGCCTCCACTGACCTCGGGTGTCAACCCTTCCGGTACAGGGCGTTCACGCTGACCCGGCGCCCCGGATCCAGCTCCACCCGCACGGTCTCGCTCGGGACCTCCGGCTCCAGCCCGCGCGCCTCCCACGCCGCGTCCAGCACATCCGCGTCCAGCAGCACCGTGCGACCGGCCGGGAAGCCGTCGTAGACGTCGGGCTCCCCGGGCACCGGCGTCACGCCCTCCCCGGTCAGGTCCACTTCGGGCGTGAACTGGTTGAAGAGGAGCAGCCCGCCGGGCTTGAGGACCCGCGCCGTCTCGTCCGCGGCCCGTTCCCACTCCCGGCGGCTCGTCGCGCTGTGGTGCACGCCGAGGGCGACGACGAGGTCGAAGGACGCGTCGTCGTACGTCGCCAGGCCATCCATGCGGGCGACGCGCACGCGGTTCCGCGCCGCTTCCTCCCCCAGCACCGTCGAGACTCGCTCCCGCGTTCGCTCGACCATGGCCTCCGACGCGTCCACCGCGTGGACGTCGAAGCCGTGCCGGGCGAGGAACTCCGTGTTCCGACCACCCGCACAGCCCAGGTCCAGCACCCGCGCCTCCGGCGGCCGGTCGTAGCGCTCGACCAGCTCGGCCAGGCGGTGGTCCGGGTCCCGGTCCGCGAACTTCTCCACCCTCGCCGGGTCCTCCCAGTACTCGTTCATGCCCGGCAATGTGGGCGGCGGCACCCGGAAGGACCAGCGGACCGTCCAAGCGTCGGCCCGATGGAACGTCGTACACCCGTGCAAGGGTGTACCATCGTGGGTTGCACGACGGTGCCCGGGACGTTAGCTCCCGCCTCGTGGCTCGGTCCGATCGGCCGCAGCGTTACAGGGGCATCCACGCAGCGAGCGGGACCGGAGGATACGGATGGACTTCGCGATGTGGGGTCAGGCCCTGCGGGTGATCCCGCGGGTGGACAAGGAGCGGTGGGACCGGCTGGACGTCGTCGCCCGCTGGCTCATCGCCAGCCGGTCCGCCGTCTTCGTCATCACCGCCATCTCCGTGGGCATCGCGGGGCTCCTCGCCCTGCGGGAAGGCGTGTTCGACCTCGGGCTCTTCCTGCTCGTCGCCGTCGGGCTCATCATGGCCCACGCCACGAACAACATCGTCAACGACATGACGGACTACTGGAAGGGCGTGGACCGGGGCAACTACTTCCGGGCCCAGTACGGGCCACAGCCCCTGGAGCACGGGCTCATGAGCGTGCGCCAGACCGCGCTCTACGCCGCCGTCACCGGGCTCGTGGCGCTGGCCGCCGGCATCGCGCTGGTCTACCTGCGGGGCGGCCTGACCCTGCCGCTCCTGGCCGCCGGCGTCTTCTTCGTCCTCTTCTACACCTGGCCGCTCAAGTACATCGGCCTCGGCGAGCTGGCCGTGCTCCTGGTCTGGGGGCCCCTCATGATCGGCGGCGGCTACTACGTCATCGCCGGCGTCTGGAGCTGGCCCGTCGTCCTGGCCGGCATGCCCTACGCCCTGGGCGCCACCACCGTCATCTTCGGCAAGCACATCGACAAGCGCGACGCCGACCGGGAGAAGGGCATCCGCACCATCCCCGTCCTCATCGGCGACCGCCCGGCCCGCTACCTGGCCATCGCCCTCTTCGCGCTCCAGTACGTCTTCGTCGGATACCTGGTGGCCACCGGCTTCTTCACCGTCGCGCTGCTCCTCGTGGTGCTCGCGCTGCCGAAGCTGGCGCAGGTCTCGAAGATCTACCTGCGGCCCCGGCCCGACGGGCCGCCGGCGGACTACCCGGAGAGCGGCTGGCCCCTCTGGTTCGTGAGCTGGGCGTTCGTCCACAACCGGGCCTTCGGCGGCCTGTTCCTGCTGGGGCTCATCGCGGACGTGGTGCTCCAGCGGTTCGTGGTGTAGGGGGCGCGGCACCGTCCTCCGCATCCGGCGGGTGGCCCCCGCCCCACCGACATCCTTCCACCCCACCACGGGGGGCCATACATTGGACCGTCCGGGTGCCGTAGCCGTTTCCGGCGCCCACTCCCCGCACGGACCTCCGGAGGCTCCTGCCATGGCGATGCGGCTCACGAAGGATCTTCTCGAGCGTCGGTTCCCCCAGTACATGGCCGTCTACTTCGGCGCGTCCTGGGGGCTCATCGAGTTCTTCGCCTTCCTCGAGGACCGGTTCCTCCTGTCGCCCTACTGGACGAACCTGGTCCTGCTCGCGCTCCTGCTGCTCCTGCCCAGCGTAGGCCTGTTCGTCTACTTCCATGGCCGCAAGGGCGCCGACCGCTGGAACCGGGTCGAGAAGGTGGCCATCCCCGCGAACATGGCCGTGGCCGTCGTCGTCCTCTTCGGCACCTTCGGCGGCAGGGACCTGGGCGCCGTCACCACCACGGTGACGGTGGAGGACGAGCAGGGCGAGAAGGTCGAGCGGGTCGTCGTCAAGGACGAGTTCCGGAAGCCACTGGTGCTGTACACGCCGTCCGCGGACTCCACCGACGCGGAATCGGCGTGGCTCGGCTATGCCGTCTTCAACGGGCTCGTGAACGAGCTGTACCAGGACATGTTCATCAACCTCCGGCCCTCGCTCCTGTTCCGGAACCGGGTCCGCGAAGCCGGATACGCTTCCGACGCCGCCATGCCGCGGTCCCTCAAGCGGTCCATCGCCGCGGACATGCACGTGCCGTACTTCGTCGACGGGAGCGTGGAACGCGCGGACGAGGGGTATCGCCTGACCCTGGCGCTGAACGACGCCGACCGGGGCCGGGTGGTGGCCGAACGCGTGCACCGGGGCGAGGACCTGTTCGCCCTCATCGACAGCGCGTCGCTCCAGCTCCGCCGGGACCTGGAGCTGCCCGCCCGCCACCTGGAGGATTCACCGGACATGCCGGTGCGGGAGCACACCGCGTCCTCCCTGGAAGCGCTGCGGCACTACGGCGAAGGCCTCGAGGCATGGTTCGTCCAGGACGACTACGTCGCCGCGAGGGCGTCGCTGGAGGCCGCCCTCGAGGCGGACCCGACGTGCGCCGATGTGGCGCTGACCCTCTACGGGCTGACCGCGGTCATGGGCGACGTCGCAGCGGCACGGGCCGCGCTCCAGACCGCCATGGACAACCTCCATCGCCTGCCCGAACGGATGCACTACCAGGTCAAGGGGGAGTGGTACGCCGTCCGCCAGGACCTCCCCAGGGCCTTCGCGGTCTACGAGATGTGGGCCGAGCTCTACCCGCAGGACATCATGGCTCAGACCTCGGTCGCCCAGGTCCGGCTCATGCAGAACGACCGCGAGGGCGCCATCGACGCCCTCGAGGCGATCCTCGACCTGGACCCCACCCGGATCGAGCTGCTGCCCCGGATCGGGGCGCTCTACGAGACGGTGGGCAATCCCGTCCAGGCCCGGCGCACCTACGAGCGGCACGTCGCGGCGGCCCCCGAGGATGAGGCGTCGCTCACGGCGCTGGCGGGCCTGTACCGGCGCGGGGGCGACCACGACCAGGCCCGGGAGATGTACGAGCGGGCCGAGCTGCTCGAGCCGGGCGACATCTCCGTCGTCCTGTCGCTGGCATCGCTGGACCGGGACGTGGGCCGGTTCGCCGAGGCCGAAGCGCGCTACGAGACGGCGCTGGCGGATGCGCACAGCGCGGAACAGCGCTTCGCCGTCCTCACGGCCCTGAGCGGCTACTACGGGGCCCGGGGCGCCATGGACCGGCAGCTCGAGTACACGGAGCGCGCGCTGGAGGAAGCGGCCTCGTACGCCCCGCCCCTCGTGGTCACCCAGTTCCGCCTCGTCAGCCTGGCCGAGTACGTACAGGCGGACCGGAGCGAGGAGGCGCTGGGTCTCCTGGACAGCCTGAGCGCGGCGCTCCAGCCGCCCCAGGACGCCCTCGTGCCCATCGGCAAGATGGCCGTGTACGAGGCGCTGGACCGACCGGACGAGCTCGAGGCGGCGATCCGGGAGGCCGAGACCATGCTCGAGCGAACCGGCATGAACATGCTGGAGGGCCCGGTCATCTACTTCGGCGGCCGACTCCACGAGATGCGCGGCAAGTGGGACGCGGCCATCGCCGCCTACGAGCGCGAACGGGCGAACGATCCCACGGACTACACCATCCCGGCGCAGCTCGGCCGCTGCCACCGGGAGCTCGGCGAGCTGGAGCGGGCCGAGTCGCTGATCCTGGAGACGTTGAAGCTCCGGCCGTCCCACGGGCGCAGCCACTACGAGCTGGCCCTGGTCTACGAGGACATGGGCCGCCCTGCCGACGCGATCGCGCATCTGAAGCTGGCGCTGGAGACCTGGGCTATCGCCGACGAGGACCACGATCTGGCGCGCCGGGCGCGGGAGAAGCTGGCGGAGCTGGGGCCAGCGGCCTGACCGGTCTTCTTGCCTCACATACCCGAGACACTATTAGTAACCGGTCCGAGCAATGCGCCTCATGGAGATCCGGGCGGGTGAGGAGAAGGCATGACGAAGCGGATCGGCATCATCTACTGCGAGCGGATCCAGGACACGAGCTGCGTCGGCTGCGCCAAGTGCTTCAAAGCGGTCAACGACGGGACCTTCGCCTTCGAAGACATGGACGACGTGCGCGTCGTGTTCAAGACGAGTTGCGGCGACTGTCCCGGGCTCGTCCTGCCGAAGATGGACCTGCAGATGCTGGTGCTGAACTGTCTCGACGAGGGGCTCGACGCCGTCTACTTCGGGACCTGCGTCCAGAAGGCGACGGCGCTCATGAGCTGCCCCATGAACCTGGAGGGCATCAGCGCCAAGATCGAAGAGAAGTTCGACGTCCCGGTCCGGGTCGGGACCCACGAGTACTGAGGGTCACGGGTCACGGCGCCAACTGAGCTTCAACGCCCTTTCCGCAGATCGTACAGCCGTACGTGCTCCACGTCCATCTCGTCCACCCGGCGATCCCCTCCCGGGACTTTCCCCGGAAACGGCTAAGGTTTCTCCGTAACCCGTTGTGGTGCAGAGGTGGCGTCGATTGGGAAGTGGGAATTCGACGCGGAAGCGCTGAATCGTTGCGCGGACACGCGGGACGCTCGCCGGCTGCCCTTACGTACGCGCCGCAGCCCGACCTTCGAGGCCTCCTGTCGGACCGCGACGTGACGCGCAACCGTTCGCGCCGGCGGCTTCCGCGTAGCCGCCTCCATCGGCGTTCCCCCGTTGTCCCGACCGCGAAGGTCGCCCTGCCGCGGGGCCCGGGGATCGACCGGAACGGAAGTTGCCCTCATCAACTATGCCCGACCGATCGAACGATCGGCGCTGCGACCTGATAGTGAGGAGATGCCATGAGAATGCGCGTTCTCGCACTGCTCGTCACCGGCCTGCTTCCCCTCGCGGCGTGTGATACCGACGGCGCGGAGGAGATGGAGGAGCTGGAGCCGGCGACCACGATGGAGCCCCCCGCGTTCGAGACCCTCGACCTCGACGGCGACTCCTACCTGGACGCCGACGAGCTGGCGGCGTGGGTCGACGACGAGGGCGTCTTCACCCGCTGGGACATCGACGCGGATTCGGAGCTCGACGCCGATGAGATCAACGAAAGCGTCTACATGATCTGGGACGCGGATGAAGACACGGTCATCGTGGAATCCGAGTGGGAGACCGGCGTGGACCACGTCTACCCGGGCGCCCTGGACCCGGGCGCGTTCCAGGACTGGGACCTGGACGGCGACTCGGAGCTCGATGCCGACGAGGTGGCCGAAGGACTCGACGCGACGAGCTGGAACGAGTACTGGTACGAGGCCGATGCGGTGATCGGCTTCGACGAGTTCATGGACATGTACTTCGCGCTCTGGGACCGCGACGGCGACGGCCGGATCGACGCCGTGGAGTACGAGACCGGCGCGGAGTACTGGGTGTACTGACGGAGCGGACCCGCGGGGGGACCGGCCTGCGGCCCCACGCCCGAACAAGACATGCCCATGATGACGAAGGGCCCGCCGCGGCGGGCCCTTCCCTGTCGCGTGGCGTGGAACGGCTCCCCCTACCCTTCCACGGCGTTCATCATGTCGAAGATGGGCAGGTACATGGCCACGATCATGCCGCCGACGATGGTGCCCAGGAAGACGATCATGATGGGCTCCATGGCGGCCAGCAGCGCTTCGACGGCGGCGTCGACCTCCTCGTCGTAAAAGTCGGCGATCTTGGAGAGCATCTCGTCGAGCCCGCCGGTCTGCTCGCCCACGTGGATCATCTGGACGACCATGGGCGGGAAGACGCCGCTCCGCTTCAGCGGCTCGGAGATGGTCTCGCCACCGGCGATGGAGGAGCGGGATTCCATGACGGCGTCGTGGATGACACGGTTGCCCGCCGTCTTGGCGGTGATCTCGAGGCCCTCCAGGATGGACACGCCGGACGCGACCAGCGTGCCCAGCGTCCGGGTGAACCGGGCTACGGCCGTCTTCCGGAGCAGGTTGCCGAAGACGGGGGACCGGAGGAAGAGCCGGTCCATGACCAGCTGGCCCTGGTCCGTCTTGTAGTACTGTCGCATCGCGAAGACGAGGCCGGCGATGACCGCCAGGATGAGCCACCACTTGGCCTGGAGCGTCTCGGACATCCAGATGACGAAGAGGGTCGGCCCGGGCAGCGGCACGCCGGCGCCCTCGAACATGCTCTGGAAGGTCGGGATCACGACGATGAGCAGGATCGCGACGGCGGCCACGGCGACGCCCATGATCACGCCGGGATAGACCATGGCGCCTTTGATCTTGCGCGCCAGGGCGTCGTTCTTCTCCATGAACGCCGCCAGGCGGAGCAGGATCACGTCCAGGATGCCGCCGACCTCGCCGGCGGCGACCATGTTCACGTAGAGGTCGGTGAAGACCTTGGGGTGCTTGCGCAGCGAGTCGGCCAGCGTGTTCCCCGACTCCACGTCCTGGAGCACCTCGTTGATGGTCTCCCGCAGCTTCTTGTTCTCCGACTGCTTCGCCAGGATGTCCAGGGACTGCACCAGTGGCAGCCCCGAGTTGATCATGGTGGCGAACTGCCGGGTGAAGATGACGATGTCGCGGGTCTTGACGCCGCCAGCGAGGCCCGGGATCTCGATCGCGGCGAGGCCGGCCTTCTTCGGCTCGATCTTGAGCGGGACCAGCCGCTGCTTGCGCAGGTGGCCGACGACCTCGTCGCGACTCGGGAGATCGATCTCCCCCTGCTGGAGGGTGCCGGTGGCGGTCCGTGCGGAGTACGTGAACGTCGGCATGACGATTCAGCCTGCTTCAGCGAGTGCGTGCCGTCAACTCTCGGATTCGCCCAGCATGCGCATGAGCTCGGTCGGGTCGGAGGACGCGCGCGCGGCCTCCTCCATCTTGACATCGCCACCGATCACGAGCTGGTAGAGCGCATCGTTCATGGTCTGCATGCCGTGCTTCTTGCCGGCCTGCATGATGGAGTAGATCTGGTGGATCTTGTCGTCCCGGATCGTGGCCCGGATGGCCGGCGTCGCCACCATGATCTCCAGCGCCGCGATGCGGCCCTTGCCCGAGGCCCGGGGCAGCAGCGTCTGGGTGATGACGCCTTCCAACGAGAAGGAGAGCTGGGCCCGGACCTGGGACTGCTGGTTCGACGGGAAGACATCGATGATCCGATTGATGGTTTCGGCCGCCGAGTTGGTGTGGAGCGTGCCGAAGGCGAGGTGCCCCGTCTCGGCGATGGTCAGCGCCGAGGCGATGGTCTCCAGGTCCCGCATCTCCCCGATGAGCACGACGTCGGGGTCCTGCCGCAAGGCGTACTTCAGCGCCGAAGCGAACGTCTTGGTGTCCGCCCCCACCTCCCGCTGGTTGACGATCGACTTCTTGTGCTTGTGCACGAACTCGATCGGGTCCTCCACCGTGAGGATGTGGCCGGCCTCCTCCTCGTTGATCTTGTCCACCATGGCGGCAAGCGTCGTGCTCTTGCCCGAGCCGGTGGGGCCCGTGACCAGGACGAGGCCCCGGGGCCGCTCCGCGAGCTGCTCCACGACCGGTGGCAGCCCCAGCTTCTTGAAGCTCAGGATCTCGTACGGGATGACCCGCACGACGACGGCCACGCAGCCGCGCTGCTTGAAGACGTTACCCCGGAAACGGGAGAGATTCTGGATCCCGAAGGAGAAATCGAGCTCGTCCTCGGTCTCGAAGCGCTTCTTCTGGTTCTCGGTGAGGATGGAGTAGGCCAGGGCCAGCGTGTCCTTCGGCTCGAGGGTGTAGTCCACGCTGGCGTTCGTGATTTCGCCGTCGATGCGGATCTTGGGCCGGTCGCCGGCCGTGAGGTGCAGGTCGCTGCCCCCGCGCTGGACGAGCTCTTCCAGGAGCGCGCGCAGATTGAGCTGCTTGTCCTTCGTCGTCTGAGCCGGCGTGGCGGCTTCCGTCGTGCTCATTTCGCGGTCGTCTCCTTGATGACCTCTTCCAGGGTGGTGATACCCTTCTCGACCTTCTTCATCCCGTCCATGCGCAACGTCAGCATGCCGTCCGCAAGGGCCTGGTCCCCGATCTCCTCCGCTCCGGCGCCCTGCATGATGAGCTTTCGCAGCGCCGGCGTGTTCGCCATGACCTCGTAGAGTCCCTGCCGGCCCTTGTACCCGCTGCCGCCGCAGACGTCGCAACCGGCGCCGCGGTAGAACGTGATGTTCCGCTGCTTATCGGTCAGGTTCGCGCTCTCCAGCGTCTCCTCGTCGTAGGTGACCTCTTCCTTGCACTCGTTGCAGATGCGCCGGACCAAACGCTGCGCCGTGATGACGTTGAGCGCGGCCGCCACGTTGAACGGCTCCAGCCCCATGTCGATCATACGCGTGATGGTCGATGGAGCGTCGTTCGTGTGGAGCGTGGACAGAACCAGGTGCCCCGTGAGCGCCGCCTTGATGGCGATACCGCCCGTCTCGATGTCCCGGATCTCACCCACCATGATGATGTTGGGGTCCTGCCGCAGGAACGCCTTGAGCGCCGCCGCGAAGGTCATCCCCACCTCGTTGCGGACCAGGACCTGGTTGATGCCGTGGAGGTTGTACTCCACCGGGTCCTCGGCCGTCATGATGTTGACGTCCTCGGTGTTGATCTTCGAGAGCGCCGAGTAGAGCGTCGTCGTCTTACCGGAGCCGGTGGGCCCCGTCACCAGCACCATCCCGTACGGGTTCAGGATGGCGCGCATGAAGTCCTTCTCGGCCTTGGGCTCGAAGCCGAACTTCTCCAGGTCCAGCGTCAGGTTGCTCTTGTCCAGGATCCGGAGCACGATCTTCTCGCCGAAGATGACCGGCAGCGTGCTGACCCGGAAATCGACGATCTTGTGCTTGACCTTCAACTTGATGCGGCCGTCCTGCGGCACCCGGCGCTCGGCGATGTTCAGGTCCGCCAGGATCTTGAGCCGCGACGTCAGCGCCGCCTTCATCTTGATGGGCGGCTTCATGACTTCCTGGAGCGACCCGTCGATCCGGTACCGGACCCGGAGATCCTTCTCGTACGGCTCGACGTGGATGTCCGAGACGCCCTTGAGCACGGCGTCTGTCAGGATTCCGTTGATGAGCTTCACCACGGGCGCTTCGTCCACCTGCGCCTGCAGCGTCGCTACGTTGACTTCCTCTTCCTCGCTCTCGATGACCTCGATGTCATCGTCCTCGATCTCCTCGAGGAGGCCGGACAGCGCGTCATCCTCCTCGACCTCGTAGTGCTGGTCCAGGTACTTCTTCAGCGTGAACTCACCTACCACGACCGGCTCGATGTCGTGCCGGGTCACGAACTTCAGCTGGTCGAGCAGCCCCGGGTCCGCCGGGTTCGCCATGGCTACCGTCAGCGTCCGGCCCACACGACGCAGCGGCAGCACCAGGTGCTTCTGCGCCAGGTCCCCGGGCACGAGCTTCAGGATCTTCGGATCGATGTTGACCCGGTTGATGTCCACGGCCGGCACGCGATACTGCCGCGCCAGCATGCGGGTCAGGTCTTCCTCGTTCACGAAGCCGAGCTTGATCAGCGAGTAGCCGACACGGGTGTTGTTGCTCCGCGCATCTTCCAGGGCCTGGGAAAGCTGCTGGCTGCTGATCAGCCCTTCCTTGACCAGGAGATCACCGATTCGATCGGTCGTAGTCGTCGTCGCCATGAAACACCGATTCTGAAAAACTGGATGCGGCTGCCGGTCTCGGGGAGGCGTTGAAAGGTACCCGCGTTTCGGGTGAATGGTCAAGGCGTACGCTTGCCCGACATCCCGTGGCCGTGGTCCCCGAAACGTCTGCGACACGGCCTAGGGCCCACCCCGAAAGTGCCGCAACCCCGCCACCGTCGCCGGGCCGATTCCCGAGACCGCCGTCAGGTCGTCGAGCGAGCCGAAGGGGCCGGCCGAGTCCCGGTGCGCCACGATCCGGGCGGCCATGACGGGGCCGATCCCGGGAAGCCGCTGCAACGTCACCGCGTCGGCCCGGTTCAGGTCGATGCCCCCGACCCGGACCGTCCCGGCAGGAACACGCCCGGGAAGCAGGTCCAGCCGGGACGCCGGTCGGTCCCGGGGCAGCTCCACGAACCCGGGCCGCCGCCCACGGCGTACGGCGACGCCGGTGAAATCCAGGTGCGGCGCCAACATCTCCGCCGTGCGAGGGCCGATCCCCGCAACCCGTTCCAGGTCCGACAGCGACCGGAACGAGCCGCGCTCCCGCTCCGCCACGATCCGGTCCGCCAGGGCGGGCCCGACCCGGGGCAGCCGCGCCAGCTCGGCCGCCGGCGCCGTGTTCACCGGGATGCGCTCCCCCGGCTCCAGCGGCCGGGCTCGCCGCTCGGCGTCGGCCAGCGCGACCGCGCTGGCCGCCTCCAGAGAGTCGAGGTCCAGCCCGGCCCCCACGACGACCCCCGGCCCCGTCCGGGCGAGCCGCGCGCCCGCCGACAGCGCGATGACGAGAAGCACGAAGGCAAGGGAGCGGGTTTCGGGGTTGGCCGTGTTCATCGGCCTGGCCGGTTCGCGGACATCCGGACGAGCTGGCCGAGGATGGGGTCGTACGCCGCGTCCAACTCATGGGCGGTCCCGGTGTCCAGGTAGCCACAATGCCGCGCAGTCGCGATCCAGTGGCGCGTCTCTTCGGCCTCCGCTTCGCCGTCGTCGAGCTTGCGGATGAACGCCTTCGGGTAGCGCCGCTTTCGCCACCCCTCGGCGAGATTCGCGCCCACCGAACGGGAGGATCGGCGTATCTCGTCCGTCAGCGCGTAGAGCTCTTGCCGCGGGGAGGTTTCCGTGAGCTCGAAGATGCGAGCGGCGCACCGGCAGCCTGCCCGATACACCCGCAGGTCCTCCAGCCCCTCGATGCGTCCCATGCGGTACCCTCCCACTGCAAATCCCCCAGTCCCCCGGGTCGGAGCGGGGCGGCCGGGAGGAGTCCCCCCAGTCGGGGCGGGGCGGCGGGGATGGGCTCATCCCCCTTTCGCCAACAAGGCCGAGAGCACGTTCCCGACGACGCCCAATCCTTCGGCCGACACGTTCTCCGGCATGTCGTCGTGGGTGTGCCAGTACGCGTTGTCCGGCCCGTAGTCGAAGTCGATGATGTCGATGGTCCGGATGCCCGCCTGGTTGAGCGGTACGTGGGCGTCGCCCACGGCGGGCCCCGACCGACGCGGGAAGTAGCTCCCGTAGCCCATCTCCTCCGCCAGCTGCCACACCCGAATCACCACTTCCGGTGCGTACTGCCGGGAGTACGACTCCGCGGGGAACTCGGGGTCCGTGTCCGCCACCATGTTCACCACGACACCGTAGAGGGCCCGGTAGCCTGGCGGCAGGTGCGTGGCGAAGTGCTTGGACCCCAGGTGCCTTTCGCCGGGCGCCCAGTCCTCCCCGTCGAAGAAGATGAGGTCCACGCCGATGGGCGGGGAATGGCGAGACAGGACATCTGCAAGACGGAGCAGGACGGCCACGCCGCTGCCACCGTCGTTGGCGCCGGGGATGGGCTGATCGACCAGCTCCGGATCGTCTTCCCGGTCGGCCGTGGGACGGGTGTCCCAGTGGGTGCCCAGGAGGACTCGTTCCCCGATGCCGGGCCGGAACTGCGCCACCACGTTCGTGAGTGCCAGGACCCGGCCGTCCCCCGTTTCGTGTCGGAACGGCTGCTGCCAGACCGTGTCCGCCCGCGCTTGGAGGTACGACGACATCCACGCCAGCTGCGCCGCGTGCCCCTCGCTTCCCGGCACCCGCGGTCCGAACTCGATTTGGCGGACCAGCAACGCGTACGCGCTGTCGGCGTCGAAGGCCGGGTACGACGGGCGCGCATCCGGGGCGTCGCAGGACCCGCAGGCGACCAGCAGGAACGCCACCAACACCTTCACGGGAGCCCGGCCGGCCGGCCCCGCGCGTCTCATGGAATCCCCCCTCCGGTCGTTCCCGCCGCGAAGTCGAACTGGCCGAACAGGCCGAGCTGGAACTGGCTGCTCCCCGCCCGCGTGCCCACGAAGCTCCTCCGGTCCGTGTAGCTGAGGCGGAGGCCCACGTTCAGGTCGGACAGGTCCGTGTCCAGAGTCAGGTCCAGCGTCCGGTTCAGGAAATCCACGTACGGGGTGCATTCGTCCTCACCGCGGAAGACGGCGGGCAGTCGGCACTGCTGATCCGCCTGGTAGTCGTAGCGGACGGACACGCCGATGGGGCGCGGGAACCGGTCCTGGAGGGCGGGCGGCGCCAGGAACCGCCCACCGAAGGCCAACGAGTGGGTGGCGGCGTCCCGCTCGCTGCCACCGGTGGGGTCCGTGCCGTCCCCGGTAGTTACGGTGGCGCCGTATGTGAAGTTCAACCCGCCGCCCAGCATCAGCCGGATCCGGATGGGGAGCGTGAGCTCCCGGGCGACCCGCTCCACCGGTGCGCCGGCCGCATCGATGAAGATGAGGCGCCGGGTCCGGGTCAGACCGCTGGTCACCGTGGCGGACTCCAGGAACGACCACGTCTCCGGCACCGGGACGTCCTGCCAGTCCAGACGGATCTCGGGCCAGCGCCGCTCCCGCTCCGCCCGCTCGCCGGCCCGCAGGTCGTCCAGCGTAGTCCTGGTCTCGCCGTAGCCGACTTCGAGCCTGGCCTGTCCCGGCAGCCGCAGCCCGGTCCGGGCCCGGAAGCCGTCCCGCAGGATCACGGCCGCCGCCGTGTCGCCGTCGATGCGCCGGAAGGCGCCCTGCCCGCCGAGCCCGAGCTGGTAGCCGAGGTCCGGCGAGGCCAGCTCGCGCTCGAACCGCGACGAGATGCCGTCATCCCAGGTGAACTCCGCCGGCAGCAGCCGGCCGGCGGCCCCGTTGATCACCCGGACGATAGCATCGGTCCAGCGCAGGTTCACCACCTCGTCCGGGGTGCCCAGCACGGCCCGACTGAGAGCGCCGGGCTCCAGCATGAGCCCGCGGCTGAGGCGACGCTCGCCGTGGAAGGTCCGCTGGAGCAGTGCCGTCGTGTCGGCGCCCGTCACCTGCAGCTCCACGTAGGCCGGCGTCCGACGCTGCCTGAACCGGCCCGTGTACGACAGGCTCGGGCGGAGCCAGGACGCGATGCGAGGCCGGACGGAGAGCTCCGAAGCCAGGGTCCGGTCCCGCTCCCAGCCGAGGTCCAGGCCGGCGACACCGCCCTGCGCCCGCTCCAGCGCCGCCTGCTCCGTCGGCCGCGTCGTGGCCCGGGCCGGGTCCAGGAGGTCCCGGGCGCTGATCACGCTCAAGGCCGCCGTCACCGACTCGAAGGGCCGCAGCGTCACGCTCGCCCGGTTCTCCAGGGCCTCCCTGGGCGATTCCCGCGCCTCGACCTCCCGGTCCCCGTCCAGCGCGAGGATCCCCGTGTAGCGGAAGGTCCGGTCCTCCTGGCGGCGGTACGCCGTGGACAGCGCCACGCGCTCCGGCGTGAGGCGCAGCGACGCGTCCGCGAGCCCCTGGAAGAACTCGCTCTCCTCCACCGCCCTGGGCACCAGCGCCCGGAGCGCGTCCGTGACGAACGACGGCACGATGTCCACCCGCACGTCCGCCGGGCGCCGGTCATAGCTCACCGCCCCGTCCACGCCCACGGCGTCCCGCGCGCTCGCGATGCGGCTGGTCGACGCCGTGGCGTACCCGGCGCGCAGCGCCAATCCGTTGACCACGGCGCCGACCCAGGGGTTCGAGGCCGGCGTCGTCTTGCGCAGCGCGACCCCGACCCTCCGGTGCGTCGCCCGCGTGGGCCGCAGCGACGGCAGGCGCTCCGCCACCACGTCCGTGCTCTCCAGGAAGATCGGCTCGGTGCCCGTACGCCCGTACGACACGCTCAACGGGATGGCCACGCCCCACGACTCCGGCGCAAGCCGACCCAGCCGCGCCGTCGCCGCCACGCTCACGTCGAGGGCACGCTGGTAATCCGGCGCCGCGTTGAGCTGCTGATACCTGCCGCCCTCCGCACCGAGCTCCAGGGTGGCGTCCAGCAGATCTCCCGCGTTCAGGTCCATCTCCAGCCGGCCCGCGAGCCCCGGCTCCGTCACCGCTCCGCCCAGACGGACATCGTTCAGCCACACCTCGCCGGAGCTGGGCAGCGCCCGGCCGTTGTGCACCGCGAACGAGATCTCCCGCACCGCCGCCAGGTTCGGACCCCGTGCCCGGTCCTGAAGCACGACGGCGTACGTGCTGTCCACGCTCCACACCTCCACCGGCTCCGACGACGGGCCCCGCTCCGACAGCACCCGCTCCGCCTCCGCCCGCAGCGCGTACCACTGCTCGAAGTCGATGACCAGCTCCGGCAGCCAGTCCGCCGGCTGCACCGCGCCACCGTCCCTGCCGGCCTTCAGCCGCGTGCGGTACAGGTAGTAGTTCTCCGCATCCGTCCCGACCTTCACCAGCAGCGCCTGGCTGCCCGTGAAGCCCCAGTCGCCGCGATAGGCGAGACCGTACAGCCGGAGCTGGCCGTACTGGAGGAAGCTCCGGGGCTGCTGCGGATACCGGAAGTACACCTCCGCGCGCTCGTCCGGCTCCAGGTCCGTGTAGGTCAGCTTCAGGCCCCGCTCGTTGAACTCCACGCCGCTGGCGCCGATGGCCTGCGTCGGGTCCGGGACCTGCTCCCGCACGCCCTCCGGCGACCGGTAGTCCGCGCCCTCCGTCAGCCGACTCACCGAACCCACCTGGAAGGCGGTCGTCGCGGAGCCCAGTCCCTCGTCGGAGCCGGTCTGCCCATCGAGCACCCCGTGCACGCTCCGCTTGGCCCAGCGTGAGCCCGTGATCCGGAGCCGCGCCAGGGCCAGCGTCGATACGCCCGGTGCGCGGCTCACGACGGTAATGCGCAGGTGCTTGACGAAGCGCCACGTCGCGGCGCTTGCGCCGTTCACGGCCGTGGCGGTCGCGCCCCGCAGCGGGATGCGGTAGAGACGGAACGCCGTGCCCGTCTCGTGCTGGGTGCGGACGAGGTACGGAGAGACGGCATCCAACCGGATCGCGTAGCGATGGTAGGGCCCATCGGCGTCGTCGAGGACGCCGTTCCCGTTCAGGTCCTCGGTGTCGGGGCGGCCGTTGTTGCGCGTGCAGTTGGCCCGGCGATCACCCAGGGGCACCGGGTTCAGGCGGTCCGCCTCGCATTCCTGGTCCCAGAGCCCCCGGGCATCCGCTTCGGGCCCCCACACCTCGCGCTGCGCCAGGCGGGCCTCCTCGTCGAGAACGCCCTCGCCCCACGGGATCCCCTCGTCGGTGATGCCGGCCAGGTTGCCGCCCAGGTCGTAGTAGAAGGCGTCTTCGCCGACGGTACCGATGTCGAAGATGAGGGTCGTCGCCTCGGCGCCCCCCTCCAGGGGCCCGACGTAGAACTCGAGAAACTCGGACCGGGAGAGGTCGAGCCCGGAAGGCGACAGGGAGGTGACGATGGAGCGCCAGCGCGGGTCCGACCCGGTGCGGGACGGGTCGCCGACCGTCAGGTAGAGGGCACGCTCGGCCAGGCGGGCGCCCGCTATGTTGATCTGCTGGTCGATCTGCTGGGGCTGGAGGAAGCCGACCTCACGCCCGCCGGAGAGGTAGCGGTCCTGCCAGACCAGGGGGGTCGCGTTGCGGAGGCCGAGGGGCCAGGGCAGGTCCGGGGCTCCGTCGTCGTCCTGGGGCACGGAGCCGAGGCGCCAGTTCTGCTGCTCGAGGCTCAGCGGCAGCTCGTCGGTGGACTCGAAGTCGTCCAGGTAGGTGGCGCCCCGTGTGTTCGGGTCGGGTACGGAGAGGGCCACCTCGGAGGTCAGGTCCAGGCGCGACTCCGTATCCTGGCCGCGGCCGGCCAGGCCGGCCAGGGCGGCGTCGAGCCACGGCAGCGGCGTGTCGTAGCGTGCGCTGGCGCCGCCCAGCAGCACGGCGCCCGGCTCGGTCCCGAGCTGCGGCCGGGTCATGAGCGTCCGCTCCGACTGGTACATCCCGACCACGTTGATCTCGCCGCGCCCGCCCAGGTCGTAGCGGGAGCTGAGCCCAAACACGGTGGTGGGCGCCAGTTGGAAGAGGGGCTGCTGCTCCCACGTCGCCCGGATCTCCGCGTCCCGGCTCGCTCCCAGGACCCGCTGCGGGTTGAGGAGGGTGACCGTGCCCAGGTCGTAGTCGATGACGTAGTCGACGCCCCGGACCAGGAGCCGCCCGTCCACGGTGATCCGCTCGCTGTTCGGCCGGATCCCGAACGCGCCCAGGTTGAACGTCGAGGCCAGCCCCTCGCTCCGGACCCGGTAGTCGAAGTTCAACCGGTACTGGGCCGCGTTGCGGCGCTCCACCGGGTCCAGCAGCTCGTAGATGGCCGTGTTGGCGTCCGTCCCGATGACGGCGGCGTTCTCGGCCGCCGTGAGTCCCTCCGACGGCACCGGCGGCGGCCGGCCGAAGGGCGCGAGGGTCGGGAAGACGACGAACGTGCCCCGGATCGCTCCACTCGTCTCCAGCCCGGCCAGGTCCGACGGCCGGAAGATCCGGGCCTCGTCCACCCGGTCCACCGGCGCATTCTCGTCCAGCCCGAAGAGGCGCAAGAAGGGCACCCGCCGGCCGCGCACCTCCTTGAAGGTGATGCCCGCAGCTTCCTGGCCCAGCGAAATGCTCAGCTCCACGCTCGACAGCTCCACCCCGCTGGACGCGACGAACCGGTAGACCTGGTGCATCTCCAGGTCCCAGGTCGGCTGGTTCGGCTGGTGGATCGTCCCGGGACCGCGCACCAGGCGCAGGACCGGCGTGGACCCCGGCGGCAAGCTCTCCGCGCCGGGGGTGCCGACGGTGTCGCCGGACTCGGTCACGTACGCCACCGCCAGCGCCTCGTCGGGGCGGAGCGGTACCCTCAGCATGAACCAGAGCCCGCTGGGGTGGACGATGTAGTCCTGGCCGGGCTCCAGCGGCCGGAACAGACCGCTGTGCCGGAGCACTCCGTCCGATGCCACGCCATCGGCCAGGAAGTAGCCCTGCTGCGCCTGCTCCTGGAAGTTGCCCGCTACGGCGCCCTCGTCCCGGTAGAGGGCCAGGCCGCCGGGCCGGGGCCGGAGCGTGGGCGGCGCATCCGACGCCACCAGCCGCAGGGGATCGAAGTGCGGCGCCCCCACGATGGCGGCGGGGTCCACGGCGAAGAAGAACTGGCCCCGGACGTACTCGGCGTCGTCCAGCACGATCCGCGCATCCTGCACCAGCCCGGCATCGGCCCCGGCGTCCATCCTGAACTCGCGGCTCGCCACATCGCCCTTCTGCTGGGTCCAGACCGCCTGCACGTCCATGGCGCCCAGTCGGCCGGTGCCCTTGAAGCCGAAGTTGCCCGCCGGGATGCCCCGGGTCAGGTACCGGGACCGGGGCAGCTCCAGCGAGACGTCGCCCACCTCGATCCGCTGCAGCACTTCGCCGGGCAGGCCTTCGTAGTAGACGTTGATGTTGTTCGTCGCATCGAACTCCCGGCGCTGGTCCCAGTCCACGTCGATGTGGACCCGGTCCGAGATCGTCCCGCCGACCTGCACGCCGAACTGCACGTCCGGCTGGATCCGCGGGAACAGGCCGGGGTCGCAATTGAACCGGAGCGTCGGATCGCAGGGACGGTACCGGATCCAGGCACCGCCCAGCTCACCCCGGCCCTGGACCCGGAGCCCCAGGTCCGCGAACTCCTGGACCGCTTCCGGGATCAGGATCGGCGCCTCCCGCTCCTCCGCCCGGACCACGGAATCGGGCGCCGTCTCCTCGAGCTCCGCCGCCGGGCCCCGCGTCAGCGCCCGGACCGGCGCCACCGACGCCCCGGGCGGGGACAGCGCCAGCCGATCGGGCCAGTCGGGGAACGCCGGCGCCGACGGGCCCGCACGGAGCTCCGGCATGCGCGGGAGGCGCACCGGCAACGGCGCCGGGACCCGGGCATGACCCAGGACGACGTACGTCGCACGCTCCCGGTCCGGACCGCCCGGGGACGGTACCTGGGCAGCCGACCGCGCCGGCAGGGCGGCGGCAGCGAACCATGAAAGGGCTACCAGGAGCGTTCGGCGCATCGCGTACGTCGACGACCGGGATTACGGAACTCGCCGCGGCGTGCGATCCCCACCGCGTCCGCGAGGGACCCAGAGGGTTGTTGCAGGGGTAGTGTCACCATAGCATAGCGACCCGATGCGTTCCACGCGACGCTTGCGTCCATGACCATTCTGACGCGCTACATCCTCCGGGCCCACATCGGCCCGTTCCTGTTCGCGCTCTCGGTGCTCACGGGCGTGCTCATGGTGAACACCGTCGCCCGCCGCCTCGAGCAGCTCGCCGGGAAAGGGCTCCCCGTCTCCACCATGCTCGAGGTCTTCGTCCTCTCCCTGCCCCACATCCTGGCCCTCACCCTGCCCATGGCCGTCCTGGTGGCGGTGCTGTACACCTTCAGCCAGCTTGCCGCCGAGAACGAGATCACCGCGCTCAAGGCGAGCGGCGTCAACCTCATGCGGCTCCTCGCCCCGCTCATCGTGGCGGCGCTCGGCTTCGCCGCCGGCATGATCTGGTTCAACGACAGCGTGCTGCCCGACACGAACCACCGCCTGAAGGTCCTGTTGGTCAACATCGGCAACAAGAGCCCGACGCTGCAACTGAAAGAGCAGGTCCTGAACGACATCCGGGCCGGTGACCGCCGTTCCCGCTTCTTCCTCCAGGCCGCCGAGATCGACCATGCCACGAACCGGCTCCGGGACGTGGTGATCTACGACCTGAGCCGGCCCGGCCAGGAACGGACCATCTACGCCGACAGCGGGCTCATGGCCTTCACCGCCGACCGCACGGACCTCTTCCTGACCCTGGACGACGGCTGGATCCACGAGCTCGACACCAGCACGCCGCAACGCTTCCTGCGCACCTTCTTCGAGCGATACGAGATCCAGATCAAGGGCGTCGGCGATCGCCTGGAGCACCGTGAGAGCGAGTTCCGCAGCGACCGGGAGATGTCCCTCGCCCAGCTCGACATGACCGTCGACGCGGCCCGGCGCGAAGCCGAGCAGACCCGGGAGGAGACGCGCGAGCTGTCCCTGGCCACTCTGGAGGAAGCGCTGGCGGGACCGAACGACAGCAACAGGCGTCGCCTGCGCATCGAGCGGGACCCGAATCGCCCGCCCATCCGCCGGACCGACGACCTGGTGCGCCGCACCGCCGTCGAGATGCGCACCAGGAACAGCCGGGCCCAGCTCCTCGAACGCCGGGCCAACATGCACGCGGTGGAGTACCACAAGAAGTGGGCGATCTCCTTCGCCTGCATCGTGTTCGTGCTCATCGGCGCGCCGCTGGCGGTGCGCTTCCCGCGCGGCGGCGTGGGCATGGTCATCGCCGTCTCCCTGACCATCTTCGGCATCTACTACACGGGTCTGATCGGCGGTGAGCAGCTCGCCGACAAGGGCACCGTCTCGCCGGTCTGGGCCATGTGGGTGTCCAACGCCCTCTTCGCCCTCCTCGCCCTCTGGGGCATCTCCCGCATCGGCCGGGAAGCGTCCCACTCCCGCGGCGGTGGCTGGGACGACCTGCTCTCGACGCTCAGGGGCCTGGCGGCCCGACCGCTCCGCCTCCTCGGCACGAGCCGGCGCTGACATGCGGATCCTGGATCGGTACGTCGCGGCCCAGTTCGTCAAGCTCTTCACCCTCTTCGTCCTCTCCGCGCCCATCCTGTTCGTCCTGGGCGACATCACGGAGAACCTGGACACCTACATGGACCGGGAGGTGGGCGCAGCCGCCGTGGCGCTCGGCTACCTCTACGGCCTGCCCCTCTTCGTCCTCTGGTCCATCCCCATCGCGGCCCTCATCGCCACCATCTTCACCGTCAACGGCATGACCCGCCACTCGGAGGTCGCCGCCGCCAAGGCGGGCGGCATCAGCTTCTGGCGGCTCTACGCCATGATCCCGATCATGGGCATCGTGCTCACCGGGCTCGGACTCGGCCTCACCGAGGTCGTGCCGCACACGAACCGGCTCAAGGCCGAGGCCCACGGCGAGAAACGCCTGGTGCGGACGGACCGGACCGACTTCGTCTACCGCGACGACGAAGGCCGCGCCTTCTCCATCCGCCGCCTCGATGTAAACGCCGGGCGTATCCAGGGGCTGACGGTGGAGCGCGAGGGGAACGAGCCGGTGGTGCCCTCCGTCCACATCGTGGCGGAGGAGGCCGTGTACGACTCCGCCGCGGACGCCTGGGCCCTCCGGGACGGCTACCTCCGGCTCTTCGCCGGCCGCGACGTGGAGCGCGCCTTCTCCTTCGCCACGCTCACACCCACGACCTTCACCGAGACGCCCGAGCAGCTCCTGGCCCAGCCCAAGGAGCCGGAGGAGATGACGTACGGCGAGCTCGACCGCCTCATCGAAATCCTCGAGCGGTCCGGTGGCCAGCCTTTCGACCTCATGGTCGAGAAGGCCCAGAAGATCGCCCTGCCCGTCGCCACCCTCGTCATCGTCCTCTTCGCCGCGCCGCTGGCCACCTCCTCCCGGCGCGGCGGCGCCGCCTACGGCGTCGGCATCTCCCTCGCCGTCACCATCCTCTACCTCATGCTCTTCAAGGTGGCCGGCGCCGCCGGCTCCAGCGGCGCCATGCCGCCCCTGGTCGCCGCCTGGGCCCCGAACGTGGTGTTCTTCGCCGCGGCGGTCGTTCTCATGGCCCGCGTACGATCGTAGCCCCACGGCGCCGGCCCGCCGATCACGCCCGCCAGGCCGACCACACCTCCCCCGGCACCCGCGCTTCGTAGATGATCTGCGCCGGCCCGCGCAACGTGAGCTCGTAGTTCTCGGCCACGTGGACGCCCACGGAGCCCCCACGCATGCGCACGGTCACGTCCCGCTCATCCAGGAGCCCCAGGCGCGTCGCCGCCGCGGCCGCGGCGCACGAGCTCGACCCCGAGGCCAGCGTCTCGCCCACGCCGCGCTCCCAGATCCAGATCTCCAGCGCTCCGGGCCCCACCACCTTGGCGAACTGCACGTTCGTCCCCGCCGGGAACGCCTCGTGCGTCGCCAGTCGCGGTGCCCGGGCCAGGAAATCGTCCCGGTCCAGCACGTCCACCACGACCACGCAGTGCGGGTTGGCCGTCGAGACCGGGGTCACCACCGCCGTCAGCCCGTTCCCCAGGTCCAGCTCGCTCCGGAGCGCCTCCCCCGGCTCCGGCGCGAAGCCCACGTCCGCGCCGGCGAAGGAGGCGCGGCCCATGGCGACCCGGATGTCCACCGATCCGTCGTCCCGCTCGCCGAGGACCTGCATCGACACGACGTCCTTCGACAGGGCGACCTGGAACGGGTCCCGGCCCACGAGCCCCCGCCGATACAGCCAGGCCCCGAAGATGCGGAGTCCGTTCCCGCTTTTCTCCGCCTCGCTGCCGTCCGGGTTGTAGATGCGCAGTCCCACCGGGTCCCGGTCCAGGAACCCCACGAGCAGCCCGTCGGACCCGAGCCCGAAGTGCCGGTCGCAGACCCGCCGGATCAGCCCCTCCCCCGGCACGCCGCCGACATCCGCCGCCGACACCACGAGGTAATCGTTCCCCAGCCCGTGCCCCTTCGCGATCACCAGTTCGTCCATCACCCCTTCTCCGGCTCGAGGACGTCTCCGTCGAGATCCGCCTTGAAACACTCGTCGGGCCGCCTCCGTACGGCCATGTGCACGGCCGAGGCAACGATCGGCCCGGCCGAACTGTCAAATGCTAACGACGCGGACGCCACAGCGGCCCGTCACGACCCGACTCGGAACCACGTATGATACGAACGCTGCTGCAACACGCGACACCATGGCACCGAAGCATCCTGGTCGGGTTGGTCCTGGCCGTGCCGACGCTCGCCGCCGGCCAGACCTCCGGAATCGTCGCCGTGGCCGAGTCCGTGGATGCCTCGTCCACCGGCGCCGCGCCGACGCTCGTGGCGGAGCGGGTGTCCGACGGGCCCTACATCGATGGACGGTTGGACGAGGCGGCCTGGGTCGGAGCCGACGTGGCCACCGGCTTCACCCAGATGTCGCCGAACCCGGGCGATCCCGCGAGTCAGCGCACGGAAGCGCGCATCCTGTACGGGGACGGCGCGATCTTCATCGGCATCAAGCTCTACGACACGCACCCCGACTCCATCGTGGCCCAGCTCGGGCGCCGGGACAGCCAGGTCTATTCCGACTGGGTGTTCGTCGCGCTGGACAGCTACTACGACCGGCGCACCGCCTTCACCTTCGGGCTGAATCCGCGGGGCGTCATGATGGACGTCCTCCTCCACAGCGACACGGACCAGGACGATTCGTGGGACGCGGTCTGGGAAGGCGCGGTGAGCATCGTGGACGACGGCTGGATCGCCGAGTTCCGGATCCCCCTGTCCCAGCTCCGGTTCAGCGGCGACGAAGGCGAGCAGACGTGGGGCGTGAATTTCCTGCGTAGGATCGCCCGCAACGGCGAGGAGTCGGTCTGGTCGCCCACGCCGCCGGACGGATCCGCCCTCGTCTCGGCCTTCGGCCAGCTCCGGGGGCTCCGGGACCTGGACCCGCCCCGGCGCCTCGAGCTCATGCCCTACAGCGTGGCCAGGATGACCCTCGCCCCGGGCGATGCCGAGAACCCGTTCTACTCGGAAGCCGACCCGTACGGCTCCCTGGGCGCCGACCTGAAGGCCGGCATCACCTCGGACCTGACGCTCACGGCCACCTTGAATCCGGACTTCGGCCAGGTCGAGGCGGATCCGTCCGTCGTGAACCTGACGGCCTTCGAGACGTTCTTCCCCGAGAAGCGGCCGTTCTTCGTGGAGGGCGTCGACATCTTCCGCTTCGGCATCGGGCTCGGCGATGGAGACCTGGGGAACGAGAGCCTGTTCTACTCCCGGCGCATCGGTCGCCGGCCCCAGGGACACGCCGATGGCGACTACGTCGATGCGCCGGACGCCACCACGATCCTCGGTGCCGCGAAGCTGTCCGGCAAGACGCCGGGCGGCTGGTCCATCGGCGTGCTCAGCGCCGTCACGGCCGAGGAGCAGGCCCGCACCGTCGACGCATCGAGCGGGCTACGGGAGCGGCAGGTCATCGAGCCACTGACCAGTTACGGCATGGCCCGGGTCATCAAGGATTTCCGGGGCGGCCAGAGTGCGGTGGGCGCCGTGTTCACCTCCACGAACCGGGCCCGCCCCGATGACGGGTCGCTGGACTTCCTCCGGAGCGACGCGTACAGCGGCGGCATCGACGCGCGCCACCGGTTCGCCGATGGGGCGTACCAGATCCGGGCGTCCTTCGTCGGCAGCCACATCCAGGGGCCGCCGCAGGCCATCGACCGGGTCCAGACCTCTCCGGTCCATTACTTCCAGCGGCCCGACGCCGACCACCTGGACTACGACGCGAGCCGCACCAGCCTCTCCGGGTTCGCCGCGAAGGCGGAGCTCATGAAGCTCCGGGGCAAGTGGCGCTTCGCCGCTTTCGCCCTGACCCAGTCGCCGGGCTTCGAGGTCAACGACCTCGGCTTCCAGCAGAACTCGGACCTGGCCATCACCGGCTTCTGGGGAGGCTACCACCAGTACGAGGCAGGCAACCTTTTCCGGAGCTGGAACATCAATGTGAATGGCTGGACCGGCTACACGTACGGCGGCGAGCACGTCGCGCTGGGCGGCAATGTGAACGCCGGCGCCCGGTTCAACAACCTGTGGGGCATCCACGGCGGCGTGAACCGGGAGCTCGGCGTGCTGTCTCCCGGCCTGCTCCGGGGCGGCCCGGCCTTCAAGCGGCCAGGTGGCCTGAACTGGTGGGCCGGCATGTATACGGATGACCGCGCGGCGGTCAACTTCGACTTCAACGTGAGCGGGTCCTTCCAGGACGAGACGGACGGGCGGCGCATCTCACTGAGCCCGGGCATTACCGTCCGACCGTCGAACAACGCGGACCTCAGGATCGGTCCCTCCATCTCCTGGAACCGGAACGCGCTCCAGTACGTGGGCGAGCGGGACGCAAACGGGCAATCGTATTCCCTCCTTGGCACGGTGGATCAAACGACCCTGGCGCTGACCGCTCGCCTCAACTACACCTTCTCGCCGACCCTGTCGCTGCAGTTCTACGCGCAGCCGTTCATCAGCGCCGGCGAGTACGGGAACTTCCGATACGTCGCGGACCCGCGGGCCGAGGCGTACGCCGACCGGGTCCATACCCTCACCGGCTCCGAGATCCAACCGGTGACGGACGCCGACGGCGCCATCACCCACGTCGTCGACCTGGACCGCGACGGCACCGACGACTTCGAGTTCCGGGACCCGAGCTTCAACTTCAAGCAGCTCCGCTCCAACCTGGTGCTGCGCTGGGAGTACCTGCCCGGGTCCACCCTGTTCGTGGTCTGGAGCCAGGGCCGCACCGATTACGTCAACGACGGACGGCTCCGCTTCGAGCAGGACGTGGACCGGCTGCTCGGCGCACCGGGGACCAACGTCCTGCTCATCAAGGCCAGTTACTGGCTCGGCCTGTAGGAAGGGGGAGCACAGACCCACGAGCACAGGACGACGCGGGGCCGGGAGACGTCCCGGCATGGCGCCCCGTCGCGCGCGACAAGCTGGTCTCCGGCGCGTGGCGGGGCGTGGTACGTCTCCAGGCGGGACGTGGCGGTGGGCCGCTGGTCGACCGGGGCAGTCGCGCCGTTCTACGACAAGGCCCCTGCTGCACCGTTCGCCGTCTCAGAGGCCTGAGCCTTACGAAACCTTCCCCGGCGGCCTGAACCCGACGCGGTCCGCCTCGTCCAGCGCCACCTCCACGACGGCGCCGTCCACACCGTCCACGTCCGCGAAGACCTGGAGCGCGAAGGGCACCTTGCCGAAGGGCGCGCTGACCTGGATCCCCTGCACATCGGACCGGACCCGCTGGAAGATCTCCCGGGCGATGAGGATGCCCTCCTCCAGGGCATGCTCTTTCCCCCTGTCGTTGGCCTTGCGCATGCGGGCGAGGATGGGGTCCGGCACGTTGATGCCCGGGACCTCGTTCGCCAGGAACTCGGCGTTGCGGAGGGAGACCAGTGGCCAGATCCCCGCAATGATCGGCACCCAGATGTCACGCTCTTTCAGCGCCTCGATGACCGCCAGGAGCTGGTCGCTGTCGAAGACCGGCTGCGTGATGGCGTACTCGGCCCCGGCCTCCGCCTTCCAGTAGAACCGGTGCAGCTCGTGGTCCAGGTCCACGGCGCCCGGGTTCAGCCCGACGCCGATGGTGAACGACGTGGGCTCGCCGGTGGGGTTGCCGCCCGGGTCGAGGCCGTGGTTCAGCCGGTTCACCAGGTTCGTGAGCCCGATGCTGTCGATGTCGAAGACGGCGGTGGCGTCGGGGTAGGGCCCCATCTTGGGCGGATCGCCCGTGATCAGGAGGAGGTTGCGCAGCCCGAGAGCGTGTGCGCCCAGGAGGTCCGACAGCATGCCCAGCAGGTTTCGGTCCCGGCAGGTGTAGTGCACGACGGCCTCGATGCCGACCATCTGCTCCACCAGCGCCGACGTGGCCAGCACGCCCATCCGCATCTGGGCCCGGGGCCCGTCCGGGACGTTCACCGCGTCCACGCCCGCCTCCTTCAACATGCGGACGCCCGCCAGCATCGACGCGGGATCCACGCCCTTGGGCGGTACGATCTCCACGCTGGTGACCAGCTCGCCGGCATCCAGCTTCCGCCCGAGCCGCGACCGCTCGGTCAGCGGCACGGGCTCCCGCTCCGCCTCCTCCGACCGCACCGCCTCCACCCGGATCTTCGTCCGGGTCCGGCCCGGCGAGAGCGCCGCCACCGCGTCGGCCATGCGCCGGATGTGCTCCGGCGTCGTGCCGCAGCAACCACCCACGAACTTGGCGCCGGCCTTGATCAGCCGCTCGGCGTATTTCGCCATGTACTCCGGCGAGGCCATGTACATCTTCCGCCCGTGCACCTCCCGGGGCAGCCCCGCGTTGGGCTGGGCCGAGAGCTTCTTCGTCGTGCCCCGGGCCAGGTGCACGAGCGCGTCCAGGATCCCCGCCGGGCCCACGGAGCAGTTCAGCCCCACCACATCCGCGCCCCACTCGTCCAGCCGGCTGGCGCACAGCTCCGGCGCGCTCCCGTACGCCGTCGTGCCGTCCTCCCGTATGGTCATCTGCGCCACGATGGGCAGGTCGCTCGCTTCCTGCACCGCCCGGATCGCCTGATGGATCTCCTCCAGGTCCGAGAAGGTCTCCAGCACGAACAGGTCCACGCCGCCGTCCAGCAGGCCTTCGACCTGGGTCCGGAAGAACGCCCGCGCCTCCTCGTGCGACGTGGGGCCGTACGGCTCGAGCCGGATCCCCAGCGGCCCCACCGACCCGGCCACCAGCGCCCGCTCCCCGGCGGCATGCTTCGCGATGAGCGCCGCCTGGGCGTTGATCTGGAAGGTCTCGTCGGACAGGCTGTGCTCGTGCAGCTTGACCGGGTTCGCGCCGAAGCTGTTCGTCTCGATGATCTCGGCGCCCGCGTTCACGTACGCGCGGTGAATCTGACCCACGAGCTCCGGGTCCTTCAGGTTGATCTCGTCATAGGACCGGTTGATGAAGACGCCCCGGGCGTAGAGCATCGTCCCCATGCCGCCGTCGAACATGACGGGGCGGTCGGACGTGAGGAGCTCGTGGAAGCGGTCCCTGTTGCTCACGGTTTGCCGTCCTGGCGGGATGGCGGGCGAGGCCCGTTCGAATTCGAGTTCGAGTTCGATTTCGCACGGCGGGCGCGACGTGTGTGGCGTTGCTTCATCTTCGTCAACATGGCCACGATCCGGGCGAGGAGCTCTTCCTTTGCTTCATACTCCGCACCGTTGATCACTTTCATCGTGAGCAGCGTATCCAGGAGTGCTGCACATTCGGTGGCACTGCCACTGGCAACCCGGCAGTGGTAACCTGCCTCCGTGGGTGTCTTGTTCCCTGCACTCTCCGCCACGTTCAGCTTGATCGAGAGCGCCGCCCGCAGGAACTGATCGGTCACGAAATAGCGGTTCCGCGGGATCCGCTCCGCCACCTGCAACGACCAGATCCAGAACTCCATGGCAGCCTGATACACGTCCGGACGCTTGAACCCGAACCGCGTTGCCGTTGCCATGCCCGCCTCCGCGTGTGCGAGGATCGATCCTCGCAAACACGCCGCCCGGCAGCGGGCGCAGGAACGGCCAGCCGGGACATGTGGTCCGCTCGCGACGGACGTTGTCCCTGGGACCAAGCCACGCCCCGAAGGTTGCTCCCTGCCGCAAACCTGACGTACCCCTCGTAATCGAATTCGAAATCGTTCAGTCCGCGCTGAAGTACCTTGCCTCCGGATGATGCACCACCAGCGCCGCCGTGCTCAGCTCCGGCACCAGCGCGCCCGCCTCCGTCAATTCCATCCCCAGCTCTTCCTCGGCCGGCAGCAGTCGGAACACCTGCCGGTGCTGACGGTGGTCCGGGCACGCGCCGTAGCCCCAGGAGTAGCGGAGCCCGCGATCGTCGTCGATGCCCAGGTCGCGACGCACGACCCGGTGGACGTACTCGGCTGCCGCCTCCGCCAGACGCACGCCGAACCCGTGCAGGTAGTAGCCTTCGCCGTACTCGCCGCCCTTCATCATTCCCTCGGACTCTTCGAGCAGCTCGTCGCCCACCGTGACGACCTGGAAGCCGGCCACATCCTGCGGCCGGTCCTCGTCGTCGACGGGCCGGAAGTAATCGGCGAGGCAGAGACGGTCCCGGTCCGGCTGCCGCGGGAACTCGAAGCGCGCCACCTCCTTGGCCCGCTCGTCGGGATCGTAGACGACGAGGGCGTCGCCCTCCCTCGCGGCGGGGAACAGCCCGTAGGCGCCACGCACCCGCACTTTCCCCGCGGCCAGCGTCTCCCGCTGGTACCGCTCGAAGCGCGGCCCGAACTCCTCCCGCACCAGCCGCTCCCACTCCTCGCCCTTCGCATTCTTCGCACCCCAGTGCAGGCGGTAGAGCGTGTTCAGGTCGATGAGGGGATAGAGCTCCGCCAGCGGGAGTCGGTCCAGCACCTTCACGCCCGTGAAGGCCGGCTCGGGCACATCGATGTCGTTGGACGGTCCGCCGCGCCCCCCGGGCCGCGGCGAGGCGGCGGCCCTGGCCTGGAGCGCGGCCCGCTTCGCCGTGTCCTCCCGGATCTCGTCGTGCCGGCGCTGGACGAAGCCCGACCGGTCGTCGCCCACCAGCGACTCCACGACGTGCAGCCCCTCGAATGCGTCCTTGCAGTACCAGACGCCGGGCCCGTACAGCTCGGTCTTCGCCTCGTCCACGAAGGCGGCCGACCGGACGAACGACGGGTTGATGGCCGCGCCGCCGCACATCACGGGGAACGCGAGGCCGCGGCTGTGCAGCTCCTGGACGGCGGCCGGCATCTGCTTCGAGGTGGAGACCAGGAGCGCCGAGAGCCCGATGACGTCGGCTCCCACCTCCTCGGCCTTCGCGATGATGTCGTTCACCGGCACCTGCTTGCCCAGGTCGTGGACCGTGTAGCCGTTGTTGTCCAGGATCGTGCCGACCAGGTTCTTGCCGATGTCGTGCACGTCGCCGAACACCGTGGCCAGCACGACGGTGCCCTTCGACTCGCCCTCGACTCTCTCCAGGTACTGCTCCATGCGGGCGACGGCCCGCTTCATCGCCTCCGCCGACTGGAGCACGAACGGCAGGATCAGCTCCCCGGCCCCGAACTTGTCGCCCACGACCTTCATGGCGGGGAGGAGAACCGAGTTCAGAAGGTCCACCCCGGCCTCGTGCGTCTCGGCGGTCGGCACGATCGAATTCGAACTCGAATTCGAATTCGAATTCGAGCCGGCCTGGCCGAGGCGCCCGTGGATCGCCGCGTCCACGAACTCCTCGATCCCCTCCTTCTTCCTGTGCAGGATCTTCCAGTGGATCGCCTCATCGGGGGTCATCTCGGCGGTGGGGTCGGCGGCCTCCTCCGTTTCCGCGGCGTGCTCCTCGTAGTAGTCGATAAAGCGTTCCAGCGCGTCGTCGCGCCGGGCGAAGATCAGGTCGTCGGCCAGGACGCGGCGCTCCTCGTCGATCTCGGCGTACGGCGTGATGTGGGCCGGGTTCACGATGGCCATGTCCAGCCCGGTCTCCACGCAGTGGTGCAGGAACACCGAGTTGAGCACGGCCCGGGCGTGGGGCTCGAGCCCGAACGAGACGTTGGACACGCCCAGACTGGTGAAGACGCCCGGCAGCTCGGCCTTGATGCGGCGAATCCCCTCGATCGTCTCCACCGCCGAGTGGCGGAACTCCTCCTCGCCGGTCGCCAGCGTGAACGTCAGGTCGTCGAAGATCAGGTCCTGGGGCCGGAGCCCGTAGTCGCCGGTCACGATGTCCTGGATGCGACGCGCGATCTCCAGCTTGCGGTCCGCCGTCTTGGCCATGCCGTCCTCGTCGATGGTCAGCGCGATGACGGCGGCGCCGTGCTCCACGGCCAGCGGCACGACCTCGTCGATCCGCTGCCGGCCGTTCTCCAGGTTGATGGAGTTGATCACCGCGCGGCCGGGATACTGCTCCAGCGCGGCCTTCACCACGTCGGCCTCCGTGGTGTCGATGACGAGGGGCGTCTCCACGGACTGGGCCAGGAGCTTGACCAGCCGGCGCATCCGCTCCGCTTCGTCCTCCCGCTCCGTCAGCGCGACGCAGACGTCCAGCAGGTGGGCGCCGCCCTCCACCTGCCCGCGGCCGATCTCCACCACGCCCTCGTAGTCGTCGTCCAGGAGCAGTCGCTTCACCGCACGGGAGCCCTGCGTGTTGACCCGCTCACCCAGCAGCGTCGGCGCCGGTTCCTGGGCCAGGTCGAACGCCGTCATGGCGCTGGCGACCCGGGGCACGGACGATCCGTTCCGGGCGGCCGGCACCGCCCCGGACAGGCGGTCGACGACGAGGCGGAGATGGTCCGGCGTCGTGCCGCAGCAGCCGCCCACCACGTTCACGCCGAACCGCGTGACGAACTCCTCGTGGGCGTCGGCCAGCTCCTCCGGGGTGAGCGGGTATACGGCCCGGCCGCCCTCGTTGAAGGGGATGCCGGCGTTCGGGATCACGCTGACCGGGAGCCGCGTGTTCTCGGTGAGCCACCGTACCGGCTGGCGCATGTGCTCCGGGCCCGTGGAGCAGTTCAGGCCGAGCACGTCCACGCGCAGCGCCTGTTCCAGCACGACGCCGGCCGCCTCGATGTCCGTCCCCAGCAGCATTCGACCGGAGGTGTCCAGCGTCACCTGCGCCTGGATCGGCACCGTGATGCCCGTCTCGCCGAACGCATGCCGCAGCCCGGCCACCGCCGCCTTGACCTCCAGCATGTCCTGGCTCGTCTCGATGAGCAGGACGTCGACGCCGCCCCCGATGAGGCCCGCCGCCTGCTCACGGAAGACGTCCGCCAACTCCTCGTACGTCATGGCGCCCAGCGCCGGGTCGTTCGTGCTGGGCAGGTACCCGCTCGGGCCCACGCTGCCCGCCACGAACCGCGGCCGATCCGGGGTCCCGAACTCGTCCGCGACCCGCCGGGCCAGAGCCGCCGCCGCACGGTTCAGCTCCAGCGCCTCGGCCTGGAGCCCGTACTCCTCCAGCGTCAGGCGGTTCGCCCGGAAGGTGTCCGTCTCGATGACGTCCACGCCCACGTCCAGGAACGAGCGGTGGATGTCCTCGATGACGTCCGGCCGCGACAGCACCAGGTGGTCGTTGCACCCCTCGAGCTCTTGACCGCCGAAATCCTCCGTCGTCAGCCCCCGGGCCTGGATGCTCGTGCCCATGGCGCCGTCGTAGACGAGGACGCGCTCCGCCAGGGCATCCAGGTACCCGCCTTTATGCTCCATGCCTGCCTTTCGTTTTCGTCCCGACCACGAAAAAAGCCCCACGCCGATGGTCTCGGTGCGGGGCGATCCCTCCATATTCGCGTTCTGTCGTCCCGGCACTTTAGACCTTTGGTTCGACAGGTCCGGGACGGAACGCATCCCTCCCTCCTGTCCGGCGGTGCCAAGCGGCCTCAAATGCATCCGCCGTTGCTGCTCCTCTGTCCGCTCAATGTCATACCCGCCCTCGGCCGCGTCAAGACAGGGAAGAGGTGGACCTTCCCCATCCTTTCGATTCCTCGCTGATGCAGGCGGGCAATTCGGGAAGCCGTCGGGCTCCTGCCCGCGGCCCGCCGAGGCTCCGCTCGTGGGCCTCACCGGGCACGGATTCTGCTACGAAAGCCGGGCGATGGAGCGGTGTCGTTCCGCTCCGCGCCTCGCATCGCGGAGGGACCCATGACCGCCGGGAAGATGCGCCTCGACGCCCAGCGGGCGCTGCTCGAGCTGGAGCCCGGCCTGGCTCCCTGCGGGCGGTCCCAGGCCGATGGCGTGCCCTGCCCCGAGCTGGGCACCGACTGCGCCGACTGCCCGGAGGGTCGCGACGGTCTCTTCACGCTCATGCAGGAGAGCTACAAGCTGCGGATCAAGCGGCTCTGCATTTGAGGCATCTCGTCCCCCCGGGGGGACGAGATGACCCGATCACGTGGGCGTGACCACGAAACGAGCCCGCCGGAATTCCGGCGGGCTCGCGGGCTATCATTCCTCCACGACGGCCGCTACGGAGTGAAACTGCACGAGATCACGCCCGGAACCGTGGCTTCCCCCACCGTGGCTCCGCCGTCTCCCACGTAGACGTTGCACTGCTCGTCGGGGATCGCCATGTGCGTTGCCGTGGCTGCCCAGCCGCCTGTGTGGTCGCCGAGGACGATGGTCACGCCCTGGCTGGTGAGAAAGTTCAGGTCGGGGTCCACCCCGGACCAGTCCAGGGTCCCGGCCGTCTTGTAAGCGAGGGCGGAGCCGTGGTAGTAGATCTCCTGCTGGTTCTGCAGGTGCTTCAGGTCGGCGCGCATCGCTGCGTAGAAGCCGCGCTCCCGGGCACGGCTGAGCGTCGGGATGGCCAGCGCCGCCAGGACGGACAGCACGACCACGACGACGAGCAGCTCGATCATCGTGAAGCCTGGATGCACGTTGCGCATGGCGTGGTTCCTCACCCCACGCGGCTGACGAGGGGAATGCTCGGGACGTCGTCGTCCGCGTTCGAGGTTGCTCCCGGGTCTTGATCAACGTAGGGGCGGCCTTTCCGCGCGGCAAGGGAAAAGAAACGTCCCCGGCCCGGGCCCGCTCCTTCCCGCTCCACGTGTAGTGCCACTTGAAGAAGTTGGCCACATCGTCCACCGGGGAGTACAGGACCGGCACCAGCACCAGCGTGAGGAATGTGGCGAAGGTCAGCCCGGCGATGACCGCGATGGACAGGGGCACCAGACCCAGCACGGTGGTCATGGCGGTGAGGACGATGGCGTTGTTCGCCACGACGCCGGCCTCCGCCCGGCATCGGCCCCACGCCGCGCGGCCGGGGCTGACAGCTTAAGGCTACGGCAGCCCGGCGGACAGGTTCTCGCACCCGCTTTCCGTAACGAGCACGTCGTCTTCGAGGCGTGCGCCAATGCCGCGGAGCCCGTCGGACGCGTTCTCGTCATCGGCGGGGATGTAGAGGCCGGGCTCGACGGTGAGGACCATGCCGGCCTGGAGGGGTCGGGGCTCGCCGTGCAGCGTGTAGCCGCCGACGTCGTGGACGTCGAGGCCGAGCCAGTGGGAGGTGCGGTGGGGGAAGTAGGGCTTGGTCTTCTCCTCGTCTTCGAGGAGCTCGTCGAGGCGGCCGCGGGCCAGTCCGAGATCGAGCATGGCGGTGGCCAGGACCCGGCGGGCGGCGTTGTGCACGTCCCCCACGGTGGCGCCGGGTCGAAAGGCGTCGAGGGCGGCGGTGCGGGCCGCGTCGACGGTGTCGAGGACGTCCCGGCCCGGTCCGGAGGCGGTGCCGCCCACCGGGACGGTGCGGGTGATATCGGCGTTGTAGTGGTTCAGGCGAGCCCCGGCGTCCACCAGGAGGAGCTCGCCGTCGTGCATGGTGCGCTGGTTGGCGCCGTAGTGGAGGACGGTGGCGTTGGGTCCCGACGCGGCGATGGTGGGGAAGGCGAACCCGTCGGCGCCGCGGCTGCGGAAGCCGGCTTCCATGGCGGCTTCCACCTCCCACTCGCCGCGGCCGTCGCCGGCGCGGGCGAGGGCCTCGGGGAAGGCCCGGACGGTGATCTCGACGGCCTGGCGGATGCGGTGGATCTCGTCGTCGTCCTTGACGATGCGGAGGTCATCCAGGACGGTTCCCGGATCCACGACGGTGTCGGGGCCCTTGCCGGAGCGCTGCTTCCGTCCGCGCGCCTGGCGCAGGGATTCGCGCACCGTCTCCTCGAGCCGTCCCCGGAGGCTGTCCAGGCGGACGAAGAGGCGGGGCGCGTCCTGGAGGAGGGGTGGCAGCTTCTCCTCCACCTGGTCGAGGGTGTAGACGGTGTCGGCGCCGTAGCGTGTGGCCGCCTCCTCGATGCACAAGCGGGGCCCCGTCCAGCGCTCGGCGTCGGCGTCGGGCGGCCGGACGAAGAGGACGAAGGGGCCGTCCTCGTGGGCGGTGAGAACCGCCACGGCGCCGGGCTCGCCGCAGCCGGTGAGGTAGTAGAGCTCGGCGTCGGCGATGTAGCGGACCTCGGTGTCGCGGCCGGTGGTGAGCTCGGGCGCCGCGGGAAGGACCATGGCGCCGCCGTCCAGACGGTCCAGTACGGCGGCGCGCCGCCGGGCGAAGGCCGTGGCGGTCATCCCTTGAGCACGCCCAGGGGCCGGAGCCGGACGACCTTGCGGCCGATGCCGGCCCGGTCCACCACGTCCACCACGCTGGCCACGTCCTTGTAGGCCTCGGGGATCTCCTCGGCCACGGTGCCGAAGGAGGAGGCCCGGACCTGGATGCCCCGGTCCTCGAACTCGGTGCGCAGGTTCCGGCCCCGGGCCGATTTCTTGGCCTGTCGCCGGCTCATGCGGCGGCCGGCGCCGTGGCATGTGGAGCCGAAGGTCTCCCGGTAGGCCCCCTCGGTGCCCAGCAGCACGTACGAGTAGCGGCCCATGTCGCCGGGGATGAAGACGGGCTGGCCCAGGTCCCGGTAGGCGGCGGGGACCTCGTCGTGCCCGGGCGGGAAGGCCCGGGTGGCGCCCTTGCGGTGGACGCAGACGCGTCGCTCCCTGCCATCCACCTCGTGGGTCTCCCACTTGGCGATGTTGTGGGCGACGTCGTAGACGAGGCCCATGCCGAGCTCGCCCCAGGGCCGCTGGAAGGTCTCGGCGAAGACCTCCCGGACCCTGTGGCCCATCATCTGGCGGTTGGCGAAGGCGAAGTTCGCCGCGGCGGCCATGGCGGCCATGTAGTCCGTGGCCTCGGGCGAGTCCAGGGGCGCACAGGCCAGTTGCCGGTCCGGCAGGTCGATGCCGTAGGACGACGCGGCCTTGAGCATGGTGTCGAGGGAGTCGTCGCAGACCTGGTAGCCGAGCCCCCGGGATCCGCTGTGGATGAACGTGGTGACGGTGCCTTCCTCGAGCCCGAGCCGGGCCGCGGCGGCGTTGTCGTACACCTCGTCCACCCAGCCCACCTCGATGAAGTGGTTGCCCGAGCCCACGGTGCCGAGCTGGTCCCGACCCCGCTCGACGGCCCGCTTGCTCACGGCGTCCGGGTCGGCGCCGTCCAGCACGCCCCCCGCCTCGATCCGGGCCAGGTCGCCGTCGGTTCCGTAGCCCTGCCCCACAACCCACGCCGCCCCTTCTTCCAGGACGCGGCGGATGTCTTTGGCGCTGAGGACGAAGGATTCGTACCCCTTTCCGACGCCGGCGGGGACCCGGTCGTAGAGGCGGTCCATGAGGCGTCCGAGCCTGGACCGTACATCATCCACGTGGACGGACGAGCGGAGCAGTCGGACGCCGCAATTGATGTCGTACCCCACGCCGCCGGGGCTCACCACACCGCCTTCGTCCGGATCGAAGGCGGCCACGCCGCCGATGGCGAAGCCGTAGCCCCAGTGGATGTCGGGCATGCCGATGGAGCGACCCACGATGCCGGGCAGGCATGCCACGTTCGCCACCTGCTCCAGCGCCTGGTCGCTGCGGATCTCCTCCATCATGGCTTCGCCGGCGAACACGAGCCCCTCGACCCGCATGGCGCCGGTCTTCGGGATGCGCCAGCGATACTCATCGATCCGTTCTACGGTCACCTTCATGGTTTCCTGCCCTTCCGCTGCACGCGCGTTCCCAGCGATCCGGCCGGTCGCGTCACACGTCGAAGATCACGGTGGCGGTCCAGCCGTCGTCGCCCCGTTCCACGGCGAGCCCGTGGTACGTGACGCCTTTGAGCTCCGTCTCGGGCGCGGCCGGTGGCGCGCCGCGCACCTCCGCCTCCAGGTGCTCCGGCTCCAGGTGCTGGAACCGTGCGCTCCGGTACTCGAAATCCCGGACCTGGATCAGGAAGAGGAGCTCCCGCAGCCACGCCACCAGGAGGGTCTCCAGATCGCCGGCCTCCAGCGCCACGCGCCGGACTTCTCCCGCCGGCTCGCCGGCCGCTCCCCCCGCATCGGTCTCCCGCGCCTCGTCGGCCTCGCCGCGTATCACGGCGATCATGCCGCGCGCGGCCCGATGGAAGAGGGCGTCCAGCGCCGGCGCCCGGACCCGGATGCCGACATCGGCGGTGTGGTCCAGGACGGTGACGCCCTGTGGCCAGCCGGTCACATGGCCGAGCGGATCGCGTCCTCCACCCGGGGAATCAGGTCGTCCCATTCGGTAGCCGGGGTCTTGGTGACGGTGATGAAATCGTCCACCATGAAGATGCTGCGGACGCCGGGGAGCGCCATGAGCGACTCGCCGACGGGATCGTCCCGGGCATCCTCCGCCTCGAAGAACGACCGGGATCCGCCGGAGGGCACCACCTGGCGGTCCACCACGAACTTCCCCGCGTTGGGGTTCGGGGTCGGGTGGAACGCGACCTTCGGCTCGGCCATGCCCTCCTCGCTGCTCAGGCGCTCACCACGGCTCCGGCTCGTCCCAGTCCTCGTTCCAGAACCGCTCCTCCTCCTCACGGGCCTCGTCCAGGTCCAACGGCTCGTCGACTTCCACCCAGCCGGCGTTCTCGATCTGCTGGATGTCGGCGTCGTCCAGCCGCTTCCTCCGGTCGAGCCGACGACGCGTGGCGATCCACGCCGCTACAGCCAGCACCGACAGGACGGAGAGGAGGACGGTGACCACGCTCAGGCCGCTTCGTTCTCGTCGACCCCCTCGCCGTTCTCCTCCACGTGCCGCTTGCAGGAGACGCAGTACCGGGCGGCCGGCACGATCTCGAGGCGCTCGAAGCCGATCTCGCCGCCGCACCGTTCACACTTCCCGAATTCCTCCGGCCTCTTGTACAGCTTGCGCAGGGCTTCGTCGACGGCATAGAGCTGGCGGCCATCCTGCGAGGCGAGCAGGAACTCCTTCTCCTGCTCCATCGTCTCCGTGCCCTCGTCCGCCATGTGCAACGGGTAGTGGGAGATCTCGCCGTCCTGGTCGATCTCGGCGAATCGCTCATCGAACTCCGCCAGGTGCTCCAGGAGCCTCCCTCGTTCTTTCAGGAGCAGCTTTTCGATCTTCTCGCGCTGCCGTTTGTTCATGACACCAGCCCGTTGTTGGTGATGGTGCGCCCTCGCGGGCCATTCATATTGAGCGGCAAAGGCCGTGCCGCGTGGCCTCAGGGGTCCGTCGCGGTGGCGGTACCCTCGAGCCGGGGAAGCAGCATCTCGGGAATCGGCAACCGGATCGTCCGGCCCCTGTCCACACGTCCGTCCCCATCCCCGTCCCAGGCCTCGCGCTCCAGGATGCCATCTCCGTCCAGATCGTACAGGTGCTTGCGCACGACGCCGCCGGACGCCAGCACGATGAACCGTCCGTCGCGCGGGGTGCGCCATACCGTCGCGTGCACGGACGTGGGCTCCGCCGGATCGCCGCACACGGCGGTCCGCTCGCCGAGCCGCTCCAGCCGCGTCGTGTCGGGCATGGGCCCGGCCGGTCCCGGTGGTCCGGCGGTCGGCTCTCCGTGCATCGCGGCACGCTGCACCATCGCCTCGTCCAGGGCCAGGGTCAGGATACCCGTCTGGCGCCGGACCAGGTCGCCGCCCTCGAAGGCGTAGAACACGCGGATCGACCGCAGCGTCTCCGGATCCGGGAACGGTGCAGGAATGAACTCGGGCACCGAGTCGGCCAGGACGATGCAGTAGACGAAGGGGACGACGACCTCCACCCAGAGCGTGTCCAGACCGGGCAGCAGCTCCGGCAGCCGCCCGGGGGCCACGGGCTCGAACTCCGGCTCGAAGGCGTACCGGACCAGCGGGCCGGCCGCGCTGGTGCCGGCGGCGAGCTGGCGTCCGTCGGCGGCGGTGAGGCGAACCCGCTCCGGCACGCTCAGCTCGAGGCGGCTCGGCCGGGCCGGCGCCTCGCCGGCGTTGCGTATCCCCAGGACCAGGGGTACCCGGCTCACGGCTCCCGGCAGGTGCGGCTCCCGCTCCACCTCGGGCCCCACGGCGACCGAGTCCCGGAACCGTCCGTCCCTGTCCAGGACCACGAGCTGCAGCTCGGCGGAGGAGGACGCACGGGGGGCCAGGACGACCGCCGCCGCGGCGACCGCCATCAGGACCAGGACGATCCAGGCCCGTCGGCTGAGCCCCGACCGGGTCCGCTTCGTCATGGCGTCGCCGGCTCCTTCCCCGCGTCCCTCACGACGTGTACTTCAGACCGCTACCGGTGTTGAACAGCAGCACCTCGTCGTCGGGCCGTACGTGCCCCGCCTCGAGAAGCGGAGCGATGGCGGCCGCGGTCGCTCCACCTTCCGGCGCCGCGAACACGCCGGTGGTGCGCCCGATGAGGGCGACCCCCCGTATCATGTCGTCGTCGTCCACGGCGACGGCGGCGCCGCCCGATGCGCGGATCGCGTCCAGGATGATGAAGTCGCCGATGGCGCTGGGCACCCGCAGCCCGTTGGCGCAGGTGTGGGCGTCTTCCCACGGCTCGGCGTACTCCGTTCCTTCCTTCCACGCCCGCACGATGGGCGCACAGCCGCTGCCCTGGACCGACACCATGCGCGGGCGCTCGGGCCCGATCCAGCCCATCGTCTCCATCTCGTCGAACGCCTTCCACATCCCCACCAGCCCGGTCCCGCCGCCCGTCGGATAGATGATGACGTCCGGGAGGTGCCCGAGCTGCTCGAACAACTCGTAGCCCATGGTCTTCTTCCCCTCCACCCGGTACGGCTCCTTGAGGGTGGACAGGTCGAACCAGCCATGCTCCCGGGCGCCTTCGGCGATGTACTTGCCGGCGTCGGTGATGAGGCCCTCCACCAGCTCGAGGTGTGCGCCCAGGGCCCGGATCTCCTGGATGATGGGCTTCGGCGTGTCCGTCGGTACCGCGATATGGACCGGAATGTCCGCCGCCGCGGCGTAGGCGGCCGCTGCCGAGCCGGCGTTCCCGGCCGAGGGGATGGCCAGCGCCTCCACGCCGATCTCGGCGGCTCGCGCCACCGCCATGCCCAGGCCCCGGGCCTTGAAGCTGCCCGTCGGGTTCTGGCCTTCGTCCTTCATCCAGAGCTGCCGCACGCCCAGGGCCTCGGCCAGCCGCGACGCGTCCAGCATGGGCGTGAACCCCTCGCCCAGCGTGATGCGGAACGCCGCATCGTGCACCGGCAGCACCTCGGCGTAGCGCCACATGTCGGCGCGCCGGCCCGTCAGGTTCTCGGGACGGAACGTCTCGGCGATGGCATCCAGATCGTAGCGTGCGAACAGGGGCTTCTCGCAGCACGGCGAAAGACGAATCGCCTGTTCCGTCTCCTCGATGGTCTTGCCGCAACGCGTGCACTCGAGGTGGTCCACGCCCGGCGCTCTCGTTGCCGTGATCGTCATGACGGCCTCCCCCGCTGTTGAATCCGTGGGGTGAAGATAGAAGGCCAGACCGCCCACGCCAGCCCGGGCCGTTGATGCCAGGGCGGGCGCGACTCATACTGGAGCGAACGCCCGGAACGGGGCTCTCCGCCTTTTTCGGGCAACCAAGCCAACCCCTCGCGGCATCAGAGTGGTTGGAACCGCGGAAAGCATGAGTGAAGACCATCTGATCCACCGAGCGAAGCGCGGCGAGGCCGAGGCCTGTCGGGCACTGTACCAGCGGTACGCGCCGCGGGTCTACGCTGTCGTGCGGCGCATGGCGGGGGATGAAGCGCTGGCCGAGGACTGGGCGCAGGAGGCGTGGATACGAGCGTTCCGCGCCCTGCCCGGCTTCCGGGGTGACGCCAAGTTCTCCACCTGGCTGCACCGGGTGGCCGTGAACAGCGCGCTCCAGGGCCAGCGGAAGCGGAAGCGCCACACCAGCCGGGAAGCGCCGCTGGTCGAATCGCTGGCCACATCGTCGAGGGACCGGCCGGTGCTGCGCATGCGCCTGGAACGGGCGCTGCAGGAGCTGCCGGAGGGAATGCGCCAGGTCCTCGTGCTTCACGATGTGGAGGGGTACACCCACGAGGAGATCGGCGAGCTGCTGGGGGTCGCGCCGGGCACATCCAAGAGTCAGCTGTTCAAGGCTCGGGCGAAGATGCGCCTGATGCTTCGCCCCGAGGCGGCGGTCAGCGGAGGTAGCAGAGCATGACAGAGCATATCGATCTCGAGACCCTGGCCCGCCTCGTCGACGAGGCGCCGGACGCGTCCGAACGCGCGCACCTCGAAGCCTGCGAGGCCTGCCGGGCCGAGCTGGAGGCGCTGCGCCGACAGAAGGACGAGCTGGCCAGCCTGCCGGCCCTGGAGCCGGCCGCGGACGCCTGGCCCGCCCTGGAAGCGCGCCTGCGGGACGAAGGGCTCATCCGGAACAGGGCGAAAGGCGGTGCCTCGACGTGGCTGCGCGCGGCGGCCGCGGCGGCGATCTTCCTCCTCGGCGGCGCCACCGGCTTCGCTGTGCGGGACGCCGGCCACGGCGCCGGCTATCCGGCGCTGCGCGGTGCGCGGCTCGCCTCTCTCGACACGCCGACGCTCGAGGAAGCCGAGCGCGCCGTCCAGGAGGCGCAGGAGCTGTACCTGGCCGCCCTGGCCGACTACGCCGAGCTGACCAACGCTCCGGCCGTAGGCGATCCGGCGGCACGACTGGCCGCGCTGGACAACATCGTGCTCACCACCCAGACAGCGCTCAACGAGGCACCGGCCGACCCGGTCCTCAACGGCTACCTCTTCACGGCGCTGGCGCAGCGGGACGTCATGACCCGTGAGCTCGCCCGGGACGAGGGGGACCCGTGGTTCTGATGGATGGCGGCATGACCATGCACCGACTGCTCACCGGTTTCCTCGCCCTGACGCTGGCCGCGCCCGCCGCGGCCCAGGACGTTCCCCTGCCGGGCTGGCTCGGCATCATCGTGGAGGAGGCGTGGACGCTCCGGGACAGCGAGTGCCATCTGGCCGTCACCGTCGAGGACGTCTATCCCGGCGCCCCGGCGGACCGGGCCGGCCTCAGGAGCGGCGACGTGCTGCTGCGCATCGACGGGCGGGACGCCGTCGTCGGCATCGAGCACCTGTCCGCGAGCCGGCCGCGTGCCGGCGACAGCGTCCGCTTCACCGTCTCGAGGGACGGGAAGGTTCGCGAGCTGGTGGCCGTGGCCGGGACCCGGCCGGACCGGCTGCCGCCGCGACCGGTGGCGGAGGACAGGCGGGTCCGCACCCTGGTCGCGCCGCGCAGCGTCTTCCGCGTCGCACCGGATTCCGTGATCGTGTGCGGCGAGCCCTTCCCCGCCCGCGTCGCCGCGGGCGCCCCGAACACCAAGGGCTTCCTCGTCATCCAGGCACGGGCCGACAGCCTGCGCCAGGTCATGGCACGGCGGGCCCTCGAGGCCCGCGTCGCCGTGGACACCATCCACCAGCGCGTCATCGTCACGGGAACGACCGGTGTCTTCTCCTTCCGGACCCGCGAAGCGGCACCCGAGCCGCCCGAAAGCCCGCAAGTGGTCTGGCTCAACCCGGAGGGCGTGCCCCTGCCTGATTCGCTGCGCGTGGCGTTCCGGCTCCCACCCCTGCCCGACGAGCCGACCGTGGAAGCCATCGTGCGCGGTGTGCCCGGCACCCTCGACCTGGTCCACACCTCCGCTTTCCGCCGCGGTACCCGCGCCGTGGCCGGCGCCGCGTTCGCCGAGCTGAACGAAGACCTCGCCCGGTACTTCCGCGGCGCGCATCGCGGTCTCCTGGTCCTCCAGGTCGTGGCAGGCACCCCCGCCGCCCGGGCCGGCCTCCGACCCGGAGACGTCGTCATCGCCGGCAACGGCAGCCCGCTCCGGTCCGTCGAAGAGCTCCGCGCACTCCTCGCCCGGCGCACCGATCGAGTCCTGGCCCTCGACATCATACGCGAGGGCCAGCGCCGCGCTCTCTCCCTCGCCTGGGACTGAGCACCGGGACGGGCCCGCCACGCCGCCTATCGGCCCGTCCCGCCTGCACCTATCTTCTCCACACGATCACCGACCCTGTCCCGCCCGGTACATGGCGCACCACGACGACCCCCGGGACACCATCACGCCGGCGTCCTTCGCCGTCTCTCCCGAGCTGATCGGTACCCCCCTCGCCGGCCCATGGCGACGCGCCGTCGCTATGTCCGTGGATCTGGTCCTGGCCGCGATGCTGTCCCTGGCCGGCGGCGTGCTCCTCGCCGCCGTCGCCGCCGTCCTCCTCTTCCGTGCGGCCGCCCGATCCACGAACGGCTTCCTCGGAAGGTCCCGGCGCGCCGTGCTCTGGGCCGGTGGGGCCGTCGCCGTCGTCCTGGCCCTCCTCGGGGCCTGGGACTGGGTCACCGAGATCGGGCAGGAAGATACAGGCGCCGGCATCGTGGTCACCGGGGTGGGGGGCGCCATGGGCCTCGTGGGCGACCTGCTGGCCCTGCAGCGGTCCGAGGACGAGGACCAGGCCCGCCGGATCGCCAACCGCCTGGTGCGCCGCCTGGACGCCGGCACTCTCACCCCGCGGGAGATCCGCGAGCTCCGCGAAAGTCTGGACGACGCCGTCCAGAGCATGCAGGCCGGAACCGAGGCCGCCGTGGCCGGTGTGGACCTCGAGCCCCACGCCGTCCGCGCCCTCCGCGATGCCATCGCCGCCCTGGACACCGCGACAGCCGCTCCGGAGACCGGCACGGACACCCTGGCACGCCTGACCGCCACCGTCTCCACCCTCCGGGAACGCAACGCCCGCCTCGCCGCCGAGCTGGACGAGGCCCGCCAGGACCGGCCCGGTCCCCTCCGGTACTTCCTCTCCGCACTCGCCGAAGACCTCGGACTCGGCGTCGCCTGGTTCGCCCTCTACTTCACCGCCTTCCTCGTCGTCTGGAGAGGACACACACCCGGCAAGCGCCTCGCCGGCGTTCGCGTCACGCGCCTCGACGGCCGGCCCCTGAACTGGTGGCACGCCTTCGAACGCTTCGGCGGCTACTCCGCTTCCCTCGCCACCCTCGGCGTCGGGTTCCTGCAGATCTTCTGGGACCGCAATCGCCAGGGCATCCACGACAAGATCGTCGAGACCGTCGTTATCAGGGAATGAAAAAA